>NZ_VTXF01000005.1:0-220141 GCF_013114585.1 Vibrio sp. 99K-1
GAATAAATGACTTATGCGTATCTAAGCCAATGAAAATTATGCTATCTTTACTCATGCTAGCCTCCAAATTTAGTTGTTTGACGCACTAATTATGGCTCTGGCTTTAAGCTAACCCACGATTTTGGAGGCTAGCACCTCGTGGGGGTCATTATGTCTATGTACCCGAATAGAATTAGTGGAATATATGGAAAATAGTAAAGAAATCCCTGAACAGATTAAAGGTTGGAATTGGGGGGCATTTGAGTTCAATTGGATATGGAGTATTCGCTTTCGTACCTATCGCGCTTTGTTAGTTTTGGTACCGTTCGTCAACATTGTGATGCCATTTATTCTTGGCTTCAAAGGCAATGAGTGGGCTTGGAAGCATAACCAGTGGAGTAGTGTTGAAGAGTTTAAAAATTCTCAAAGAAAGTGGTCTGTTGCAGCTGCGATAATGTTGACTTGTGGTGTTCTCTTTGCGGTCATCTTAACTATCAGCATGAATAGCTCATTTGAAGAGTCTGGTTCAACTAAGTTAGCACTTCGTACTCTAGAGGGTTCGGATAAGTTTCTCGCAAATATTGGTACGCCTTACGACATTGATTTAATCCAAGGAATTATTCGAGGGTATGAAGTTTCCGGCTCTGCGGATATGCAGTACGAGATTGAAGGCCCACAAGGTGAAGGCCTATTCGAGTGTGGTGCTTGGAGTTCTATCTGACGTTCGTACTTGTTACCGGTCTCTCAATAGAGGAGCCATCGTTTAATCGAACTACCAGATAGAAGAACTTTAGTTGCAGCTAAAGTCTGGGTCTCACCTTACCCGATTGGAGTGCTTATTATCCATACAAGCGTATAGAGTTATAAAATGACCAAGTACCTAGAAGCTGGCATCAGAGAGCTAGTCGAAGAATTTGAATCTAATGGTAAACCTTGCCCTTCAGCACAAACAGTCGCTGATCGCCGGGCTGGCTATATTGGTAGCACTGTACTAGCTGGTGAAAGTCCTAAAATTGAAAGCGAATACTTAGATGTAATTAATAGTATTCCGGTTAAGATTTACAAGCCTACAGATGAAGTGAACTTACCTATAACAGTCTATTTTCATGGAGGTTGTTTCATCAGTGGTGGCTTTGAGACACATGATGCTCAGCTAAGACAAATTGCTCTTCTATCCAACTCGATAGTTATTTGCATTCAATACAGGCTTGCACCTGAACATGCTTATCCAGCGGCACACGATGATGTATACCAAGCTGTACTTGGTGTTAAGGAGCAAGCGCACAAGTATGGTGGTGATTCAGAGCACTTAGTATTTATTGGCGATAGCGCCGGAGGACAATTAGCTTTGGCTACGACGCTTAGATTGAAAAAGCTAGACCAGTGGTTGCCACGTCAGCAAATTCTTATTTACCCAATGCTGGATCCAACAGGCAATTCGAAAAGTTACAGAGAAAATGGTTCAGATTATATTATTACGGCAAATATGCTTCTTTCTGGTTTCGAGTTATACGCGAATTGTAGCTCTAAAGAAATTGTTGAACCAGAGCTTAACCTTTTAAACAGTGATTTCAGCGGTCTGCCCATCACAACTATTATTACCGCGGAGTTTGACCCGCTACGTGATGAGGGTGAGCACTTATACAAATTGATGCTTTCACAAGGCGTTGAGGCTTACTGCGAACGTTATTTGGGTGTGATTCATGGTTTCTTTCAGTTGTCTGGCGTTTGTAATTCGGCAAAACGCTGTATCACTTCAATTTCAAACCAAATAAAAAACTAGATATAACAAACTGCTCAAGATGGATTTGCAACGCGTGGCATTTTTACTATGTGTTGCGTTTAGTGTTTAAGGTGGTAGGAGGTGGCGTTGGTAACACCTTAATGCGTCGTTATGTACCACATGAGGATTTATGGAACTAGCTAACTTTAATGACGACTTTTGGCACCTAAGGAATGGAGAAAAATGTCATAGAGACAATCCTGATACCTTTTGGATTCCTTCCTTAAACGAGCGGAGAGCGCTGAAAGTTGGAGATGCAGCTAAAATAATCTTGGAAATTGAGTGTGAAGATGAAATGGGTCGAGTCCAGATTGAATCTGAGCGAGGGTACGTAATTATATCTGAAATCGTTGACGATAAGTTTATTGGTATTCTGGATTTCCAACCTTGTTGCATCGAACCTAACGAGGAAAGTGTATATCTTGGGTTTGGGGTTGAAATCCCGTTTGGTATAGAACATATAATCGATATAGATCGACCACCACAAGACTATGTCGACTGGCAATTAAATCGGAAACCTGAAAAAGTCTGGTATCGTCGGTGATAAATAACAAGCGTTCAAGACGAATTCCCAACGCTTGGCAGTTTTGGTTCAAAGTGTTTTGTGTAATCGAGAGCTAAAGAAAGAATGAAAGTACTGATAGCAGGATCTAATGGGTATATTGGTAGCCACGTGACTAAATTGTTTGTCGAATGTGGCTTTGAAGTTTCGACATACAGCAGGACTCGCGGTGTCTTATCTTCTATTCGGAGGCTTAACCAAGCCCCATCAGATTTCTCTGGTTACTTTGATATCGTTATAAATTGTGCTCGTCCACATTGGTCAGAATTTTCGTCGGAGGAAATAGCTGATTTAGAGTCCAAGCTGCTAACTCAGTTGGATAGATTCGCAGCTGAAGGAGCGACAAAAATCCACACATCGGGTGTTTGGTTATTCGGTAATGCTTCTTACCATGACCTCAAAGAATTTAGGCTTAAGCCTCTAGAGGTGGTGAAACCGGACACAGTTACAATAGGCTACGCTATCAAGAAGAACTGGCATGTCGTTTACTGTCCTAGTTTGGTTTATGGTGGAGAAAACTGCCAACTAAAGCGAATTGTAGATTCTTTATCCGACCAAACTCTCCAAGTAGCGATACCATCTAAAGGTAATAACCAATATATTCATGTTGATGACATCGCTAAATTTTATTTGGCACTGGTTCGAGGTAAACGTCCCGCTATACAACATTTTATTGCTGAGATTGAAGGGTATAGTCCTGAAGCTTTTTCCCAGCTGTTACTAGACTGTCAAATCGTAAAGCGGGTTCATCAGATCAGTTGGGGTGACTTTGAGAGACAACATGGCGCTTCGGCAGCCGAAATTGAAAAGCTAAATCTTTACCTTCCAATTAGTCCTTTGTTTGAACCGACAGAGTCATTGAGGAAGTACATAGAAAATTATACATAACAAACTGAACAAAATTGATTCGTAATACATGGCATTTCATACCTCACATCATAACTAGACGCCATATATACGCACATATCCACAAAGGCTTAAAACAGATGGTTATCAATGACTATATAAAAAATACGGAGTTTACAGAGCTCCCTAATGATTTACTCGATATCAGTAAGGTGCCTGATGATATAGCGGGTATATGTAAATTTGTTCAAGGGAACCTTATTCACTCTTATTGGCTTGAGCACTATGGTGTTGAGGCTGACCCCTTAAGTAAACTGACAGAAATGCAGACTCGGCATGCTAAAGACTTAGTCTCTTTAGCAATGTTGAAATCAGCTGAGCCTTCTCATACGTTCAAGAAGCCAAACCACCGAGTTATCAGTATTTGTAGAGACTTTTCACTGCTGGTTTGCGCTATTTTGAGGGCGAAAGGGTTACCAGCTCGGCTAAGGAGTGGGTTTGCGACTTATTTGACTCAGAACCATTTTGAAGATCACTGGGTATGTGAGTACTGGAGTGAAGGGAAAGGGTGGGTATCCGTGGATGCTCAGCTAGACGACGTTCACCGACAAGTGTTGCAGTTTGAATTTGATCCGTGTGATGTACCGTCAACAAACTTTATAGTGGCAGGCCAGGCTTGGAAGTTATGCCGTGAAAACGTGGAGTCTGCTGATAGTTTTGGTTTTCGAGATTTTAAAGGTTTAGCGTTTATCAAAGGGAGCCTCATTAGAGACTTGTATGCATTATCAAAATTTGAAATGCACACATGGGATACAGGGTGGGGCATACTGCCTAAATTCATTAGCCCAATTTCTGGAGAGTGGGAATTAACTCTGCTAGACGAACTTGCAGAGGTCAGTTGTTCTTCAGATAGTGTTAAAGCTCTTGATTTAGTGAAGTCGTGTAATGAAATAAGGCTTCCAAGCGGCTGGGATTGTTCTCAGTTTCCGACATTGAGTGAGCTCTATGCTTCACTGTAGCTATGGCGTACGAAAGCAAGGAAATTAAACTTGATTTATATTCCAGTGATTTTATCAGTCGGAGAAAGGTGAACACTGTTCTGAGAGTATTTTAGTTTGGTATCTGGTGGGTTTTTGAGCCATTTCATTCATTTTAAAGGAGTAAATAGTGAGTTCTGAAAGGATAAAAAATATTGTTTTCGACATCGGCAATGTCGTCGTTCGTTGGTCACCTGAAGAGATTATTCGTCTTACTTTTGGAGATTGCGCATCAGCAGAAGAGAAAGCGAAGTCTGTATTTCAGTCTGATATTTGGTTAAATCTAAACAAAGGGCTGTTATCTGAAAATGATGCAAAAACCCAATACCGTGATGTGCTAGGTTTCACTGAATTAGAATGTGAACGTCTATTTTACTACGTTAAGCAAACCCAAATCTTGATTTATGGCTCCGTAGAGCTTGTTAGACGTTGTAAATCTGCAGGTTATAGAGTTTTTGCATTGACTGATAACGTCCATGAAATTGTGTCTCATTTAAAAGCAACATATACATTTTGGGACTTATTTGAAGGCGCTATTGTTTCCGCTGAGGTTGGTCTACTTAAACCTCAAGTTGAAATATACGAATCATTGCTCTATCAGTATGGCTTAGAGGCATCAGAAACCGTTTTCATTGATGATATGCCATATAATGTGGCTGGCGCAGAGTCAGTTGGTATGAACGCAATTCTCTTTAAAAACACTTATCAATGTGCACAAGCTTTGAAAGCACTGGGTGTCCAACATTGACAATATAATTGTCACTAGATCGCAAAGCCTGATTCATGGTTCTCGACATTTGTTGTTCGAATTGGTTGAAATATCTATCCTCAAGATCAGGTTTGACGGCTTTGTTTAATGAAAATATTTTGCTATCAAAATGGAGGTAACTTTGAGAACAGAAAAGCTAGATTTAGAGCACCTTCCCCTTCAAAGTGAACTAATTCGCTCTGTTTGCTCAGCCTTTATGGTAGAAAGTGACGTAGTAGCGGCTGTGCTATTAGGCTCATTAGCAGCAGGGAGAGGTGACCGAGTTTCGGATGCTGATATTCTTATTTTTACGAAGAACAACTTCCATAAATCTGCCAATAAGTGCTTCTCAGTTTTTGAACACGACAAGGAAATATTTTACCTACTTGACGGTTTTCACAATGATAATGCTTACTTTAAAAAGTATATCTTCAATGATTTAACGAGTACCGAAGTTCACTGCTTAGATTTGAGTGAACCGTTCAGTATTTCAAAGCCATTCAAAGTTCTATTCGATAAAACAGGCATCATCGAACAAAGGGTAACCAGTGAGCCCGCTCCAAAGCATGAGGATTTTCCTGCCTATACGAATGGTGATAAAGGCCTTACTTGGGAACTTTTTGATTGCATTAAGTGGATGAGTCGAGGGAACCATGAGTTGGCTAAGAACCATTTAAAGAAGCTTGTCGATAAACTTGAACCGACTGCATTAAAAAAAGAACGATAGTTTATTCTTTGCGAGAGCATAATTTTTTCAACCAAATTAAGGACAAATCATTGGATATCATTTTTACTCACTCGCCGAGCCCTCAAGATATCGATCAGATTTACCAAGGGCTAGGTGATTTCAATCGAAGATTTATACCAGAAATCACAGATGAGTCTTTTGCTATTTTTGTTCGCGATAAATCAGGAGAAATTCTCGGAGGTTTAACTGGTTTTATCTATATGACTTCAGTTCAAATTAGATTTTTTTGGTTAACAGAAAAGGAAAGAAATCAGGGGTATGGAGCTGCACTAATACGAAGGATAGAGATGTATTGTAAAGAGCGAGAAATACGTAATATTGCAGTTGACACTTATACGTTCCAAGCCCCCGACTTTTATGAGTCTCATGGTTTTAAGGAGGTAGGTCGTTATAAGGATTATTTGAAAGAAGGAGTAGACAAAATCTTTTATCAAAAAGCATTAATAGACGGCTAACAAATGGAAGCGTAAGTGACTTATAACTAAGGGTAAGAGGAATCATGGAAGGTGTTTTTGTCGAAAAAGTTGATTTAGGTGAGATTGTACACCTGCTTTATTGCAACAGAGAGTGGGTGAAAAGCCCTTTAGTCATCATCTGTCATGGTTGGAACAATGATAAGTATGAAGGTTCTAATTTGGCGTTAAACCTAGCTCTCCAGGGTTATTCAGTCATCTGTTTTGATTCAGATAGCCACGGTGAGAGGAATGATGGCAAAGCTCAGAGCATGGATAGCCACTCGCGTTTTATTAAAAGGGTGACACAGGTTATCAAGCAGAACGCAAACGACATTGATACACTTATTAAGCATTATCAAGAAGATATTCGGATTGACCCATCAAGGATAGCTCTTGTCGGCATTTCGATGGGGGCACTGTCTACATTCTATTCGCTGACTCAAAATAACCAGATTAAAGTTGCGGTGCCTATTCTTGGTTCTCCTGATTTCGTCGGTTTGGAGAAGTTCGCATTAAAAGCAGATTCGGACAATAAGACTTTTAACGAAGACGAAAAGTTAGCAATTAGGTATATGAAAGAGATCGATCCATGTTTGTATCTTCTTGAAAATGAAAGTCGCCCAATGCTAATTATAAATGGCGAGAGAGATGATTGGGTTCCAGCTAAGTTCGCGAAAGACTTTTTTGAAAAGGTTAAGAGTAAATACGATAAAAATAATACTGAAATTGCGTTCAATTTGGCTGACGAATCACATTATTTTTCGAATGATATGCGTGATCATACGATATGTTGGTTGAATAAACATCTGTAAACTACCACTTATATCTGGAACGAAAAACAGCTACAACCGTCCCTATTCTGATTCATAAGGCTTGGTATTTCTTTTTCCGGTGAAGGGTTCAGTTTGGAATATTTCAAGACTATGTGTTTTTAAAAATCGGCAAAGTACAAGAAATCTAATGTAAAGAGTGATTTATCGATTCAATACGCAAGCTTGAGGGATTCAGATTAAAAGCATTTTAACAGTTCGCTAAGTCTTGAGGTTAGAGAAGCTTATCAATCTTCGCTGTCGAGCTTTGTATCACATCCCACTGAGGAAAAATATGACGAAAGTAAAAGATACTGCAAGCTTAATAGGTGACACTTTTAACCCGTTTCCAGAGCCATACAAATCAATTCTGGGGGACTCTGAATGCAAGGGGCTGGGAGACCTATTTGGCTTAACCCAGTTTGGAGTGAACCTAGAGATACTTGAATCCAATGCGCAATCAGCTTTAAGGCATTGGCACACAAAATCCGACGAGTTCCTATATTTGCTTGAAGGTGAGCTGTGCTTAATCATGGACGGCGGTGAGCAAGTTATGAAGCGAGGAATGTGCGTTGGTTTTCCCGGTGGTGTCGAGAATGGGCATCATTTAGTAAACCGAAGTGACAAACAGGCAAAGTTTATTGTTATAGGTAGCCGCGTAGCAGGTGATAAAGCTCATTACCCGGACGACGATTTTAAGTGGGTAGAAGCAAGTTCTGGTAATTGGGTGGCATGCAGAAAGGACGGCACGCGCTATTAGCCTTTTTCATATTAGTAGATAGGAAGGGAGTTTTGACATTCACAAGACAATTCGAATGCTCAGACCTTACATTTAGGCCAGTGGTCGTTGATGACGCTGTTTACTTGCTCAAATCTGTAGGTTCAGATTTGTTCCCTAAGTCGCTTCCTTTAGCAGACATCAAAACGCTTACACAAGCACGGGAGTGGTGTTTAGAGCGTGCTTTAGAGTGGGAAGAGGGTAAGTGCTATGTTTGGAGTTGTCGGCATTTAAACGATTCGCAAGTTATTGGTCAGGTCACGTTACTCCCTTTGGAAAATTGTCTTGCGTTAGCTTATTGGATTAGCCCCAAATGTTGGGGGAAGGGAATTGCTACGCAAATGTGCAAAGCATTATTGTCACAAGTTCAGAGTTCCGGCTATCAAGGCGAAATTTGTGCTGGTGTTCACTCTTGGAATCACAAAAGCGCTTCGGTGTTGAAGAATTTGGGCTTTCAAGAGATTACCTCTAGTAACGCAAATACTGTGGAGTACCATTTAGCAATGGCTGAATATCAAGTTTAAG
This sequence comes from Vibrio sp. 99K-1, assembly GCF_013114585.1. Classification (NCBI taxonomy): domain Bacteria; kingdom Pseudomonadati; phylum Pseudomonadota; class Gammaproteobacteria; order Vibrionales; family Vibrionaceae; genus Vibrio; species Vibrio sp. 99K-1. The sequence goes on from NZ_VTXF01000005.1 coordinate 8,271, forward strand.
AGTTGCTGGCATTTAACCTGTGGTAGTAAGTCTTTAGAGTAACCATCATTAGGTATTGCTTGCCCGTTCCGCTTAAACGCATTTTTATAGGTATTAATAAGGAGTATTTGAGTGAAAGGTAACTGTTTATGTGGCGCTGTCTCGTTTGAGTTGTCAGGCGTGTTACCCCTTATTTATCAATGTCACTGTTCATTGTGTCGCCAAGTCTCGGGGTCTTCATCAAATTCAGCTTTAATTATAAAAGAGTCGCAATTCAAATGGTGTACCGGCGAGCATCAAATTAAGTCATTTTCTACTCATTCGGGTTTTAAATCGGAGTTCTGTTCTCAGTGCGGTAGCCCTGTACCCAACATGAGTTCTAGCGGTGAATCTTATTGGGTTCCAGCTGGTTTGCTAACTGAAGCGGTAGATACAAAAGTTGCTGCCCATGTTTATGTTGGTTCTCACGCTAATTGGGATGTAGGTTTTGTTAACGACGGGATCCCTCAGTTTGAAACAATGCCAAGTGAACAAGATTGGTTAGCGCTAAGCGGGAAATAACTTCGTTAAGTGGGCTTTCCTTTTCTGCCCCAAAAGTAGCCTGAACTTAACCATAGTACTTATAACGTCGTCCATATTATCGTTTCTATTGCTCATTGATGCGCATCGCTACTCAGTTCCGTATATATCTTTATGATTGGTGTTTTTGATATTTAATCAGTGGCTTATAGTCGATTAGTCACTTGTGAGTTAGCTTCATACTTTTGTCGATGCTATGAATACGAAAGTGTTTGGGTGACTCAGTTAAACGCTAGTAATGAGGTATTAAATGGTTTTAGGAAGTTGTCTCTGTAATGCTGTACAGTTTAAAGTCACTGGTGACTTTAAGCGTATCGTCAATTGTCACTGTAATTTATGTCGAAAAATGAATGGAGCTGCATTTTCAACTTACGTTGCAGTACTGCAGACAGACTTTGAGCTGGTTACTGGTGATTTATCGTTTTGTGATGTGACGGAGAATGCGCGAAAACACTTTTGCGGTGAATGTGGCACACCGATATTCAATTCAAATCCAAAATACGCAGGGTTAAATATTCTACATCTCGGCTGCCTAGACTTAGATTTGTTAGGTGAGCTAAAACCAGATGTAAATATCTACAATGAGTCGAAAGTCAGTTGGTTAGAAAACATTTAAGGTTTGCCCACTTTCGACAAGGCAATAGGTTGACGCTAAAGCCCGTTCATTAGCATAGTTGAACTTGTTTATTTCATAGGTAGGCCCTTCAATGGAAGTACAATTAATTGAGATTAAAGAACAAGAACGGAAAGTGCTTGAGAACTTGTTCTCTTATTACATATACGATATGACCGAGTATATGAAGTGGAGCCCTAACAATGAGGGCAAATTCAGCTACGACTCTTCCCAGTTTGACGTGTACTGGGAGCGAGAAGATCATATTCCCTATTTCATCTATGTGGATGCCGAGCTCGCAGGGTTTGTATTGGTTCGCCGTTATCCTAGTGATTTATCGAGCTATGATATTGAACAGTTTTTTGTACTCAGAAAATTTAAAGGGCAAGGTGTTGGCAAGGAAGCCTTAGCACAGGTCGTTTCTGTATTTACAGGCAAATGGCAAATTCGAGTGTTGTTAGAAAACTCTGCGGCTCTATATTTCTGGAAGTCTGCTGTTTCTCGCATTGTTGGGGACAAATTTAGAGTGACGAAAGCCAATGATGTCGACCTTTTGATGTTCTTCATACACTTTGAAAGCAACGGTTATTGATTAGCGAAAAGTAGTTTCCGAGCTTCGTTGACATGGCTTCAAGTGAGCTAAGAATTGATAAGACAGTAGTAGCAATTCTCACTCAGTCGCTTAGCATCGTATTACTGAGTAAGTTTGCTTGACCTCAAGTTAAGTTGAAGTAACAGAATGTTTTCGATTGTTATTCGTATCACTAACTAGAGGATTATTTAGCATGACTCAGATAGAGCATTTAAACATTACTGTTCCAGATATTGATGAAACCCTGATGTTTCTTAGTATTGTCGCCCCTGACTTTAAAATACGTAAAGATGTGGACCTCCCTGGCCGCCATCGTTGGGTTCATGTTGGAAATGAGCAAAGCTATTTCGCTCTTCAAGAGCCTCACTTAGACTCGCTCGCACCAAGAGCTATGCAAGAAACGTATAAGAACCATGGGGTCAACCATATTGGTTTAGTTGTACAAAATCTACAAACAATAGAAACTAAACTTGTCGAACAAGGCTATCGTCGAGGTATATATGCTCCAAGAGAAACGCATCGAAAGCGAGCATACTTTTACGATAAAGCGGGTTTTGAGTGGGAGCTCACAGAGTTTTTATCTGACATACATGATGAAATGTACTTATACGAGTGATCGTAGAAATATGTGTGACTAGCAATAAAAAGTTTACACTCGATGGCTATTACGCAATGGCTTTGTCATAAGTGGTTTTCTTGCCTATGTAGTACTCAAGGCTGCAACGGAGCCAAGGCCACAAGGAAATTAGCACCAAAGTTGCATTGATGTTTGCGCTCTGAAGAGTGGGCAAAAAATATAAGAGAAACGATGAAAATAACGACGTTAGTTGATAATAATCGCTTAGACAGTAGGCCTGATTTAGCTGTTGAACGCGGGTTGTCACTGCATATCAAAACTGAGTCGCTAAGCATGTTATTCGATATGGGAGGTGGCGGTACTTTTTGTCAAAATGCGCCTTTACTCGACGTAGAGATCAAAGACGTAGACCTAGCCGTTATATCACATAGACACCACGACCATTGTAATGGCGCCATCGATTTTGTTCGCCATAATTCTAATGCCAATGTGTTTTTGAAACACAGTGATGAGCGTAGCTACTACTTCCGTGCTTATGGTTTTAAAAATAATGTCGGTATTAATCCGGATTTACTGAAAAATAGTAGTGGTCGTTTGAAATTCGTGAATAAGACGACCGAGATTGCGCGTAACGTATTTATCATTACTGATATCAGCGATAAATACGAAAAGCCAAAAGGGAATCAGTACCTTTACACAAAATCTCAGGACAAATGGAAGCAGGACTCATTCGATCATGAGCTTTTGTTAGTAATCAAAGAGGAAGACGGCATCGTTATTTTTACTGGCTGTGCGCATAGTGGTGTCCTAAATATGGTCGATACCGCGGTTACTCATTTTCCAGAAGAACGAATTAAAGCCGTTGTCGGGGGCTTTCATTTAGTGGGGTTACCCTTATTTGATAGCATTGGTGGGACTACGAAAAACATCAAAGACCTTGGACTTGCGTTATCAGAGTATCCAATTGATAAGCTCTACACGGGGCATTGCACCGGAAAAAAAGCATATAAGTTGTTAAAAGAAGTATTGGGAGAACGCCTGGAGGCGATTCCAACAGGTAGCTGTATCATTGTGTAGTTACTCTCAAACTGGTTCCAATCAAATGTCATTTTGAAGGAGTGGGGATGGCAATTTTGTTATATAGCGCAAAGGGCTCGAATAGCTCTGAACGGGTAGAGTGGGCGCTCAATTTCAAGCGCATAGCTTACGATAGAATTGAAGTTAGCTCTAATGAACTAACGACAACATACCTCGATATAAATCCGTTTGGTTATGTTCCGGCACTTTCGGTTGATGGTTTAATTTACTCTGAATCGATGGCAATCATTGAGTACCTTGAAGAACGCTTTCCTAATCCGAGTTTGTTTGGAAAAAACCTAGATGAAAAAACTCACATTCGTCGAGTTTGTGAATACGTGAATAGCAGCATCCATTCTCCTCAAAATAGAACAGTATTACGATTTCTACGCCCGCAGTTATGTGAGCAGTCAAAGCGCGAACTGCGTGGAGACTGGATTATGCAATGTCTAGAAAAGTTAAGTACGTCGATTTGCCTTAAATCAGGGTTCGCTGTGGGGGTGGATTTTAGCGCAGCGGATATCTTTGTAGCTTCAATTTATAAAAAGGCGTTACAACACGGTTGTGAAAGAGATAATTTCTATGACGGGCATTTGAAGTACCTCCTTGAAAATGAGAGTGTTAAGCTTTCAGAGCCACAAGGCTGATAAGCCTTTAGCGAATGATTCAAAAGGTCCAACGCTTAGACGCATGTTGAGTTTCTTCAAGAGGAAAGAAATGGAGTTAAAGTGTCACTGCGGTAATGTTAGCTTGGTGTTGGACTCACTCCCTGAGGAGGTTGGTGAGTGCAATTGTTCGATTTGTCGTCGTTATGCCGCAGCTTGGGCGTACTTCTCTCCAGACCAAGTTCAAATCAGTATGAAGGAAGATACGGATTTTTACTGTTGGGGAGACAAAGAAGTAGAGTTTCACCGTTGTAACTCATGTGGGTGCCTGACGCACTATGTAACAACGGAGAAATGCTCCGAGGATATTTTGGCAGTAAATATGAGAATGGCCGATATTGAAATGCTTTCGAGTATTCCTGTTCGTAAGATTAATGGTGCGTCCTACTAATCATCCAACAACAAAAACTGACGAGAAATTATGGCTAAAATCTATTTCGTATGTGGTTTCATTGGTTCCGGTAAAACGACTTATTCCAAGCAGCTTGCAGACAAACATAGCGCTTTTTGTTTCTCGATTGATGAGTGGATGATTCCTCTATATGGCGAGCATATGGAGCGCGATGTCTTCGATAAACGGCTTGCTACTCTACAAGACTTATTTAAAGAATCTGCGCTTCAGCTATTTTCTCTTGATGTCCCTGTTATTTTCGATTTTGGCTTTTGGAAGAAAGCGCACCGCGATGCTTTTATAACATGGGCATCGACTGTCGGTGTTGAAAGTGAAGTTCATTATCTCGATGTATCGTTCGAGACATGTAAGCTGAGGGCATTGAAGCGCAACGCAGATCTGAACGGAAAGTCGTATGAAATGACTCCTGATATGCTAGCGTTGTTCTGGTCTTGGTTTGAAATACCAACCTCAAATGAAAATGTGGTTTGGGTAAAGCCCCCCTCCGAGTAGATATTCGATAGCCTTATTGTTTGTTCGGTACATAAAGAGTCTGGGGTATAAATTTACTATTCACTTCCGAAACTGGCGAGTTCTTTGTTATGCCTGTTGCTAGCCTATGTCTGAAACCAAAACACTTTAAGGAGTATCAGACATGTTTAAGACAATGCATACCGCATCAAAACCACTCGTTATTTGTAATGTTTGGGATGTAGCAAGCGCCTTAATTGCAGAGCAAACCGGCTTTTTAGCGATTGGGACATCGAGTGCAGCGATTGCACGCAGTCACGGGCTTGATGATGGTGAAAATATCGAATTTGAAGAGATACTATCGGCGGTAAAAGCTATTGCACAGGCAACAGATCTACCTCTGAGCGTGGATATTGAATCAGGTTACGGAGATACACCGCAGGCAATCTATGAAAATATTACTGAGTTGGTGAATGTTGGCGTGGTCGGAATCAATATAGAAGATAGCGTAGTCGTTAATCGTGAGAGGCGACTTTGTGATTGGATGATGTTCTCGCAAACGTTGAGAAAAGTTAAAAGTATGCTCAACAAAGCCAACCTAGAAGTGTTCATTAATGTCCGCATTGACACATTTTTAATGGATGTAAAAGAGCCTCTAGTGGAGAGCATCAAAAGAATCCAAGCCTATCAGCAAGCAGGTGCTGATGGAGTTTTTCTTCCATGTATCAAAGGAACCGATGATATTAAAGCCGTTGTAGATAGCACATTGCTGCCCATAAATGTCATGTGTGTTCCTGAATTACCAAATTTTAAAGAGTTAGAGGCTCTTGGCGTGAAGCGCATCAGTATGGGTAATTTCTTGTACGAAGCGATGCTTTCCTCATTGCAAAAGAACCTGATAACCATAAAACGTGAGCAATCATTTAGAACATTATTTTGATACCGCAACCCTAAATAGGGTGCAAGCGATCGGAACTTTAAGCTACAGCACTTGTTTTCAAACCAAGTGTGACCCCGTTCCCGTGCGCGGATAAGAGTTGGGACTTTAAAACTCCACAGTTGATTTGCTTGATTTCAAAGGTTATGGAATTCTTAATGCACGGGAGTCAATCAAACCAAAAAGGACAAATAAATGCAGTTTGCTAAAGCATTTGAATACAAAAAATGGGCAAATAGTCAGCTACTCGACTTTGGAGAGAGACAATTTTCAAAACTGCCGGAAAATGATGGCATATTTTTCTTAAGAATTCTGAATCATACGACTGTAGTGGATAGTCTTTTTACAAGTCGAATCCTAGGAGAACCGGAAAAATACACTGCTGATAATACGGTTGAAACGCCTTCCTTTTCAGAGCTACGTGAGCGAATGGCTCATAACGATACTCGGTTAGTGCAGTATGCAATGTCAGCCTCAAAAGATGAGTTAGAGAAAGTCATTCAGTTTAACTTCATAGATGGTGATATAGGGACAATGTCTGTTGAAGAAGTCCTTCTCCACTTGCTCACACACGGTAATAACCACAGAGGCATGGCTTCTAGAGTGTTAGCTGAAAACAATTTAGAACGCCCAAAGGACACATTTACCCGTTACCTTCATCTCGCGGAGCCGACACGCAGAGGTAGCGCGGTGTTGAAAGAAAAATAGCAGTAAGTGAATTTGGGAATTCAATATGATGACTTTAAGAACTGCAGACACGCATGAGTTAGATGATATTTATCTTATGGGCTTTGATGTATGGGGAGGTTCCGCATCTGTCGATGAGTATCTAGCTTGTTGTAATAAAAGTGATAAGTATCAGAAGGGAACTTGGTATGTGCTTATTGAACATCAAAAAATCTTATCTTCCTTGATTGTTTATCAGGGAATGTTTGGTCTTGAAGATGGTAGCTGCGGGCTTGGTTCCGTTGCTACACCTCCAGAGCTAAGAGGCAAAGGCTATGCTTCAAAGTTAATTAACATGATAAAGAATGAGTTACTCCAGAATCAAAATAATACGGTGTTGTTCTTACATAGTGATATCGACAAAACGTTTTATAGGCGGTTAGGGTTTACAGTGACTGAAGGTTCTGACTGCATGTACATTACGAGTGATGGTATGGCATTTAAAGGGACCCTGCCTAGATACTTCTAATCGCAGATGTCATGTAAGCTTTTTCGTAAAATAAATTACCAGTGTTAGAAGCCTAAGGCTTGGCACTTAATTGAGGGAACGAATGAGAGTTTTGATATCAGGCACCAGTGGTTATATTGGTCGCCACGTTCATAAAGTGTTCGTAGAAAGTGGCTTGGAGGTCTTTCGGTACTGTAGGGACAATGGTGTTGTTCCTTGCTCGGTTCATTCTAAAAACGTATCGACAGGGTATGAAAATTACTTTGATGTGATTATCAACTGCGCGCGTCCTCATTGGGCAGAGTATTCAGCAAGTGAAATTGTCGATATTGAATCCAGGCTAATCAAGCTGCTTGATAATTTTGCAAGTGAAAATGCAATAAAGATTCACACCTCGGGAGTTTGGTTATTTGGCCGTGCATCTCACCAAGATCTTAAAGAGTTTAGACTTAACCCCCTCACAGCCGTTGAGTTAGACGTAAGAACAATCGAACATGCGATGAGTTCAAACTGGAATATTGTGTACTGCCCAAGCTTGGTGTATGGCGGTGACAATTGCCAATTAAAGCGAATTGTCGAGTCTCTTACTGAACAAACGGTTCAAGTTGCTGTTCCGTCGACAGGGAACAATCAATACGTGCACGTTTATGATGTCGCCAAATTTTATTTACTTTTGGTCTTAAAGCCAACTTCGGAAACGCAGCACTTTATTGCAGAAACTAAGGGGTATAGCCCAGAACAGTTTGCTCAACTCTTATTTGAATCAAACGTTATTGAAACAGTCGACAAATGTTCTTGGAGTGAATTTGCGAGACTGAAGGGCCGTGATGCAGCAGATATAGAACGATTAAATCTCACTCTTCCAGTTAGCCCTTTATTCGAATCGACAGAACTTATTAGCGACTACATAACAAGTTTGTGTACCAAAATTAATTGTAGAACGATCAGGTAGTTGCCGTGTTACAGTGTGAAGCATCAGTGACAAGTTAAGGTTAGCGAATCGCCTTAGCTATTGCTCAAGGAAGCGTTCTTTATTTCCATCATAATCCATTCAAGGAAGAAGCATTGTGAAACTCGCTCAATTAAATATAGCACTCGCGAAATACCCTTTAGACGCACCAGAGATTAAAGACTTCGTCGATAATTTGGAATTAGTAAATGGCATTGCCGAAAGTAGTGAAGGGTTTGTGTGGCGCCTTAAAGATGAATCTGGCGATGCTACCAACATAAAAGCGTTTGATGATCCGAACATGATCGTCAATATGTCTGTCTGGGAATCGGTCGACGCGTTAAAGAACTTCATGTTTCGTACTCATCACCGCGACTTTATGCGAAGAAAGGGCGAATGGTTTCATCGCTTAGCGGAGGACACGTATGTGCTTTGGTGGGTTAAGGATGATCACATCCCAACTCTTAATGAAGCGATTGAACGTTTGGAGCACCTTAGAGAAGTGGGAGACTCTCCTTACGCATTTACCTTCAAAACAAACTTCACTGAGGAAGAGGCTCCAAGATAATCTGCTGTCGGAGCTTGTTAGTCCTCGGCTTACCTCAATAACTGGCTTATAAAAACGTTTTATTAATAGTAGCTCTTTGTTAATAATGTGTATCACTACGCACTTCCGCATCTATCCGGATTGGTGGCATATTTGCTATGGTAGTCAGTACGTTACGGAAATATATTAGCCAGTTAGCGAAGGTGTGTAACTTCTTTAACCACCCAGTTTTGACCTCGTGCTGCTGTTATCTCCTTTCATAACATACTAATTATTAACAGGGCGCCTCCGATAAATAAGTACCACATCAATGTGTCAACTTGGCGGTAGTAGAATCCGTTTTGCCATAAATTTGGTTCAGGAGGAAATTCATGATCAGTGAAATGTCTAAATCTGACTTTGAGTCATTTTGGCCTACTTTCTTGGCTGTGATTCAAGCACAAGAAACCTACGCATTTGATCCGGAAATGACGATGGAACAAGCCTTTTCGGTTTGGTGTGAACAGCCATCAAAAACTTATGTCTATACCGAGAATGACGTTGTTTTAGGCTCGTACTACATAAAGCCTAATGCAATGGGTCCAAGCGGTCATATTTGCAACTGTGGTTACATGGTTTCCGAAGAGGCCAGGGGGCAGGGAATCGCGCGGTCTTTGTGCGAACACTCTCAACAAGTTGCGATTGAATTAGGCTTTGAGGCGATGCAATTCAACAGCGTCGTGTCGACGAACAAAACGGCAATCAAGCTTTGGGAAAGGCTTGGCTTTAGTATTATCGGATCGATTCCTAAGGCCTATAAGCATCCGCAATTAGGGGCCGTGAGCAGCTATATCATGTACAAATCACTTAAAAAGTAATATAGCTCGACTTCTGGTCCCTTAAGAAAGTTAACGTTAAAACTGAATTCATGAGGCTTAAAGTGACGATAGTCGAAAAAATTGTTAGTCGTGAAATAGAAGCCGTCATCGTTTATGAATCCGATGACGTGATTGCTTTTGCTGACCACAATCCTATTAATTTTGGGCATATTTTGATTTGTCCGACACATCCGTACGCCAACTATATCGATCTACCAGAAGGTGTTCTTACTGAAATTCATTCTGTCGCTAGGCAGGTGTATAGACGTATTGAAGAGGCGTTTAAACCTGATGGTATTTCATTCTTGCAAAATAACGGTGAGTTTAATGAGTTGTCTCATTACCACCTGCATATCTTTCCAAGATTTGAGGGCGATCAGTTCGGTTGGCAGAGTAGTGAACTCGGTATCCAAAGTATGGAGAAACTGCGCGAGTCATTAAAATACTTGTAATTTATAGTAAAAACTAGATGCACAAAAGTGCACGAAAAGGCTTAACAATGAGTGAAATAAAAACATTAGAACAATTAAATGAGCTTTATGCCGAGCCGAGTAAAAGGGCTAAAAATAAAGTACTTCCAGCACTGGATGCCCATGCGATTACTTTGATCAATCATTGCCATTTCGCGGTGTTGGGGACGACAGACTCGCACGGATTTGGCGATTTGTCTCCAAAAGGCGGCGAGCCCGGTTTTATTAAGGTTGTCGATGAGTCTACGGTCCTAATACCTGATAGTTCGGGAAACAATCGAATTGATGGTTTAAAAAACATCATCAACAACCCTGAAGTTGGATTACTGCTGATGGTTAATGGGATTGATGAAGTGGTACGTCTTAAAGGTAAAGCGAGCATCCATACCGATCCAAATTTGCTTGCCGCTTGTCCTGACGGGAAGAAAGCCCCAAAAGTCGTGATTAAAATCGCTGTAGAGTCTATGTACTTTCATTGTGCCAAGGCGGTCATGAGAGGCAAGCTTTGGTCTGATACGTTTAAAGTTGAGCGTTCCATTCTGCCTTCACTGGCACAGATCATGAAAGATCAACAGAGTTTAGAAGGCCCTGCGATCAATCAAGACGATATGGTCAAATATTACCAATCGACACTGTGATACTCATGAAGAATGTAGTTCAAATTATCTTTGTGTCGGGCTCTAAGTTTCTGCTCGGCTTTCGTCAAAACACAGATGCGTTCGACCAATACTGGGGATTTCCTTCCGGAAGAATAGAGCAAGGGGAGTTGCCTAGAACCGCAGCAGAGCGAGAAGCGCGAGAAGAGGTTGCGGTTGACGTTGGGAACTTAACATTGTTCGCGATTGTCTCTGACCCGGAGCTACCCATTTGTCACTATTTCTACCTATGCCATGAATGGGCTGGCGACATACAGAATGCTGAGCCCCATTTATGCCAAGAGTTACGCTGGTTTGACCGTGATGAGCTACCCGAAAATTGCACACCGATAACTTACTTAATCAATCAGCAATTGAACGACACCGCGCTTACAAAAAACATAAAGCCTGAGATTAACCACCCCAAGCTATGTGCGTAAGCCGTTTTGTGTCGAGTAACAGACTTTTCATTTAGGCTAGTGGCGTTGGGTATTAGTCAAACGTCACGTTGTGCCAACACTAAACACAATAACAGGGAAGATATGTTTACAGGTATTGTACAAACCGTTGCTAACATTGCTGAAGTCAGCGATAACAACGAAATAAGAACGTTTGTCATAGAGTTTCCAACAGGCTTTTGCGACGACTTGGAAATTGGTGCCAGTATCGCAATTGATGGCGTGTGTTTAACCGTCACTGAGTTGCTGTCAGATGTTCGGGTAAAGTTTGACGTCATGCTGCAAAGCCTATTAATTACGACGCTAAGCAATTATGAAGTTGGTCAATCAGTGAATGCTGAGAGGGCGGCCAGAGACGGTGCTGAAATTGGCGGTCACCCACTTTCTGGTCACGTTGATTTTAATGTCGCGATTATCCAAATATCCGAAATTGAAGATAACTACTGCGTGCGCTTAGCTCTTCCTGATGAGTGGAAAAGATATGTATTCCCAAAAGGTTATATTGCAATCAATGGGGCAAGCTTAACCGTTTCTGACGTTAATAAAGTCGAAGGGTGGTTTGAGGTTTGGTTGATCCCAGAAACCCGTCGAATGACCGTCTTTTCATCGAAATCAGTAGGTAATTTCGTCAATATCGAAATCGAGCGTGGTACTCAAGTTGTTGTCGACACGGTGCGTGATACTTTAAATGAAAATCTAGGTCCATTATTACCTTTATTTGAGAAGTTACTGTCAGAGCAAGGTATCGATTTAGATGCATTGGGTTATAAGCCTAATACATTGGGTTGCGAAAACGAACCAAAGTAATGCGGATTGGTACGCCAAAAAAGATGAGCACTTGAAATGTTAGAAACGACACGAACTCAGATTGAAGCAATGGGTAAGCAACACGCGGCATCGCTCTTACAATATCATCTAGAAAATCGCTGCCATTTAGCTCCTTGGTCTCCCATGCGCGACGAGCAATTCTATACCTTGGAGTATTGGGAAGACTTTTGTCATGCCAGTGAAGCGTTATTCGAGAGCGGGAAAGAAATTAAATTTGTCGCAATCGACAAAGAAACGAGAAAAGTTGTCGGTGTTTGCAGTTACACCGCCATTGCTCGAGGGGTTTTTCAAGCATGCTTTTTGGGCTATCACATGGCACAAAAATATGAAGGTAAAGGTTTTATGACTGAAATTCTTGAGGTCACACTTCGATACATGTTTGACGTTGTCGGTCTCAATAGAGTTATGGCGACCTATATGCCACGTAATAAAGCGAGTGAAAAGGTTTTGTTTAAGCTTGGTTTTGAAAAAGAAGGCTACGCGAGGAAATACCTGAAAATCGCAGGGAAATGGGAAGATCATATTCTTACCTCGAGGATTAGCGACAACTAGAAAGTACAATGATGAGCAAATGACACAAGGAGAGTAAATTGAAAATGTATGAAGTGTACCTATTTGATATGGACGGTACATTGGTTAATTCAGAACCTCTAAAAGGCAAAGCTCTAGCATTAGCATGTCAAGATTATGGTGCAGCGGTAGACCACAATATTTACAAAGAGGTGATGGGAGAAAGTTGGCAGGTGGTGACAAACCACTTTTTCAAGCATGCTGATATCGCTCCAAGTTTGGCAGAGTTTAATCTAGCTTTTCGTTCACACTATGAGCAAATGCTAAGTGAGCAACTTGAATTGAATGATGGTGCTAAGGCTTATCTCAACAGCTTGAAACTTGCTGGCAAAAAATGCGGTGTGGTGAGCTCTGCGGCAACTTGGATGGTTGAAAATATCTTAACCTCGTTAAAGCTTGAAGATACCTTTGACCTAGTTATCACACAGGAAGATGTGACTAAGCATAAGCCAGATCCCGAAGCATACAATCTTGCTTTATCTGGGCTTAACGCTTCACCAGAACAGACTATCGTGTTTGAAGATTCAGCTGCAGGTATTCAAGCAGGTAAAGCAAGTGGTTGTGATGTTGTTGCAATCCAGCATGAGTTTAATGGAAAGAATGACTTAAGTGACACCATAAAAGTCATCAATACATATGAAGAAATCTCTCTTTAAGCATCTAGCGACCATATGGACTGTAACCCTAACCTGTGCCATCACCTTTTTATCGTCAGGTACCCATCCCCCAAAATACGCAATAGATCGCCAAAAAAATTTGAAGACTGGCTTGTTGGCCCGGCAGAAGTTTCAATAATGAACGAGTTATTTTATATAACTCGACAGACTAGGAGTACTTAGCAAATGGAATACACATTAGATACCGACCCATCAGATAGTGACATAAACGAAGTTCGCACTGGTCTAATCAAACACAATACGCCATTTCTTGAAGGCATACCTAAATCTCAAGTGGGTTATTACGCCATGGAAGAGGGTGTTAAGGTTGGTGGTGTTATTGCGGATCTTTGGGGAAACTGGCTATTGATCAAGTTTCTTTGGGTCGATGACTCAATGAGAGGCAAGCAGGTCGGCAGCCAGTTACTGCAACACCTAGAAGAGTACGCACAGTCTCAAGGCTGTACTTCATCACTGGTCGACACGTTAAGTTTTCAGGCCAAACCTTTTTATGAGAAGCATGGCTACCAATGCCAAATGGTGCTTGAGAATTATCCTCTAGACTCATCATTAGCGTTTCTCACCAAGTCGCTAACAGAGTAATCATATAGGGCAAGGATGAACACAAACAGACACAAGGAAAGTGAAGTGATTAATATTCGAGAGATGTGCATCGCCGATTATGATTCTGTGATTAACTTATGGTGCGAAACCGAAGGTATGAGCATTCGCGATGCAGATTCAAAACAGAGCATTGCAACTTATCTCGAGCGTAACCCCGGCTTGAGCTTCGTTGCAGAGTCTAAACAAGGCGTGGTTGGTGCGGTGTTAGTAGGGACGGATGGCCGTCGTGGATATTTGCAGCACCTAGCGGTCAGTACTGAATTTAGAGGACAAAATCTAGGTTGCCAACTAGTAACTGAAGCGGTTAACGCATTGGCTGGGGTAGGTGTCCCCAAGACACATTTATTCGTGTATAACGATAATATTAACGCTCAAAAATTCTATGAAAAGTTAGGCTGGTTTCCACGTGATGAAGTGCGGATGTACTCGTTTAATAGCTCGGGTAACAGTAACGCCTAACGGTTCTATTTTGTCAGTAAAAGCAGCACATAACTAAAACTAGGTTAACCTAAGGAGCAAGATTTGCCTCATTGTATTATCGAGCACTCGTCGACAATTAATGCCGAGCAACTGAACAGTAAAGTGTTTTTAGGAGCACTGAACTCAGAGTTATTCGAAGCAGACGGGCGAGATATCAAAGTTCGAAGTATCGCTTATGAGAACTACCAAACGGGTACAGAAAGAGAAGATTTTATCCATGTGACTGTGCGTATATTGTCTGGCCGAAGTGACACCGACAAAGTAATGCTATCTGAAACAGTGATGACGCAATTGCTGTCTTTGTCCCTCAGCAGAGCATCGATCACCGTTGAGGTGGTTGATATGGACAGAAATAGTTACGGAAAGGTCGTTGTCTAACAGGCTGGAAGTCGCATTTTATACGCTGATCTTTGTTCTTTCACTCCAACTCGCTACAGGAATATTGGGAAATGTTGTTTATCCATAAATCTCAACCTTTGGTTCATGGCTCAGCTCTATGCTCTGAGCTGGCCGATTTTTTAGCTGACAATAAGAGTAAAATTGAGGACAAACTGGTTCCAGACCTGTCGTACATCGATGATATGGCACATGTGGTCAACGGAATCAAAATCAAAAGTGTGCAACATGTGAATCATAACCAGTATCGTCTTGAATATGCGTTCGACTGGGAACTATTCCTTGGGTGTTCAGATAGAAATGAAACGGGCGTTGAGAATGGGCGTGTTCTGTTTATCTTGGAAGACGATAATAATCTTAATTTCGATTTTCCAGATATGAGCTCTCGGGATACCAGAGACGAGTTTTAACTCATACGTGAGGTATCGTTTTTATTAATGTTGATTCTTTAGTTTTGGCATTAACGAAATTCAATGAGTAAGGCGATAAAACATTTCAGCCATTTTGAGGCGAAGTTGGAATAGGAGTAATAATGAAAATAGTAGAAGCAAAACACTCTGACTTAGAAAGTTTGTTCGTGTATCTGGATACACAGTTGTCAGAAATCGCATTAGAAGAAACACCGCTATTCCAGCCAGTCTCAAAGTCAGATTGTAAAATGTCGGAAGCACATAAGGCTCGCTTTTCTGATGGGTTTAAATTTGAGTTTGGTGCGAACGGCTGGCGAAAAATTTGGTTAGCTAAAGATTCGAATGGTGCTATTTGTGGCCATATCGACTTGCGCCATCATAATGGCAATTACTGCTCTCACCGTGTGTTACTTGGTATGGGTGTCGACAGCAGCGTGAGAAAGCAAGGCTTAGGCTCGAAACTAATGAATGTAGCGATTCAATATTGCCGAGAGAGCGAAGCGATTGATTGGCTGGACCTTAATGTACTGTCAAACAACCTTCCTGCTAAAAATCTTTATTTGAGAACGGGGTTTACGGTTGTCGGCGAAATGGAAGACTACTATCGAATTGATGGTCAGTCGGTGTCTGAGCTAACAATGACGCTGCAGACTCAAGGGTGATAGACCCAAATCAATCAGGAGGCAAACTTGACCAGACCACTAGCAATTCTCATTCATGTTCCAAACATCGAGCAGGGACTCAGCTGGTATCAAGCCGCCTTTCCTGAGTCTGTCGCCACCTATCATCCGTCTTCTGACTTTACGACTCTAGATATCAATGGTTTTTCTATTGAGATTGTACAAGCGGATGAGAAAGTTGGCTCTGGCAAAAAGGGAACAGTGCTTTATTGGTCTACAGAGGATTTTGATAAGTCACTTTTGCATTTTCAGTTAACTGGGGCTCAGTTATACAGAGGTCCAATGGAAATTGAGGGCGGACTAACGATGTGCCAAGTCGAGGACCCTTTTGGAAATCTGATTGGTTTACGCCGCATTCGTAAAAATATCGCTTGTAATGAGACACGACTAGATAGCGAATAAAGGAATAACAATGATCACTATCGAAAGACTTAATGATGCTGATATTGAGCAAGTTAACGAAATTCAGCTCGCAGATGAGCAGGTTAAATTCGCAGGAACAGCAACGGACTTTTTGTCAGACGGCAGCGAGACCACGCATCTACACATTATCAAAGATGGCAGTGAGGTGGTGGGCTTCTTTAAGCTTGATGTTGCTTACCCCGCTGGCTACAAATTTTGTCCTGAAGGTAGTATTGGCTTAAGGGCGTTTGCTCTTGATAAAAACCAACAAGGAAAGTGGCTAGGTACTGGCGCGGTGAAAGCGCTATTTCCTTATCTAGCAGCCAACTACGAAGGATATGACTGGATTTACTTAACGGTTAATTGTAAAAATCCCGCAGCTTATAACTGCTATGTTAAAGGTGGCTTTGAAGATACTAATGAACAGTACCTAGGCGGCGCTGCCGGTCCACAGTTCATTATGCGTGGAGCCATCAGCGCTTAACTTAAATCTGTTTATCAAAAGGCAAGGCCATGAAAGTTCAATATCTTGAAATTGTTACCCCTGAAGTAGATTCGGTTTGTGCAACTTACGCGCAGATCTACGATGTGAAGTTCAGTGATGCCGATGTGAACTTAGGTGGCGCTCGTACCGCTAAGCTCTCAAATGGTGGAGTGATTGGTGTGAGGGGACCACTCCGTGAAACTGAGGAGCCAGTCGTTCGCCATTACACGCTGGTAAAAGACATTGAAGCCGCAGTAAACGCGGCTGAAAAGTTGGGTGCTGAAGTTGCCGTTCCACCAATGGAGTTACCACGTCACGGAATGTGTGCCATTGTTATTCAAAGTGATGTTGAACTCGGTTTTTGGCAGCTGTAGCTGGTCGTTTGACCAAAGGTATAGAATATAAAATGGCATTTGTTCTAAGGAGGGAACATGTCAATTACATCCGACATCCTTAACAAGGTATCGGGCGGCTTTTTGGCGACATGTGGGGTGTTACTCGCAACAAGGTCATGAGGTTATGTTCTAGAGTAGTGCGGTCTTAACTGCGGGAAAAGAAAGGAGCTCAACCAATATGAAGACTCGTTTTAAAACGGCAACTTTCTTGTTGGCTTCACTCGCTCTATTTGCTTGTAAAGACAAAGCCGATATCTACGCTAATCCACCAGCTAACCTTGTTAAGCAGATCGACGCGTATTATCCGCTTTCGATAAAGTATGTGAAAAAGCATGAGCAAATCGCTTTGTCTCAAGGTGTCCCTTTACGCCCCCAACAGCTAAAAATTGCTCGCGACATCGGTATCCAACATCCAGAAAAAATACGCGTTCTTTATGTCGATCAAATGCCATTACCTGAAAATGAGTCGCTACGTTTTCAGATGCAAAGGTTGGGTTTAGATTCTCCTTATTTTACGGGAACGGCTTTCGGATATGGTATTTGGATTGCGAATAGGGCCAAAGGAGATAAGTTGTTGTTTGCTCATGAGTTGATCCATGTAAAACAGGCGGAAGATCTTGGGATAGAGGCGTTTACTAAGGAGTATTTATTGCAGTTAGCGGTGTTTGGTTACGGTGAGGCTCCAATCGAGTTAGAAGCTTATAACAAGGCGCCCAATTACTTGTAATTCAGAACAATATGGTTTGTTTTAAGCTGCGCACCAGGAAGCTTTTTCTCTATTTTAAGGAATCTATTCTAGAGTATGAACTAAAGGCATGGCATGATTTTGGTCTTGCTTAACCCATAACAAGGTACGTTATGAAACAAAATATTGTCCATATTGCACTTGTCGTAAAAGACTACGATGAAGCCCTAGACTTCTACGTGAACAAACTCAAGTTTGAGCTTATCGAAGATACCTACTTACCAGAAGAAGATAAGCGTTGGGTTGTTGTTGCTCCACCTAATTCACACGGTGTGAGCTTATTATTAGCGAGAGCCTCCAAGCCCGAGCAATTGGATTTTATCGGCAACCAAGCTGGTGGCCGTGTGTTCCTCTTCTTAAATACCGATGATTTTTGGCGTGACTATGAACGCATGATGTCTCTGGGAATCAAATTCGTTCGAGAGCCGAAAGAGCAAGCCTACGGAACAGTGGCGGTATTCGAAGACCTTTATGGAAACCTATGGGATCTTCTGCAATTAAACCCAGACCACCCAATGGCAAATCGATAAACCTGAATCTTACAAGCCAACACCAAATAGCACCGGAGCAACATGGACATAACCAAAATTTCAGCGGATAACGTGCTCCCCATTCGTCACCAAGTACTCTGGCCAAACAAACCAATGTCGTTTTGTGCGGTAGAAGGCGATGAGCATGCCTCGCATTATGGTGCTTATATTGATAACCAATTAGTTTGTGTTGCGTCTGTTTACGTTCAAGGGAAGCAAGCCAGGCTACGTAAGTTCGCTACATTGCCAGAATACCAAGGGCAGGGTGTTGGCTCTAAGGTGATCGCGCACATCATCAAAGATCTACAAGCGGATAAAGTGAGTTATTTTTGGTGTGATGCTCGCACAACCGCTTTGGGTTTCTATCAAAGGTTTGAGATGCAGGTTGAAGGCGTTGAATTCCAAAAATCGGGAGTCTCTTTCTACAAGATGTCAGTTCAGTGGGGGTAAAGACTTTCACCGTAACCCTGTGCATCACTTAAAACATCAATTCAAGTTAAGGAAGCGTATCGTGGAAGAAATCAAAGGCATTTTGCAATTCATGGCTGAAGTGGAAAAGTTGAAGGATGTTCATAGACAAACGAAGCCAGTTGGTCTGGATCGCTATGAAAACTCCGCTGAGCATAGCTGGCATGTCTGTTTGAGTGCTCTGATGTTGAAAGACTACGCGAATGAAGAGATCGATATAACCCGAGTGATGAAGATGCTGCTGATACACGATCTCGGTGAAATCGATGCGGGTGACACGATCATCTACGCCAGTGAAACGGAAGAAAACAAACTTAAAGAGAGAAACTGTGTCGAGCGTTTGCTTGAGTCATTGCCGAGCCATCTAAGATCCGAATATTTGGAGTTATGGCTAGAGTTTGAAGCGGGTGAGTCACCGGAAGCGCGATTCGGTAAAGCGATTGATAGAGTGCCACCTTTACTTCATAACATCCATGGCGGCGGCCATAGCTGGAAGAAGCACAATATATCTAAAGATAAGGTACTGACATTTAACGGTGAACGCATTTCTAAAGGCAGCAAGGCACTGTGGAGTGAACTAGAAGTTCAACTTGAAGCGGCCGCCGATCAAGGGTTATTGAAGTAAATTTACATCCAGCTTGCCAAGGGTGATGGAAAAGGGATGACATCATCCCCACCTTTTAGGCGCTGATATGCCCTTTAGATTGTGACATTCTCATCAAAATATCGAGGTACTGTTTATTTATACAGTTGCCGTGTGTATTCTCACAGCTCATTAAAAGGAGTAGTAAGAATGGCGTTCAATTACGAAGAAAAAGTCCCAAATCCAGCCGAGTTTTGTGAGATGCGAGTGAAAGCAAAATTATCACCGAAGTCACTGAAGGCAGCCACAATCGCTTTACCAAATAGTTTATACGGCATTTCTATTCGAGATGGTGACCAACTCATTGCGATGGGGCGTGTTGTTGGCGATGGCGCGTGTAATTTTGAAGTGGTTGATGTCGCAGTCGATCCAACCTATCAAGGGCAGGGTTTAGGTAGAAAAGTGATGGAATACATCGACAATTACCTATCGTCTGTGGCATTGGAAGGATCGTATGTTTCCATGATTGCTGATGAACCGGTGTTTTATGAGAAACTCGGTTATAAGCTTGTATCTCCTGCTAGCCAAGGCATGACAAAGAAGTTTCCACCCAAGCGTATGTAATAAAAACTTGTGGCTCTACCATGACGTTATGCAAAGAGCCTCAAGTTTAAAAGGAACACATAAATTAATGAAAAATAGAATCTTGGCGTTATCGCTGCTTGGTCTATCAAGCAGTGTATTCGCTGACAGTGAATTACCAAGCAGTAGTTATGAAATGACCGTTGCAGTGGAAGAGCAATCCCTAAAGCACGACTTTCCATCTGTTAAGTTTGATTACCTTGGCCAGACGCTTACCACGAGCGTTGATGAGTGTTCGTATACTGGAACGCTCTCTGAAGATGACGACAACACGATTCTTCTATCGGCGACGATGTCATGCACTTATGAAAGTGGATCAAGCTACAGTGAGATGCCAGACTTCGTGCTCAAGCATGAGGGTGGTGAAGCGAGTATGAGCTTTGGTGATGGCGATACTGATATGTGGACATACTCCGTCACAGTTAAGAAGCTCGATTTATAATTAATCTTCATTAGCAAGTTGACACGTTAGCCATGGCACTCTCGTCGCCTCTTGCTGCGTAACTACATGCCATGAGACGTCGATCAATATAATAAGTTAGATAATTCAACGTTAGATTGTTACTATGCAATCAACTTTATAAATGTGTATTGGCTTATATAAATGATTGATAGTAAGTACATTAAACACCCATACTACTGTGAAAACTGTAACTCAATGACTCCACACCTTGCTATGAGCAGCTCTGTTGAGGAGCAAAAGGAGCAAGCGGAATCAGAAGCAAGGCAGTGGAAAATAGGGATGTTGGTGGAGTATATCGTAAACCTGCTCTTTAAAGACGACAAAGACACGCCTGGCTTTTTCATAGACCAAGAATATCAATATCAGTGTGAGAAGTGCGGCACCAAGTCATGGCATTGATATTATTGGATTTGGTTTCATTCGATACCTAATTTTTAGCCTCTAAAACTTCAGCTAAAAAGGCTCATTCTGCAGTTTCCTTTTTGTTATGGAGGACAAAGGAAGTGATTTACCCAAAGGCTTTAAACATCGGTGACAAAATTGGTTTTTTCTCACCGTCTTCCCCTGCGACAGTGTTCGCTCCCAATCGGTTTGCTCGCGCTAAAAACTACTTGGAATCAAAAGGTTTCATCTTGGTTGAAGGCTCATTGACGGGGAAGTCTGATGGCTACCGTTCTGGCTCTATTCAAGCAAGAGCCGAAGAGCTAAACCAACTCATTCGAGATCCTGAAGTGCGCTGCATTATGTCTACAATCGGTGGCAATAATAGCAACTCGTTATTACCGTATATTGACTATGAGGCACTCAAAAACGATCCAAAGATCATCATAGGTTACTCCGACGTAACCGCATTGCTATTGGCGATTCATGCTCAAACTGGCTTAGTCACATTTTATGGCCCGGCACTTGTTGCCTCATTTGGTGAGTTTCCGCCGCTGGTTGATCAAACGTTCCAATCATTCAGTGAGTTGTTGTGCGAGAGTACAAGTCAACATCAATACACCATTCCCCAGGTATGGACGGATATTAAACACGACTGGGAAACTCAGAACTCCGCGAAGCCAGTCTACAACAATGAATGGAAGTTTATCGGCAAAGGAAAAGTCAGTGGCCGAGTGATTGGTGGTAACTTGAGTACGATGGCTGGGATTTGGGGTAGCCAATATATGCCCGAAATTCTCGATGACGATATTCTCCTTATCGAGGACTCGTTGAAGGGTATTGAGACCGTAGAGCGCTCTTTTGCGCACCTGTTGGCTTGCGGGGTGTTTGATAAGGTGGGCGCTATCATCTTAGGTAAGCATGAGTTATTCGACAATAAAGGGACCGGACGAACACCACTCGATGTGCTTCTTGAAGTGTTAAACGGTAAAAACGTGCCGATATTGTATGGATTTGATAGCTGCCACACTCATCCAATGTTAGTCACGCCACTTGGCGTTCAAGGGAGTATCGACTTTGATAATCAGACCTTTGAGCTGCAGGGACCTTGGGTTACTAACTTCTAGTCTCATAGTGTTTCGAGAATCCATTTGGAGCAAGGAAGTGCATGGAAGTCATATCTGAAATTGAAGTAAGTAAAGAGCAGCATCAAGCGATTACGACACTCAGGAATAGTGCATTCCCAGAGCATCAGGTTCAACGCTCATACTACAAACAACTCCCTCATATGCGCGCTCTGCAACACCATGAAGGACAGTTGGTTGGTTATCTTGGCCTTGATTATCGAATGATCAACGTTGGCGGTCATGCTTTTAAAGTTCTAGGTGTTATTGATTTTTGTATCGCCGAGGACGTTCGAGGTAAAGGTCTTGGTTCAACAATGCTTTCTGAACTTGATGCTTATGCAAAGGAGAGGGATGTTGATTTCATTATCTTAATCTCCGAGTTACACAGTTTTTATTCATCGCACGGTTACAACCGAGTCGTTGCCGACCATTCTTGGCTAAGGCTCAATGAGCATCTAAGTTATGGCATCGCTGTCGAGGAAGTTGACGAGCTGTATGTCAAATCGATCAGCGGTGTCAGTTGGCCATCAGGGAAAGTCGATTGGTTAGGGTACATGTATTAACACTGATAATAGGATGCATTGGAAAGGTGATCCTCTCGGCAAACTGAGTTTATAAACCTGTCTATACTGAGTTAGGTTACGCCACGACGTTAGATGGCGCTATGAATGTAAGTTTGATTAGGTTAAATCTCAGAGGTGACGATGAAAAAATTACTACCACTATGCGCCATTCTACTTTCTGCATCCTTTTCAGTTGCCGCTTCCGACGGTTTGATAAAGTACCAAAGTAATTACTCAGTGAAAGAGACGGCAGACCGTTTTGAAGAAATAGCCAAAAGCAAAGGTTTAACCTTGTTTGCGAGAATCGACCATCAGAAAAACGCGAGTACGGTCGATCTTGAATTGAGACCAACTGAAGTCATCATC
Source organism: Vibrio sp. 99K-1 (assembly GCF_013114585.1). Taxonomy (NCBI): domain Bacteria; kingdom Pseudomonadati; phylum Pseudomonadota; class Gammaproteobacteria; order Vibrionales; family Vibrionaceae; genus Vibrio; species Vibrio sp. 99K-1. The sequence continues at coordinate 31,035 of NZ_VTXF01000005.1, forward strand.
TTTGGTAACCCGAAAGTAGGGACATCGTTAATGCAATGCGCTCAAGAAGTCGCGATAGATTTACCGCAGAAGGTGTTAGTCACGGAGGATTCTAATAAGAAAGTATGGTTGTCTTACAACGATCCTAATTACTTGGTAGAGCGTCACGCGATAAATGGCTGTGACGAGGTGATTAAGAAGATTTCAGGTGTGCTTAGTAAGTTATCTGAGGCGACGGTTGCTAAAACGAAATCTTGATTAGGTCGCGCTTAGAGCTACGTGCGAAAGAGCAAAAGGTTCACCTCATCAGAAATGTGATCGAGTTAAACAGCTTTGTGCGTAAACAAGTAACTGGCTGAGCGATTTTTCATGGTCGCCATATTTGTTATATGCATCTTTGATTCTATAAAATATCTTGAGATTAACTGAAGCTATGTCATATTCGTATCTCTTAAGTCTCTGTTATCAATAGGATTGTAGATACGATGTATGGAAGTGAACAAACGCGAGCATTTTGTTGTAATTGCAAAGCGCTAACATTGCACAAATACACCTTGTTCAGTAGCCAAGCGCAAAAAGCGCCACAAGATGAGAAGAAACCAGGCTTGCTGATGCAAATCTTGTCCGGGTTTATTTCCAATGGTGCAACGGGAGACTACAAATGTACTCGATGCGGTACCTACCTAGAGACGCCGGACCATCTAGATTGATGAAGGGTTTGGGTAAATAAAAACGGGAAGATCTCAGCGATCTTCCCGTTGTATTTCGTTTTGCTATTGGTAATTCAATTCAGAAGTATTAAGCGCAGCACTTCTTATATTTCTTACCGCTACCACAAGAACATGGATCGTTACGGTTAGGCGTTTTTTCGAACGTCATTGTTTTTGGCTTGTTTAGTACAGTATCAAGCTCAATCGTGTTCTCTTCTTTCTCTGCGTCTACTGTTACGTTAACGAAGATAGCGTGCTCAGCAGCCAGTGCTTCAACTTCTGCTTTACGAGCTTCAGTTTGAACCATTGCAGAGATTGGAGATTCTTCAGTACCCGCTTTTACATCGCGGTTTACGTTATAGCCTGCAAGAACGTGGTTTTGTCTTGTTTCGATACGGCCTTTGAAAAATAGTTTCGACATGGGGTACTCATTCAGAAATAGTGTAATTGCGCTCATATTCATGTTGATGGCGCATGGAGCGGGGGATTATACGCATATATTCCAATTGATAAAGCAATGATCTAATCAAAGGCTTATAGGCTTGTCCTTACACAGAAATACCTAATGTGATCCGTTAAATTTTTGCTTTTGTGTGGATTAGGTTTGAAGTTAGAGATATTTATATTTCACTCTGCAGCCATAGGAGTGGTAAATTCAAATATCTAATCTAAACAAAGAGATAAACAATGAAGCTAGATGCTATCTTGTGGGACTATGATGGAACCTTAGTCAATTCGGTGCCAAAGAATATCGCCATAACGAAGGACATTATCTCTGTGGTTGCACCGCACCTCTCTGGAGAAAACTTGCCAAAGTACTTAACGAGCGAGGTGCTTTATCACGAAGCAAATCACGGCGCTAAAAACTGGCAAGCTTTATATGTCGACTACTACGGAATGTCTCATGATGAAATGTTGGTTGCTGGTGGGATGTGGGCAGAACATCAAGAGAAGAACCAAACGCCAGTCGAGTTGTTTGAGGGTATGGAAGCGGTGATAAACCGGTTTGCAAATCTTCCTCATGGCATCTGTTCTCAAAATTCTCAATTGAATATTCGCGGTGTACTCGATAGCTATGGTATTGGTGAGTTGTTTAAAGCGGTTGTTGGTTATGATGACGTATCAAATGGCAACCAAAAGCCACATCCATTTGGTGGTATTAAGTGCGTTGAAAATATTTTTGGTGAAGGTCAAAGCGACGAGCTTTGTTTAATGTATATCGGTGACCATGAAGCGGATACTCATTTTGCACGCAATATCGAGGCTGCACTTGGTGGGAGAGCTAAGGTGGTTGCTGTTGCCGCGGGTTACAGCCGTTCTGAACCAGAAAAGTGGCAGACTAAACCCGATTACATCGCTAGTAATGTTGATGATCTTTTGGCGATCATTGGCAAATATGCGTAATCAACAAGTACCAAGTAATTCGATAAATTTAAGGAAGAACAATGACACCGAAAGAAGTGGTATTAGGTTTTTGGGAAGCCATGCGTACTAACGATTTTGCAAAAGCGAGCGAATGGTTGGCGGAGGATTTCCAAGGTTATTGGCCTCAGTCGTCTGAATTGACGGTAGGGCGTGATAACTTCACAGCAATCAACTCTGAATATCCAGCAAATGGACTTTGGAAGTTCACACTTAACTCGATTGTGTGTGAGGGCGATACAGTCGTTACTGATGTGTCGGTGACTGACAGTGTTCTTAATGACCGTGTGATTACCTTCCATACCGTGGTTGATGGCTTGATCAAAAAGCAAACTGAGTTTTGGCCGGATGGCTTTGCCCCACAAGAGTGGCGTTCGCAATGGGTTCAGTTAGTCAGCCCTGAATCACTCAATCAATAACCTCAAATGCCACAACACGAGCGCACAGTAGCGTACGTGAATAAAAACAATCAGATAAATTGAAAGTCAGCAAGTTAGGAGAGTTCATGAACAAGGTCGTAATCGTTACTGGAGGAAGCCGAGGTATAGGTGCTGCAACGTCTAAGTTATTAGCAAAACAAGGCTATGCGGTTTGTGTCAATTTCATCCAAAATGAATCAAGAGCTGAAGCGCTAGTTAACGAAATTAGAGAACAAGGCGGCACTGCTATCAGTGTGCGTGCTGATGTATCGGTTGAATCAGACGTTAAATCCTTGTTTGAAATTGCACGCAATAAACTCGGGCCTGTGACTCACTTGGTGAACAATGCGGGCATCTTATTCACTCAATCTGCATTAGAAGATATTGAGCTTGATCGCTTTGAAAAGGTAATGAAGTCAAATGTGTCGAGCTGTTTCCTCTGCAGTAAAGCCTTTATCAAGCAAGCGGATGGTGCTGGCTCGATTGTGAATGTATCCTCTGCGGCTTCACGTACCGGAGCGCCATTCGAATACGTAGATTATGCAGCTTCGAAAGGTGCAATGGACTCCCTTACTAAAGGTTTGTCCCTTGAACTGGCGTCAAGAAACATCCGTGTCAATGGCGTAAGGCCGGGTTGTATCTATACTGAAATGCACGCCGATGGTGGTGAGCCAGGAAGAGTGGATAGGTTGGCTTCACAACTTCCGTTGCAAAGAGGTGGCACGCCAGAAGAGGTCGCGAACTCTATCGCTTGGTTATTGTCAGATGAAGCTTCTTATGTGACAGGGTCATTTATTGATATTGCCGGTGGGCGTTAGGAAAAGTAAGGCTTTTACGCAAAAATAGAAATTAGTTAGAATCATAGCGCAATAAAGAGTACCCAACTAAAAGAACGAAACTAAGAGTACAAATATGAATAACTATTTTGAAAGCCCATTCGTGGGTAAATCACTTAAAGAACAAGTAACCAACCCAAATATCATCGTGGGCGAGCACAGTTACTATTCCGGCTACTATCACAACCATAGTTTTGATGATTGTGCGCGCTACCTGCTCCCTGACAGAAACGATATCGACAAGTTGATCATCGGTAGCTACTGCTCGATTGGTTCTGGTGCCGTGTTTATGATGGCAGGCAATCAAGGTCACCAAAACCAGTGGGTGAGTACATTCCCATTTTTCTACCAAGAAGATGAAAAATTTGAAGGGGCAATCGACGGCTTTGAACGCTCAGGCGACACTGTGATTGGCAATGATGTCTGGATAGGCACAGAGGCGATGATCATGAGTGGCGTAAAGGTTGGCGATGGGGCCATTATCGCTAGCCGCGCAGTTGTAACCAAAGATGTTGAGCCGTACTCAATTGTTGGTTCTAACCCAGCTCGTCATATCCGCTATCGTTTTAGTGAAACTGAAATTGCGCAGTTGCTAGAAATGAAGTGGTGGGAATGGAATGAAGAGCAGATCAAAGGTGCGATGTCCTTGATGTGCTCTTCTGATATCGATGGCTTGTACCAGTATTGGAAGACCTTCGCCTAGTATCTTCTGCTTGGTACATCGAATCGTTATTTAGCTAGATACCGGCTCCGACTTGAAAGTAGAGTGCGGTATCTTCTTCGCTGAACGCAATATCAATCCCTGAAATCAGGCCATAACGCCTTGCGATAAGATAACGAAATCCAACGCCATACGCTGACTGTGAGCTTTGGTCGAACATATCGCTGTCACTGTCGCCAGCATAACCAATCCCAGTAAACACACCGGTAGACCAACGTGGCGTCCATTGTTTGCTTACTTGCACCTCTGCCGCAAAGGTATGCTCTCCTTGATAACGGTTTCTTGCAATACCCCTCAACTGAATGTCTGGATAGTATTGAGGCGATAGAAAGCGTTCATCAGTCGACAAGGATTTGTATTGTCCGCGCAAAGCGAGATTCCATTCTTTGTTGAGTTCCCAATAATTCAGTCCCTCTAGATTGAACGTTTGGTAGTTGTAATCACTGCCAAGTCCATCACCAAACCATAGATACTCAGCGACATAGTTATAGCCTTGAGTAGGATTTAGAAAGCTATTTTTACTGTCATACTCAGCGATTAAGCCCAAACCTGATGAAGTTGGTGAGGTATTACCAATATTGTTTAGGATCTCTTGTGCTTTGGGGTGGTTATTGAGTGACAATTTAGGTGCAAAAAACTGTTGAGATAGGCCAACTAACCATGGTGAGTCTTGGATTCTAAATTGAAGCTTTTGTATCCCTCCCATGCCTTTTAAGCCAAGCTCGATACCTTCATTTGGAGCGAGTGGTGAAAGGGCATTGGGAGAACTTTGTCGGTAGAAAGTCATGTTGATATCGCCATAACCCAAACCACCAAGGTAGCGTATCGAATCCTCTTTCCAGCTTCGCTTGTGACCAATAAATGCCATCCAAGTGCCGTTTTCTGTCGCAAAGCCACCGACTGCGGTGATTGCTGGTGTTAAGAGTTGTGCGCCTCCATCAATCGATTTTTCTGCTAGCTCTTTACGTGTGTTTTTCTGTTCTTCTGATTCATGAAGGAAGATACCGGTGAAACCACCACCGTAGCCAACCGCTGGCTCTGTGATCAAAATCGGGACGGGTAAAAAGCCATAGGCATTTTCAGCTAGGTATTCACCCATGTCCAAGTGACCATCGATTTGGTCGATAAAACTCACCGCACCTGCTGTTGTAGATACGAGCACGAGAGCACTTGTGGCTAGGGGTGTTAAGTTCATAACGTTCCGTATTATTCACTGTCCAATAACTTCAGTGTAATCAAACGAATAGATAGCGCAATAAAACGAACGTTATTAAGTAAGTTCAGCGTTTAAAAGTTGAATCGATTAGCAATTATCGTTGGATCATTTCGACATAATCAAGAATATCAATGGCATCTTGTCTTGTAATCACTCCTTGCCACGATGGCATTCCCTCTTCAATGTCACCTTCTAAAATGTCATCAACCAAGGAGTTCTTTGTCGTAAAGAATTCGCCAAGCTTATTGGGAATATTGGCGGGTTTGCTTGGCAGAGATGCGGCTGTTGGTCCATCACCGAAACCTTTGTCACCATGACACGCTTGGCAAAGCTGTCGATATTTGGTCTTGCCGTTGGCGAAGTGGCTCGCATCATTCGCTGTCGCGGCACTCGCGGTGAATGACATGATTGACGCCATTAAACAAAAAATGAAAAGGGCTATGTGTTTGGTGGTTTTCATTGTCTTGTTCTCATGGTTATTTAACAACGTAAGAATAAGTGGGTGTGGGTAGAAGAAACGTGAATAACCAAAGTGGGACTATGATTAAACCCATGAGCATCTTGTGTATATGCTGTTTCAATGTGACGTGAGTAAATGATTGATTATAAACAGTTTGCATAGAATGGCATGTCGCATTAGCGTGATGGATGAATGGGAGGCATTATGATTAGTTGCAGTGATTACGATTATATTGAAATTGTGTGTATGCACAGATACCCAATTAAGCTCACTTTACGTTCTGGCGAACAGGTCGAGGGTGTTGCATTAGATACCCAGCGTAACCAAGACAAAGAAGAATGCATTAAGCTAAGTGTCTCTGGTCAAGAACAACTTGTTGTATTGACGGGAATTACTGAATTAGAAGTGTGTGTCGACAACCCTCATTTTAAGCAAAAATCTTTCAAAACGTCATAGGGTGACATATGAGTAATTCAATAGAGCAAAGCTACTGCACATCTTGTCGTGATCGTACGCAACACGTTGTTGTTTTGGTTAGAAAGGAGAGTGCATTTGCAGGCAAGCCAAACCAAAAGCGGCATGAATTTATCGCAGGCGTAATTAAAGGATGGCTTCTTGGGCCTTTTATCGCCTCTATGGATGAGTTTTCTCGCCATGTTGTTTGTCAAAAGTGCGGACACAAAGAAATCCAAGACTAGAATCGAGTTGGCTTAACAGTTGACGCAATAAAATGGCTTAGGAAATAGAAGAGTGAAAGAACAAATATTAGGAGCGGTAAAGGCATATGGTTTTTCGGTAAGAACCAACAATACCGATGAAGTTGACCCAGCTAAGGCAAAAATAGGGCAATTATGGCAAGGCTTTTTCGAACAAGCTTTTCCAAAGTTGACTCCGGACTCCAAGGTTTACGGCGTATACACCAACTACGAGTCAGATTTTACGGGTGACTTTGATGTGATTGCTTGTACCAATGCGCTTACTGATAACGCTATGGATGATCTAGTTGAAACCAATATCGAGGCGGGTAAGTACCTAACGTTCTCTGCACAAGGCGAGTTGCCACAAGCGGTGATCGATCTGTGGGGAGAAGTATGGGCGTATTTTAACGCCACAGATTGTCCACATACTCGAGCGTACACAACCGACTTTGAGCTGTACAAAGGCGAAACTGAAGTCGAGATTTCAATTGCGATTCAATAATCTTTGAGTGCAGACGCATCGTGTAAAAGTTTATGAAGTAAAAGAGCCGCTCGTTATGAGCGGTTTTTTTGTTATCCAAAAAGACAATCTTGCTTGGTGTCATTCCATAATGGGTACTGTTTCATTACTTGGGTATAGAGTTTACTTTCAAGGTGCGACCGTAACCAACGCCCAACGTTCTGGTATTCAGACTGCACAAACCATTTCTTTTCTACTCTTACAAACTGACTGACGAATGGCATCACAGCAAAGTCGGCTAGGCTAGGGGAATCTCCAAACAAATAGTCATGGTTGGCGAGCTTAGCCTCAAGCTCGCTAATAAAGGTTTCACATAAGTTTCTACGCTGCTCGATGTCGTCATTGCGATAGCGAACAGAAGCGCGATATTTCTCTAAGTGACCAATAAACTCATTGTCGTTTTGTTGAATGAGTTGGTGGATTTGTTCACTGAGTGAAGGGTTACTCGAACGCAGAAGATCTTGAGGATCGTTCTGCTGAAGCGCCCACATCATCACATCTAAGCTCTGCTCAATAACTTTGCCATCGGATAACACTAATACTGGAACCGTACCTTTTGGCGAACTGGCCAGTAGTTCACTAGGCTTGTCTTTGGTGACGATTTCTCTCAGTAGTACTTGTTGTTTGGATAAAGCGATGCCCATTCTCCCGCGCATGGCGTAAGGACAGCGGCGGAGAGAGTACAGGACAGGTAAAGCTGAAGGATTAGGCATTGTTGAGGTCATTGAGTTTGAAAAGTGTTGTACAGTGGTAAACAGATCGTGATGTGGGTAGAATACGCGGCTTAAAAATTATAAGTAAGTGAGCGACTTCAAAAATGAGCAGAAAAATTGAGTTATTAGCCCCTGGTGGCGATGTAGAAGCGATTAAAGCAGCCATCGTAGCCGGAGCAAATGCAGTTTATTGCGGTTTAGATACCTTCAACGCTCGTAACAGAGCTTCTAACCTGTCGTTAGATGAGTTGAACGGGGTAATCCGCCTTGCTCATGAATACGGTTGTGAGATCTTTCTAACGCTTAATGTAGTGTTGCTGGAGCACGAAACGAAGAGCATTACTAAGCTATTAAACCAGCTGGTGAACACCAAGGTAGACGGCATCATTGTCCAAGACTTGGGCTTGTTTAACCTAGTGAAGAAGCACTTCCCATCATTAGATGTTCACGCTTCAACTCAGCTAACCACACACAACGAAGGTCAGATTAAGTTCCTGTCTAAGGTTGGTGCATCGCGCGTTAACTTATCTCGTGAGTTGAACCTACCTGAAATTAAAATGCTGACTGAAGTCGCACACGACCATGATGTACTAACAGAAGTGTTCGTACATGGCGCACTGTGTATCGCGTTTTCGGGTCAATGTTACTCAAGCTCAGTAAGTGTGGGGAACTCAGGTAACCGCGGTCGTTGTAGCCAAGCATGTCGTGATGAATATGAAATCACCAATGCGGGTAACCGCTTTCCACTGAACCTAAAAGACAACTCTGCCTATTACGATTTGCCAGAACTGGTAGACGCAAAGGTAGACTCGCTTAAAGTCGAAGGTCGTATTAAAGGCGCACACTACGTTTACACCGTGGTAGATACGTGGCGTAAGCAGATCGATAGCTTTGTACAAGAGGGTTTGTTGCTTGAAGACGATGCTAACCTACACAAAGTATTCAACCGTGAATTCACGAACTCTTTCCTTAAGGGCAACTTAACGAAAGACATGTTCATCGATAACCCTCGTGATAACAGCATTAACTATGCGGTTGAGCAGGCGAAAGAGAAGAACAACGAAATCTCAGTGGTTCAGATTCAAGAAGCGACAGTACAGCTGCATGAAGCGAAAGATGTACTTGGTGACGAAATGCGTGACAAGATTAAGTTCCTTGATATCCGTAAAACGCCGGTTGCTATGTCTTTCAGCGCAAAAGCAGGTCAGCCATTTACGGTGACAGTGAAGACAGAAAAAGAGAACTTCACCCTGCAATCTAAATCGCTGCTTACAGCAACAGAAGAGAAAGCGATCACTCAGGAGCTACTTGAGAAGCGATTCAAAAACGTGAAGAGTGCGGTTCACACACTAGAAAGCCAAGATTTCAGCGAAGTGGACTCTGGGCTAGTGATTCCGTTGAAAGAAGTGTCTGACCTTAAAGACGAGATCGACTTCATTCTAAATGGCTCTGTTGAAGTGATTAAGCACGTTGAAGTGCCAGCACTGCCACAGCATCCTAAAGTGAACGAAAAGCCGACTATGTCAATGCTTATCGCTGATGTTGCAGACCTGCACCTATGTGATGTGACGGATGCGGACGTTTACTTCAAGCTACCAGAAAGTTTTAAAAAGCGTTGTAACAAGTACATCGATATCTTAGCGGCAAACCCACGTTTGATTCCTTGGTTCCCTGCAGTATTGATCGGTAAGGACTACGACGAAGCCGTTCGTATCCTGGAAGTCGTTAAGCCTGCTCGCATCGTGACTAATAACACGGGTATCGCATACAAGGCTTACGAAATGGGTATCGAGTGGGTTGCAGGTCCATTCATGAACACGACAAACTCTCACGCACTAGTGACGCTTAAAGAAGAGCTAAACTGTGCGGGCGCGTTCATTTCGAACGAGATCAACAAAGGTCAGATTCGTCATATTCGCCGCCCAGAGAACTTCAAACTGTTCTACAGCATTTACCACCCAATCTTGATGATGACTAGCCGCCAATGTTTCTTCCAAAGAACAGTAGGCTGTAACAAACCAAGCATCGAAGCGGGTTGTATGTTGAAGTGTGAGAAAGCTACCACGATTACTAACGTGAAAGGTATCTCGTTCGCTGTTGATAAGCAGAAGGGTGGCTACCCAAGCATTTACAACCACGAGCAGTTCCTAAACCATGACGCTGTAACGGATTTCTCTGGCCTGTTTGACGAATTCTTCATTGACCTAACCAACATCGGCGCGGGTTCAAAAGAAGTTCAAGACAAGGTAGAGCTGATTAAGCACTTCGAAGGTTTAATCAACGGCGTTGAAGGCTCACAGCAACACCTAGAGCAACTTGTCGAGATTCGTACTAACGCTCAGTACGTTCAAGGTTTATAAGGCTTAACTGCTTATCAGCACAGTGAACCAAGAAACAAAAAGCCACTCAAACGAGTGGCTTTTTTTATATCTGAGGTTTCTAATTCGGTCTGAATTAACGAATCGTTTATTCCGTTACTGCTTCTTGTTTGAAGCATGGGCTTTTAAGCGTGTTCATGCGTTCAATTTCACTGGTTAGGCGCAGTGACAGCAGCGCTTTTTGGTTCGATGCAAAGTCGAACATCACGATAGTCGCTGTACCAACAGTAGTCAGCTTTTGTTGCGCTTTACTGACGATCGCGTATTCCATGGTAAACCGATCGTCTTGAATATCGGTGACTCGTGAACCCACCATCAAAGTATCAGGGTAGGTGACAGGTCGGAAATATTTACAATAAGTGTCGCCAAGAACAGGGCCAACTTTGGTAATTGCCATCTCTTCCATTAGCTCTACGTGCTTAAAGAAATCTAAGCGAGCGGTTTCAAAGTAGCGAAAATACACAGCGTTGTTGACGTGATTGAGTGCGTCCATTTCTCCCCAAGCGACTGGGATTTCTGTTACTACCGGGTAGTCAGATAATAATGCTTCCATGCGAACTCTCTTATTGTTATTTATCCTTCATTGGAATAAAAACCCTACCGCTAATTTAACAAAACTGCAACACGTGTGATTTAAGTTTTTGAAGCTAGAAATCACACGTTGTCAGAGACTTGGCTGTTAGTTATTAGCAGGTTCGTCACTCAGGTGTTTGAATTGGAGTTCAACCAGGCGTTGGTAAAGTTCACAGCTGTTGATGAGCGACTGGTGGTTGCCGATGTCTACAAGCTGTCCTTGATCGAGTACTGCAATTTGGTTTGCGTGTTTGATTGTCGATAAACGGTGGGCGATGATGATCGTTGTTCTGCCGCGCATTAATTCTTCCAATGCTTGCTGAACATGATGCTCACTTTCACTGTCTAGAGCACTTGTCGCTTCATCTAACAACAGAATATTAGGATCTTTCAAGATGGCACGTGCAATCGCAATGCGCTGACGTTGACCACCGGAAAGCCTTACACCGCGCTCACCGAGGAAGCTATGATACCCATCGGGTAGGTTCTGAATAAACTCATGTGCGTGTGCTTTTTTCGCGGCTTCAATCACTTGTTCATCGGTCGCTTCTGGGTTGCCGTAGCGAATGTTATGGAACACATCGTTACTGAATAGAGCAGGCTGTTGAGGAACAAGCGCCATCTGTTTTCTTAGTTCATTCGGGTCAAACTGATTCAGTTCCACACCACCAAGCGTCACTTTACCCATTTGAGGGTCGTAGAAACGTTGCAGTAATTCAAATAGGGTGGTTTTACCTGCACCAGATGGGCCAACTAACGCCAATACTTTACCTTCGTGCGCGGTTAACGACAGGTTGCTTGTTGCTGGTTGATCAGGTCTAGACGGGTAACAGAAGGTCACATTATCAAAAGCGACTTCTGGCGTTAAGTTATCGAGCGATGTTGGATTCTCGACTGGGGCAACGATGTGGCTTTCCACTTGCAGAATCTCAATTAAACGCTCAGTAGCACCTGCTGCGCGTTGCAATTCGCCCATCACTTCAGAAATTGTCCCTAGGGATGAAGCGACCATAATCGCGTAAAAGACAAATGCAGCCAGATCGCCGGCGGACATTGTGCCGTTGATAACATCAGTACCACCCACCCAAAGCATGCCTGCAATCGCACTGAACACGATAACAATCACGCCAGAGATAAGAATCGCGCGCTGTTTTACGCGTTGACGACCAATTTCATAAGCCTTTTCTACTTCAAGCGCGAATGATGCTTTCTCTTGAGCTTCTCGGCTGTAGCTCTGCACGGTTTTGATGTGCTCAATCGCTTCGCCCGCATAAGAGCCGACGTCTGACATCGAATCTTGGCTTTTACGTGATAGCGCTCTTACACGACGCCCGTAAACCAAAATTGGAATCAAGATAAACGGCACCGATGCCAGCACGATAAGCGTGAGTTTAATGTTGGTGGCAAACAACATGATGATTGCACCAAGGCACATTAGCGCGCTGCGCATCGCCATCGAGAACGAAGAGCCGATGATACTCTGAAGCAGGGTGGTGTCTGTTGTAATGCGCGACATGATGTCGCCACTGCCATTGGTTTCAAAGTAGCTCGGATGGAGTGTTACCACGTGATTGAAGACGGATAGGCGGATATCTGCACTCACGCGTTCGCCTACAGAAGACACCAAATAGAAGCGGAAGAAGGTACCAATAGAGATCAATACCACCACAACCATGATGAATTGGATTGCGCTACCTAAGTCTGATAACGATTGTTGGCTAAAACCTTGGTCAATAAGAAGGCGAATACCGTGTCCCACTGAAAGGGTTAAGCTCGCTGTGAAGATCAAAGCGATCAGAGCTGCAATCACGCGGCCTTTGTAAGGTTGAATAAATTTAATCAGCTCAAGCAAAATGCTGAGGCTTTTCTTCTCTGGTTTTGATTCTGGATTCTGTTGAGTCTGTCGCTGAGTAGCCTCAAGCGTAGAAGAGACATCGTTTTGCATATGATTGCCTTAGTGTTTGTCGCTTTAAGAATAGATGACTGGTTACTTGTAATACGTCTTGTTCGCTGGCAAGTGCTAGTTATTGAGAATAGATGCCATTAAAGCATTTATTGGAGCGTCACGCTTCCTAGGAAACTCAATTTTCAATAACTCGTGTGCATTCGATGCGTACGTGGAAAGCTAAACAAAAGAAAAATTAAGCACACTTATTCGCTCCTGTCAGAGTAATAATAGGGTGGTTACCCCTGATTTTTATTCAGGTTTATAGGTTCAATTAAGAGTCTACTACCTTCGCTGATTAAGTGGGTTTGGATTTATATAAACGTTTGCTTTTTGGTGTCATATCCGAGTTTTCAATAGCTTGGATGAAAAAGAGGTAGGAGCAGTTAATGAGGCTGTTTTTTGTGCAATATTTGTTACAAAAATTCAACAAATTAATTTTTTATACATTTTTCTTGCATAAAAGTTCAGTTTAAATAGAATAACCAACAAATGACAATTAATGCAGTATTTTGGCATGAGTATTCAAGTAAAGAGCATCAATAAATCATACGGCGATATCCAAGTTCTTCACGACATCAGTTTTAACTGTGAGAGTGGTGAAACCTTGGTCCTGCTTGGCCCAAGCGGCGCCGGTAAGAGTTCACTACTGCGTGTTTTGAACCTGCTAGAAATTGCGGATAACGGTGAGCTAGACATTGCGAATGAGCAATTCGATTTTTCTAGCCAGATCCAAGAGAAGCAGGGGCTGAAACTTCGTCGTAAAGTCGGCATGGTTTTCCAACAATACAACTTGTGGCCACACATGACGGTAATGGAAAACTTGATTGAAGCACCAACTAAGGTTGCAGGCCTAGATAAGCAAGAAGCGATCAAACAAGCGCAAACGGTTTTGAAAACGTTACAGCTTGCAGACAAAGCAGACGCTTGGCCGTTACAACTATCAGGTGGCCAGCAACAACGTGTCGCCATTGCTCGTGCTCTTATGATGAAGCCAGATGTATTGCTATTTGACGAACCAACAGCGGCTCTTGACCCAGAGATCACCAACCAAGTTGTTAGCATCATCAAAGAGCTAAGCGGCACCGGGATTACTCAGGTGGTAGTGACTCACGAAGTTGACTTCGCCAAGAAGATTGCGAGCCACGTTCTTTACCTTGAGAAGGGTTACATCGTGGAACACGGCACTAGCGACGCATTTATTAATCCGCAGACTCCAGAGTTTGCTGAGTATTTGACTCACTAAGTCACTGACTAGATTTACCTAAACACAACATCGATTAAAACAATCAAATTATAAGAATGGCCACAGGCCACTATCACAATGTATTCGGAGTAACAAAATGAAAAAGATTCTACTAGCTTCACTTATCGGCCTTGCTTCTTTCAATGCAGCAGCTCAAGAAGAAATCAAATTCGCAATGGAAGCGACTTATGCACCATTCGAATACATGGATGAGAACAACCAAATCCAAGGCTTCGACGTTGATCTAGCAAACGCACTTTGTGAAGAGATGAAAGCAACGTGTACTTTCCACAACCAAGCATTCGATAGCCTGATCCCAGCTCTTAAATTCAAACGTTACGATGCGGCTATCTCTGCAATGGACATCACTGAAGCACGTCTTCAACAGGTAAACTTCTCTGACGCTTACTACGACAACTCTGCAGCATTCATCTCTATTGAAGGCAAAGTAGCAGACCAAGCAGCATTAGAAGGCAAGCGTATCGGTGTTCAAAACGGTTCTACTCACCAAAGTTACCTTCTGGAGCAACTGCCAGGTGTGACAGCTGTTCCTTACTCAAGCTACCAAGATGCATTCATCGACATGAAAAACGGTCGTATCGATTCTGTATTCGGTGACACAGCGGTAGTAGCTGAATGGTTTAAGAAAGAAGACAACCTAACGTACGTTGGCGACCAAGTAACAAACCAAGAGTACTTTGGTAATGGTTTTGGTATCGCAGTAAACAAGAGCAACCCAGAGCTAGTTGCACAACTGAACACAGCACTTGCAGCAGTTAAAGCAAACGGCGAGTACGACAAGATCTTCAACAAGTACTTCGGTAAGTAATTTATGGAATTAACGGGTTACTCTTTAGGGCTCGTCGAGGCAAGCTGGATGACTATTCAGCTTGCATTCGTAAGCCTATTGGTTGGATTAGTTTTAGCGGTAATGTTTGCTGGCGGTGAAATGTCTCGTCGCATTGCAATCAAATGGCCGACAACCGCGTTCGTGACAATCGTACGTGGTCTACCAGAAATCTTGGTAGTTTTGTTTATCTACTTTGGTTCAACGCAAGTGCTCTTCATGATCACTGGTGATTTTATTGAAGTAAGCCCGTTCTTATCTGGTGTTGTTGCGTTGTCACTTATCTTCGCTTCTTACGCTTCACAAACCATTCGTGGTGCTTTGAAAGCGGTAAGTAAAGGGCAGAGAGAAGCGGCGAGTGCATTGGGTATTCCACAATCGCACGCATTCTTCAGAATTGTTTTGCCACAAGCAGTAAGACACGCATTACCAGGCTTAACGAACCAGTGGTTGGTTCTATTGAAAGATACCGCATTGGTTTCTCTGATTGGCGTAACCGATCTTCTGAAGCAAGCGCAACTAACATCAGCAGCAACGCACGAAGCATTTACTTGGTACGCAACGGCGGCAGCTATCTACCTAATCATCACATTGATCACGCAAAGAGCAGTAAAAGTGATTGATGGTAAGTTCTCTATTCAAGGTTTGGGTAACAAAGGGGCAATGGCATGAATCAACAATACCTCTCTCAAATGCTTGAAGGTTTAGCGACCAGTCTTCAACTCACAGGCGCGTCACTGCTTGTTGGTTGTATCTTGTCGCTGCTGATGACGGTAACACTGATCCTAAGATTACCTGCGATTCACTGGGTAACACGCGGCATCATCACCTTGTTCACCGGTACACCATTACTGGTTCAGATCTTCTTGGTGTATTACGGCCCTGGTCAGTTCGATTGGATTCGTGAAAGCTTCATGTGGATATGGCTTAGCCAACCTTGGTTCTGTGCAATGTTAGCATTGGCTTTGAACACTGCGGCATACAGCACGCTACTGTTCAGAGGTGCATTCAACGCGATTCCTGCAGGGCAGTGGGAAGCATGTCGTGCACTAGGTATGGACAAAATCGCGACCCTTAAAGTGCTATTGCCATACGCACTACGCCGCGCCGTTCCTGCTTACTCGAACGAAGTAATTTTAGTCTTCAAAGGCACATCGCTGGCAAGTACCATCACCATTATGGATTTGATGGGCTACGCGCAGCGTATTAACGGCCAAACCTACGACACACTAACTGTGTTCGGTATTGCTGGCGCATTCTACCTAGCAGTAAACGGTATTTTAACGCTGATCTTCCGCCAAGTTGAAAAGAAAGCTCTAGCATTTGAAGCTGCATAATCTAGCCACTCACGAGTCTAATTAACGTATAAAGCCTGCCATTTATGTTCGCATAGATGGCAGGCTTTTTTGTGCTCTCAACATGGTTAGTAGATCTGGGAGTATATACAGTGCGAGCGATTTTCGCTAGATTCATACTATATGGAAATATTCTATATTTTGTTATTCGATGTACCTATCTATGTTTTAAGTCACTGAAATAATGAAATTAATTGTGCTAGAGTACCTTGCATATGAAACTAGATAGAATGATTCTGTGTTTAAGTGCAGAATTTCTCTGTCTAATAGCTGTTAGCAGTTCAAGGAGAACAAAATGATCGAAAGGAAGCGGGGTGTCTATCAAGGTCGGAATAAGTCCTCAGCATATAAAGACTTGGTTTGGACGGTAGCAACATCATCAGACACTTCTCTGGATATAGTTGGTCAAACTAAACTGACGCTAGAAACGATAGAACAAAACCTTAAAGAATTGGGCTCTGACAAAACTCAAATAGTAATTGCGCAAGTGTTTATCGCCAATATGCCAGATAAACCTAAAATGGATAAAGTTTGGTGTGAGTGGTTGGGTGAAAATCCAGAACACTGGCCTCAACGAGCGTGCCTAGGTGTTGCGTTAGAAGGTGACGTACTTATTGAAGTGACAGTAACAGCGGTAAGACGTTAGAACACTGCTAACAAGCAATTTAAGAGGGATTCACAACGCTTGGCATTTTTGCTTCTACTTCAAATATAGTGTTTATGGCACAATGCATTAGGTTGGGTGGAGGCGTTGTTCACCCCTTAATTGGGCGTTATATAAACCTAATAAACACCCAGCCACAGTGATAATGGAAGAGAAATGATTGAACTATTTGAACCTTTGAAACCATACCTCCCCATGATTACCATGGGGTTAGCAATATGGTCATTGTGGAATTCAATCAAAAACCGGAAACAAAGTAACGAGCTAAAAATGCAGGACTTGGCATTGAAGCGTTTAGAAAGGGAAGACAGGTTTCGATACCAACATCCTCACATGTATGTGTGTTTAGATGCAAACTTGCCGGTTGGTGATCCACCTACTATTTCTGCGAGCGAAATAGTGGTAGCTAATCGTGATGAGAGAGATGTTCGAGTTGAGACAATAGAATGGGCTTACAGCAATGGCTCAAGTTGGCCTGTTGAAAATTTAAATTTTCAGCCTACAGTATTGAGTACTTCAGACTCTTTTACGTTTAACATTGATCCGGATGTAAATATATTCAGGTTCAGCAGTGGTAAAGCTAGCGATATGGTTTTTAATATCGTAGACCTATCTATAAAGGTGAAGTTGTCGACTGATGGCGGTCAAATATATTCAATTGATAACCCACGTTTAAAAAGGGCATTGCTTTATAAACACGTAAACTCTTACTTTATGAGAAAGTTTGGAGAGTATCTCATTTGCCGTAGATACAACATTGGGCTATGGGAGATATTCATATAACAATCTGTTTAAGATCGATTCGCAACGCGTGGCATTTTTACTATGCGTTGCGTTTAGTGTTTAAGGTGGTATGCGGTGGCTTTGGTATGGCGTTGCTCACACCTCAACAGGGCGTTATGTGTAATCATTGGGAAAAGAGAAAGTGAAGCTTTCAAAGTCGTTAGAAGAATCTCTTAAAAAAGATGATCTGAGCAATTTAGCTGTAAATCTTGGTGAAGTTGGTATAGATCCAATTTTAGATAACGGAGTACTAAGAGACATACCGATTCTTTCTAGTCTTGTAGGTGGTATTAATGCGGTTGGTAGCGTGCGTGATGCTCTGTTTACGAAAAAGCTTATATCATTCCTTTCTGAGTTGTCTGATATTCCGGTAGAACAGCGCCGAAGTATGATCGATTCAATTGATAACTCGGATGACTACAAAGTAAAAGTTGGAGAGAAGCTTATCTATATCATAGAGAAAGCAGAAGACCACTATACGAGTAAAATCATAGCAATATTCTTCTCTGAGTTTCTTGTTGGAGAAATTACATACAATCAATTTTTAAAAATTAGTCGAATTATCGATAGTATGTTTATTGGTGATTTTTTAGAGTTTGCTAGTGAGTCGTCAGAACCGATTGATTTTAATTCTGAAAATACATTTATTAACACTGGCTTAGTCGATGTGTATTTTGAACCTGTGGTAGTTAAAGATAGCGATTGTTACGATGACTGTGAGAAATACGAAACGAGTGGAGGTGCGAGCCTGTACATCACTTCTATCGGTGAGATTGTAAGGTTAGTACTCAAGGGAAAAAATTACACATAACAAACTGTTCAAGAGGGATTCGCAACGCGTGGCATTTTTACCATGCGTTGGTTTAAGTGATTAAGGTGGTATGCGGCGGCTTCAGTATTGCGTTGCTTACCCTTTAACAGGGCGTTAGGGGAATTAATGAACTATATCGATACAAAATTATTCCGAACAGTAGCTCAGCCGAGTAATTTAATTGAGCTACTATCTTATGTGTCTAAACATGCTGAAGACCGTCGAAATGTGTACTTATGGCGAGGACAGGCTGATATTTGTTGGCCTATACATAGCTCAGCATTTCGCCGACTTTCTAATCGAGGTGAAGTTACAGAATCGAGCATGCAAAGTTATGAAAAGTACTTGCTTGAACACGCAACACATCAAGGTTATCGATTTGAAAATGGTAGAGAGCTATCTGATTTTGAGCTATTAGCTAAACTCCAACATCATGGTGCCGCTACTCGGCTAATTGATGTTTCGCGAAATCTTCTTGTTGGCTTGTGGTTTTGTTGTTCATCAGAACCTCAAGCGACCGGCTTATTGCTGGGTGTTCACTCAGACTTCCTTGGTGGTGGTGAGAATAAAGTTGAAAGTAGAGAATATACGGAAATTTTCGAGGATCTAGAAGAATATGAAAATCCGCAAACGTGGCAACCACCAACGGTAACGAAGCGTATTGCAGCTCAAGGTGGGCAATTTTTATATAGCTCAGTTTCGCAGAACGCAATGGGAAGTCTAACGTTGGATACAGATCCTGAGGCTAACTTACCGATTGCTATAACCCCAGAAGTTAAAAAAGTACTTCTTGAAGAGTTAGAGGGTACGTTTGATATTAGGTACTTAACTCTATTCCCCGATATTGATGGTTTTGGTCATGCTCATAGCTTTAGGTATGACCGTTGGGATGCAGAGCGCTGGTAACATTCTCCATACAATCTGTTTAAGAGTGATTCCCAAGCATGTCATTTTCCATCCAATAGTTGAGTTCGGTTTTTAGGGTGGTAAGGTTAAGCTTTGTCGTCGCATTGCTCATACTTTTATGTGGCGTTAGTAGTCACAAGTAAAAGGATTTATAGATGGAATTAAAGTATCGTTCAGCTGAATTTGAAGATTTGGAAAGTCTTGTTGCTTTGCTTTCAAATGACCCGCTTGGTAGTAAAAGAGAAGATGCGTCTATTCCGTTGAATTGTGGCTATATTGAAGCGTTCGAAGCGATTGCACGAGACCCAAATAACGAATTACTGGTTGTTGAACTGGAAGGCGCTCAGGTCGGGATGCTTCAACTAACCTTTATTCCGTATCTAACGCATATTGGTAGTTGGCGCTGTCTTATCGAAGGTGTTCGAATCCATAGTGACTATCGTGGACAAGGTTTCGGTGAGCAAATGTTCGGACACGCTATCGAATTGACAAAAAACAAAGGCTGTACAATCGTTCAGTTAACAAGTGACAAGCAGCGCCCTGATGCCATCAGGTTCTATGAGAAACTTGGATTCAAAGCAACACACGAAGGGTTCAAACTCGCGCTGTAGGCATCTGCTCACAATCTGCTTCAGTTCTTCTTCACCTTTAGCATGCTCTAATAGGCCAATATGAATAAACAGCTTGAATATCTAATCCATCAAGTTCCTGAGCTAATTGAGACAGCTAAAGTGTGTCGAGAAGTAGGGTTGCCAAACTTCTATATTGCTGGTGGCGCTATTACTCAAGTGATCTGGAATAGCATTGAAAATAAGCCACTTCTCGATCAGGTGAAGGATTTTGATATCGTTTATTTTGATAGTTCTCAGATCGCCAGTGAAGATGAGTTTAAAAGCCGCATTCGCTCACGGTTAAGTCATTCCGTAGATGTTGATGTAAAAAACCAAGCAACTATACATGAGCGCTATTCGACGAAGTTCGGATGTTCCATTCAGCCATATGACTGTGTTGAGCAAGGTATTGAATCTTGGTTATCTGCTTTTGCTATTGGCTTCACCATAGAAGGGTCAGATCACATCAGGATATTTGCACCTTACGGATTAGAAGACGCATTTAACATGTTGATCAAGCCAAATAAGCGAGCAATGACCGAACAGAACTACAACACAATGACGGCGGGCTACAAAGCTAGATGGCCGCAAGTACAAGTCTTAACTTGGGATTGATCTACCAATAAGTGTATATGGAGTGAATAGGTGGGAACTGTAATAGGCTTGGTCGTTTAGCGGCGATAGATTGGTATCTGGTTCGTAAAACAGAGCTTCATATTCATCAATGGATTTCTAATAAATACGCAGAGTATCAACAGAATAAGCGCTACAGTAAGTAACATTAATGAATTACGAAAATTCAAAGTGTATAGAACGGGGTTGAAATGAGAGCCCGTGACTTGTATTTGAGGCTTAAGGATACCCTGGACAAGGAGTGTAAATATGAAGCAAGACTTTTCTACATTAGCGACAACCGAGTACGGAAACATATTGGGTAATCAGTACTTTATGGATTTCAATATTGGTCCTCTTTGGCAGGACATGCCGCGAATTTGTGGCGAAGCTTTTACGGTTCAATTAGCTGCTGGTGATAACTTAATGCTTCATTCTGCAATATATGAAGCACCAAAAGGCTCAATTATTGTCGTCGATGGTGTTGATAGCGAATATGCAGTTGCAGGAGGCAACGTATGCGCAGTTGCTAAGCGTAGAGGCATAAAAGGTTTCATTATTGATGGTGTTATTCGGGATTTGGCTGAAATTACAGACATGAAATTCCCAGTTTTTGCTAAAGGTGTTCATCCAGTTCCGGGAAAAAAAGAGATCTATTCTGAACTAGGTACTGAAATTAGATGTGGAGGCGTAAACGTCTCAACCGGAGATATCATTGTGGCTGATATCGAGGGTGTTGCTGTTATTCCTAAGTTCAGAAAAGATGAGGTATTTTTAATGGCTTCAGATAAAGCTAATAAAGAAGCCTCGTTAACATTGGCTCAGTGGGAAGAGAACCATAAGGCGAAGATTAAGCAAGCAATAATCTGTGCGAAACAAAAACAAAGTGCGCAAAATGATGTAGGTTGACCCAAAGACTTAAGACTTTCGTTACATGAGATTCACCGAAGACTGAGTTTTCTATCGAGTTATTTAGATATAAGTAAGTTTCAGATGCTCAAATTTTGGTAATTAACGTTCCCTGTCGATTATCGAATTTTTCTTCAAGCTAACTACTAAGACAGGGAACTGAAATGAACAGATTAACATGGACTGCACTTGTGCCGCTTTTGCTATCAATGGCCATGGTGTTTAGCACTTATAGTTATGGAAGCGAGAGTGGGTTAGAAGCTTTCACTGTCTCTTTGGTGTTGTCTGCACCTTTAATTTTTACCTTTTTTCTCGTTTTCTCATTTTGCCGAGATGGCGCTGCTGACAGGCATGCGTTACTTGGAACCATTGCCATTTGTATGCATCTATCTACGGTATTGTTACATGTTTGGTGGAATGGATTCATGTTCACCGATGTGACCAGAAACGATGGTTTAGGGCCAGCACAAGGTTACTCGGGTTTGATACTTTGGCTGGGTAGCATCAAGGCGATGATCATTGGCGTCGCTGTTGGAGTCTGCGCACATTTCGTGACTCGAATGGTTAGAAGGCTGGCCTTCAGATAAGATTACGTAGCTTACCAACACCTCTAACAAAAGGAGTTTGAAGTATGTTTTATAGCAAGGAGCTCAACAAAGGGTTGCTCTTGATCCTCATTGTGCTTAGCGTGTTTATTGTATTTACATCTGACAACGGCTTCGGAGCCTTGTTTGCCCTGTCGATAAACGCTTTAATTGCGATTCTCTTTTTCTCCATGACGATTGAGCTCAAAGGCGACACGCTGACTTGGTATTTCGGTTTTGGTTTTTGGCGTAAGGTTGTGAAGGTATCTGATATTGTCGACACATCGTTTTATCAAACTAAGTGGTATCAAGGTATTGGTATCCGAATGTTGAGCGATGGATGGCTGTATAACGCATCGACAGGCTCAGCGTTAAAGCTAAGCTTAAGCGATGGAAAACATATCTATATTGGTTGTAAAGACGCGCAAGGTTTGAAGGCTGTCCTGAAACCATGATGAGTTTATAATCACGAAAAGATAAAGACGTTTTAATACTCAACAAACATACGTTAAAAAGGATAAGGATATGTCTGTTAGCGAGAAGATATTGCATTGCGGGAACTGCAATAAAGAGACGCCCCATATAAGGTTAAGTTCAGCAGAAATTGAAGCGAAACAACTAGATAAAAATACGTTGAAGTCGCATGTGTTGAACATCGTGTTCGGTGTGTTGTTGGGAACTCAAAAGTCTAAGTCTCAAATTAGTTATTTCAGGTGCTCAGTGTGTCACGCAGAGTATGATAATGATGAAAATGTTCCAAATGGCTGGAGCTAGTGGGTTATAAAAAGTACAGGTAAGTTGTGATTGAATTAAAAACGGTAGGTCTTTTTGTACTTACGGCGATAGCGGAAATAGTAGGGTGTTATTTACCTTACCTTTGGCTAAGGGAAGACAAGAGTGTCTGGTTACTGATCCCGGCAGCCATCAGCCTTGCCGCATTTGCTTGGCTACTCACGCTGCACCCTACAGCAACAGGGCGAGTTTATGCGGCTTACGGTGGTGTGTACATCTCAGTCGCGCTGGTATGGCTGTGGCTTGTCGATGGTGAGAAACCAACAACTTGGGATCTAGTTGGTGGTTCGGTTGCGCTGCTTGGTATGGCGATTATTATGTTCGCACCAAGAAACGTGTAATTAGACGCTGTTGTGGCGCAATTTGAATCGCTTATTTTCAAGGAGGAATTAGAGTACATGACAAAGGTTGATTGGCACAAAAATCAGATAGATGAGAATACGTTAATCACAGATAGCTATAAAACGACTCAGAATGTCCGTCGATATTTTAAATCCCAATTTGGTGAGCAGTTTAAGTTTGATCGTGATTTCATGCTTTGGATGAAAAGCTCAGCGGGATTAACGATGGGTGATGCCGTACAAGAGTGGGCGAAGCGCAACCAAGCTAAGTAGTCACGTTTGTTTGAATGGAAAAATACCGCTGATTGATTCAGCGGTATTTTTTGCTTATTGCTTCGGTGAATTGCGTGTCGGTCTCTTAATTTATAGCAGCTAACTCGACATTTTCTGTATTGTTAGAGACTTTCCAATCACCACCGAGTGCTTTGTATACAGCGATAGTCGTGTTCGCGGTTTGCAGCTTGGCGGCTACTTGGCGGTCTTGCATCATCTTTTGTTGTCTTTGTGCATCTAACACAGACAAGTAATCAACAAGGCCAGCCTTGTACAAGGATTTTGCCTTGCTGACGGCGTTATCAACAGCGAGGGTGGCTTCATCAATGCGCTTTTGATTCTCTTGGCTGCGGCCGTACGCGAATAAGCTTGAATCTACCTCAGCGAATGCGCTGTCTACCGAATGTTGGTAATTAAGTGCTGCTGAACGGAATCTCGCTTCGTTCATCTCGACCATAGCTTCACCACGGCCACCATCAAACACATTCCAACTAATACCCGCTGACGCAGCCCAACCGAATGAATCGCTGCTGAATAAGTCGTCAAAGCTTCCAGCGGTAACGCCAGGTGTGCCTGTTAAGAAGAACTTTGGATAACGATTGGCAATACTCGCACCAAGTTCTTCGTTGATAGCGGCCATTTCACGCTCTGCGATGCGAATGTCTGGGCGCTGCTCTAACAAATCTGAAGGGATGCCTGTTGGGATAACATCTTTCATTCTTGGAAGAGTATAGTCACCCGCCAAACGCTGATTAACGTCCGAAAGTGACTCGCCTAGCAATACAGCCATACGCTGCTTGTGAACTTGTTCTGCAATTTCTAGTTGAGGAACAATCGACTCTGTTGCGGCAAGCATTGCTTTGGCCTGTGCCAGATCTAATTCAGAGCCATAACCGCTGCGAACCACTTTGGTTACGAGTTCAAGTGTTTGTTGTTGGTCTTGTATGTTCTCCATGGCGATTGCTTTGCGTTCTTGAGCGCCACGGTATTGAAGGTAGTTGTGGATCACGTCTGCGGTGATTAAGGTATTTAACCCCGATTGGAAGATTTCGGCTTGTTCGACACGAATCGAAGCTGCGTTTGCTTGTCTGTCGATGCGTCCAAACAGGTCCATTTCCCACGCGATGCTCGCGCCAAGAAAACCGCCATCGTGTTGTGCCTCCAACAATGACATACCGGTTGCTGATTCAACCGCATCAGAGGCACCAAATACGGGGCCGAGTAGGGAGTCATTCTCACTCAGTTGGTAGTTGTAGTAACCACCACCGACATTTACGGTCGGTACTTTAAAAGATTCAACAACACTCTTATAAGAGTTCGCCATATTGATCCGTTCAGCAGCTAGTTTGAGTGGTATGTTTTGGCTTTGCACATCAGAAACTAACTGGTTGAGTGTCGGATCATTGAACTGAGTCCACCAATGGTTCTGCTGTTGATTCGTCTCACTGTGGCTTTCACTGTCTTGGCTGTACAAGAAGGTTTCTGCCATTGTGGTTTGTGGCTCCTCGTAATCTGGGCCAACCGCACAACCGGTAAGTAACAAGGCTAGCGCAATAGGAGCCACTTTAAACTTAGGTAATCGATACATGTTTACTGCTCCTTATTGAGTGACGTTAGTTTGTTGGTTACCTGTATTGCTAGGTGTCGTATCAAGCACAACAACAGCATCCTTTATAGCATCTGAAATACTCACTGTTTCTTCTGCTCGATAGAACAGTTTGTATAGCGCGGGCATAACGAACAGAGACAACACGGTTGCAGCCGCCAAACCACCAATAATCGTTGCCGCCATCTGGTCGAATAGGAGATCCGTCAGTAGCGGGATCATACCAAGAGCCGTTGTTAGTGCGCCCATTGAGATCGCCATGGTACGGTTCACGGTTGCTTCTTTAATGGCATCCGACAGAGTACGACCATTGGTGCGTTCCAGTTCAATTTGGTCCATCAGTACAATACCGTTTTTGATGATCATGCCTGTTAGGGTGACTGCACCAATCAAAGCCATGAAGCCGAAAGGTTTATCCAATAACAACAAGCTGAATGTCGCCCCCGTTGCTGCAAGCGGTAATGTGGTGAAGATAATCACAGGTTGCTTAAAGCCGTTAAACATCGCGACTAGAATGATCACCATCAACAACATCGCTTTTGGTAGTTGCTTGAGGATGTCACTCACTGCTTTATGTTCGTCATAGTATTCGCCACCCCATTCAAGGCTGTAACCTGGCGGAAGTTCGATAGCTTCAATATCGTCAATGACGGCATTTCTTACAGCAGCCGGAGTGGTGTAGCGGCCAACACCGGCTTGTGCGGTGATGGTTTTCACACGATCACGACGCCAAATCATGGTCTCTTCGCTTGTTAGTTCAAACCCATCCACCACTTGGCCGAGAGGTACGCTATGTAAGCCCAATAGTGAGCGAACTGGCAATGTCTCTAGTGATTGAAGGCTACGATCTGTGCGTCTAAGTTGGATCGTAATGAGTTCATCGTTTAGGTTCATGCGTCCTAGCGGCATGCCTTCAGAAGCACGCTTCATTGCGAATGCGCTATCAGCGCGGTTGATACCAGCTTGGCGAACCTTATCTTGGTTGATGATCGGCTGAAGCACTTTGCTCTTTTGTCGCCAGTCATCACGCACATACTTGGTATCAGGGTGCGCTTCAAAAATCGCTTTAGCTTGGTTAGATAAATCATGCAGTACAGCAACGTCAGGGCCAGAGAAGCGCGCTTCTACGCTGAATTTATCTGATGTCGCAAGCTTCAAACCTCTGAACCTTGGGTTCGCGTTTGGAAACTCTTTTGCAAGCCATTTGTCACCACGAGCGATTAAGGTACTGAGTGATGGATAATCGGTCGCGTTAATCAATATTTGGCCATACGCAGGGACGAATGGTTCTGGCTCGATCGTTACTGAGAATCGTGGTGCACCAGCGCCAACATAGGTAGAGATACTGGTCACTTCTGGTTGTTCTAATAACCAGGCTTCAATACGCTCCATATCTTGTGACGTTTGTTCGATCTTTGCGCCATTCGGGAGCCAGTAATCAAGGAACAAGATTGGACGGTCTGCTTGCGGGATGAAATTAATCGCAATGCTTGGAATCGCTAGCGCGGTAACCAGAATCAAAGGTATCAGTGCTGACAGTGCTTTAATTGGATTATCGACGGTCCAGTTCACGCTCTTTCGGTACAAGCTGACTTTTGTATCGGTTTTTTGCTCAGTTGGCTTAATGAACATCCAGCACATTAGCGCGGTAAACGTCATTGCGACAAACCATGACAGCAGTAGTGAAGAGGCGATGATCAAGAATACTGAACTCGCAAATTCAGCGGCATCTGTCTGAGAGAAGATAACCGGGCTCGCACCCATAATTGCAATCACGGTCGCGCCAAACAGCGGTGTTGCCGTCTCTTTTACTGAGTCGATAGCTGCAACCGTTCGGTCGATACCTTTGTTAATCTTCACGATCATCATGTCGGTAATCACAATTGCATTATCAACCAACATGCCCAGAGCAAGGATAAAGGTACCGAGAGACACACGGTGTAAGTCGATGTTTGCGATGTTCATATAGATGAGCGTCAGCAGAATCGTAAGTAGTAAACTAGAGCCAACAATGGTTGCACTCTTTAAGCCCATGAAAACGGATAGCACGATAAATACAATCGCAACACTTTCAAGTAGGTTGCTTACGAAGTTATCTATCGACTTTTGAACTTCTTCAGGTTGATTGGCAACGGTGGCGACTTCTACACCCAGAGGCAACGATGCTTGGAACTCATTGACGATTCGATTGATGTCATCGCCTAGAGATACGACATTCACACCAGACACAGGGCTCATGGCAAGCGTCACAGCTGGTATACCGTTGTAGCGGTTTTCTGTCATCATCGGTTCTTGATAGCCCATGGTCACATCAGCAATATCGCCAAGACGGATAAGGCCAGTACCTAAATCACTTACGCCACCTTTAATCATCAGGTTTTTGATGTCCGCTAAAGAAGTGAATTGGCTTGATTGCTGAACTCGAATTCGTTCGCTACCCGCAGAGAACTTACCTGCGTCAAACGTGGTGTTCTGCGTGTTTAACTGGCTCCATACCTGCGCCATAGATAAGTCGTACTGCGCCAAACGTTCATCAGGAATATCAATATGAACAACGCGCGGTTGGACACCATGCAATTCTACTTTTTTAATGCCATCGACGGTTTTAATGCGACGTTGTAACTCTTCCGCATAACTACGAAGCTCTGATGGAGTCGCGTCTTTACCGTAAACTGAGAAAAGCATCCCGTACACTTCAGAAAACTCGTCTTGTACTATGCTGATTTGCGCAGTACTCGGTAGGAGCATCTTCATGTCTGATACTTTACGACGAAGTAGATCCCATTCTTGTGGGAGTTCTTTTGAGTTTAGCGACTCTTTCAAATCGACAAACACCATCGACATGCCTGGACGAGAAAGCGAGCGTAGTCGGTTTAAAGTCGCCATTTCTTGAAGTTTGGTTTCAACCGTATCCGTGACTTGTTGCTCAACTTCTTCAGCCGAAGCTCCAGGGTAGAGAGTGACGACGACAGCCGTTTTTACGGTGAAGCTTGGGTCTTCAAGTTTTCCTAGATCAAAATAAGAATAGAGCCCAGCAATCACGCTTAACGCGGTGAAGAACAGGACAAAGGTTCGTTGCTTTATGGAAAAGTCAGCTAAGTTCATGGTGTTCACCTACAGCTCTTTAACTTGGATGGATGAGAAATGCTGGCCTTCCTTGATGTATTGCGCACCGCTTACGACGACAAAATCGCCATCATTTAAAGTTGAATCGACACACGCGCTGTTTTCTCTCACAGAGGTAATGTTGATCGGCACGGATTCAGCTTGTGAGCCCTTGATAACAAACACTTGTTCATCGCCAGACTGATTAACAATTGATGAGTAAGGTAGGCAGAAATTGTTGCTACTTTCACCTAAATCAGTGGTGAGCGTCACCGCTTTACCAGGTAATAGGTTACGAGAGTCTGTATTAGTTAAATCATCCAAACGATAAGTCACAGAATAGGTCTGTTTTATTGGGTGAGGGAGTGTGGAGATTTCAGTCGCATGACCAGTAATAGACTTTTTTGCGTGATACCAACTGATGGTAGCTTGTTGTTCAGCTTCGAATTGGTGAATCAAGTTTTCTGGTACGTCGATGGTCACTTCAAGCTGTTCCGGCTTATGAATAGTAAACACAGCTACACCAGGAAGCACTTGTTCATATTGATCGAAGTTTGATGAAGCAATCACACCATCGAAAGGCGCTAATAAGCGGGTGTAGCGCACCGAATCTTTCGCTCGACGAATGTTTTGTTCTACTACCTTAACTGCGGCTTCGCTGCGTTCGTAACCGCTGATTGCACGGTCTAGGTTTACGTTAGCAATAGCATCATCAGCAATCGCTTGTTTAACGCGGGCTAATTCGGCTTTTGCTAACTTATGTGCAGATTTCGCTTCTAAAGCGCGAGCTTGCAACTCTTCTAAAGCAACTTGGTAATCGTGTGGGTCGAGTTGAGCGATAGGCTGACCTTTTTGCACGCGATCCCCCGTTTTAACTAGCAATTTTTGTATGGTACCGGGAACACGAAATGCCACGCCTGCGGTTTCTACTGATTGAAGCTTCCCTGTGAAGGTTTTACTCGACTGTTGAGATGCAGATTCAAGTTGGATGACTTGAATAGGGCGTTCTTCCGTTACTTTAGATGAATCTGCAGTTGGCTCCGTAGAAACAGAATGGTTGCAACCGATAAGAGGGAGAAGAGTGGCTGCGAGTAGAGAGTAGCGATAGATGGACATCATGAATTGCTCCTAAATATTGATGGAGCAATTCTATCGAGATGAAGACTAGAGATAATCAGTGCTAACGGTATAACACTGTCATGCTATTTGTGACAATAATTAGAGATTTGGCAGTTCTTGTAACAAGAAATCAATCAATAATTGACTTGCGTGGCTGAGTGCTTTGCGCTGCGGGTACAACAACCAAGCTTCTTCTTGTTGCATGGTGTGATCAGGAAAAAGGTTAATCAGTGACCCTTCTTTAAGCTCTTGTCTCACCATCAATAGAGGTAATAAGGCGATGCCTCGATGGCGGGTAGATGCACCCTTCACAAAGCCGATACTATCACTAACGATAGAGGGTTCTACCTTTACAATTTGTCCTGATATTTCCCACTCTTTATCAACATCACCACTTGGCCAACGGAAACAGACAAACGGAAATTTAGACAGCTCTTCAAGCGTTGTAGGTTTACCCGATTTAGCAATGTATTCAGGGCTAGCAACGAAAATGCGCTGCAAATCCATTACCTTACGCGCGACAACATTAGAATCACTCAAACGACCACCATGCATCGCAAGGTCTAACCCTTGGCGATACATGTCGATAAAACCGTTACTGATGCTGCGAATATCGAGCTCTATTTCTGGGTAGAGATCTTGGAACTTGAATAGGGTGGCTTGGACAATATCACCGGTCTCTGGAAGCAAACCGATCTTGACTCGACCGTGAGGTACTTCCAACAAGTTCGACGCAACGTGATTGGCTTTTTCCAAAGCACTTAATGCCTTCAGCAGTTCGTTGTAATACAGCTCGCCAGACTTGGTAACGGATAGGCTTCGCGTCGTACGGAAGAACAATTGTATATTAAGTGATTTCTCTAAGTCATTGATTCGTCGACTGACATTTGCTCGCGGAAGATCGAGAGCCTTCGCGGCAGCGGTAAAGCTTCCAAGCTCAACAACGGTAGTGAATAGTTTAAGATCTTCAATTTTCATAGTGACGGCCGACTTAGCGTAGATAATTGGGTCAATTAGTCCGCATCGTATACCAGATGGTATATAAAATCGAAAAAACCAATGAGCAATTAACGACTCATTGGTTTTAATAGGACATAAATCAAAAAGTGAGGGACTAGAGTAGTTCGATACTGGTAATTGAATGCAAAGTCTATTTTAGCGCCCACGGCCATCAACCATAACGACGATCGTTTTGGTTATGATGCTTAGGTCTGTTGCAATCCAAGATTTGACCGAGCAAAGGCTCAATGCATAGCTGTGGTCGAATCCAACTTTACGACGAACATCGTCAATACAAGTGTCGTAACCTTGATTGACTTGCGCTAGACCCGTGATACCGGGCATAACGCCGTAGGTACGGTCTGCAAAGTACGGAATCTCGTTTTCTAACTTAGTGTAGAAAGTAGGACGTTCTGGACGCGGACCAATTAAAGACATTTCACCTTTTAGCACATTGAATAACTGAGGGATTTCATCAAGGCGAGTTTTTCTTAAAAAACGACCGACAGGTGTAATTCTAGGGTCGTTTTGTGTCGCCCAAACCGCACCGGAGCGAGACTCAGCATCTTCGTACATGCTACGGAACTTCATTATCTCAAAGATTTCCATTTTCTCTGGTGTTGATTTACCGACACGAAGCTGGCGATAAAGCACTGGACCACGAGAAGTAAAAACAATCGCTAGGGCAATGATAGGGAACACTGGCGACAGAATAATAAGTGCAACCAATGAGGCGACAAAATCGAAGGTACGCTTCGCACGAGAGACTTTGTATTGGTAAAGGTTGTGATTTGATAGTTGGTCAATGTTCATCATGGTCAATCCTTAACGATTTGCTCGAGTCCAAGGTGAGCTTTCAAGTCCGAATAAGTAGCGTAATCCGCCAATGAAGTTGGCATAATGCCCAACGACTAAATAAGAAATTAATGAAATAGGTTTGTTGACTAGGCGCTTAGGTAATATGCAGCCAAGTAAACCAATGGTGTATATCGCAATCTGTGCCCACAGCAGCGCTTCGAACACTAAATAGTGATTTAGGAGAGCTGAACACACTAAGCACATGATCATCAAATAGGGGGTCAGTAGGCGTAGCCCTTTACCTGAAAAGAAAGCGAAAGCGATGCCTTTGAACTTAGGGCTGAACAAGCCGAATAATCGGATGGCTTGCTGCATGTTACCTGCCGAGATACGTAAGCGACGTTTGAAGTCGGTTTTGAGGTTCGACTCTTCAAGCTCCAGTGCAACCATTTGAGTTTCATATTCGGCGATATAGCCTTGCTTGACGATTTGCATCGGTAAAATGAAATCATCATTAATGGTATTGAGTGGCAGTGGCTCGAAAAGTGATGTTCTAAATAAGTAGAAGGCGCCATGAGAACCTAAACTGGACCCCAAAGATGCTTCACACTGTTTCACCGCCGTTTGATATTGCCAATAGGTGTTTTCACCTTCGTTTCCTGTAGGGCATAACAGATAAGTAGCGTTAACGACACCAACCTTGTCACTTTCGAAGTGAGCAGCGGCAATTAAAAGTGCATCCAATGATATCAGGGCTGACACGTCACTAAGTGCTGTGATATCGCTGGTTATGTTTGTCACTTCTTCGTTTACTACTGAGACTTTACCTCGGTTCTGAGTGTGATCATGTATCTCGAAATGGATGTCACTGCATATTGCTTCTTGGATGGTCATTTGAGCAATTTCAACGGTGTTATCCGTACACCCATCACAAGCAATGATTACAGTAAGTTTTTTCTTCGGGTAATCCAATGATGCTAGGTTACGGATTTTATCCGCTATCCATTGCTCTTCGTTAAATGCCGGTACCAGAATAGTGATGCTTGGTAACGTACAATCTTGTTTTTCATCTTTGTAGCAGCGATGGCTTTCTTCTACTTGACGTATTGGATGGCCTTTCGCATACCATCGTAAAAGGATCGGATACGCTGCATGGTGATAGACAATCAACATTCCTGAAAACAAACACAAACCGGCTAATACCCAATCAATCATGCGCAAGCTCCTTGAGAAATATTGTCGTAAGACGCGACCATTTTCACTATATCGAAGTTGTCGAGCACATATTGGCGCGGTGATAGGAAGCGTTGCTGCTGACCCTCTAGCAGCGCGTTGGCTAACTCAATAATGTTTCCTTTTTTTACCAGCGTGCCACTAATTGGACATAGCGTTTCATCAATTGCACCAACATCCATTGCTACCGTAGGAATATTGCAAGCTTGCGCTTCTAACGTAGACAGGGGCAGACCTTCGTGTCGTGAAGGAAGACAGAAAGTATCGAGCGAGCCATAAAATGTGGTCATGTCTTCAACTAACCCCAGAAATATTACGCGTTCGTGTAAACCAAGTTTTGTCGTTAATGCTTCTAATTGGGTTCGCTTTGAGCCGTCACCTGCGAACGCAACAATGAAATTAGCGGGAAGAAAGGAGAGCGCTTTGATGAGTTGGTCTTGTCCCTTCACATGTTCTAAGCGTCCAGCACAGCCAACGATGTGTTTATCGTTAGGTAATTCGAGCTTTTGTCGAGCAATCGCTTTGGGCGTTGGCTTGAATTTATCGCAATCGACACCGTTTTTTATGGTGATGATATTGTTGTATGAAAAAGTATGACGAAGTTGGTCATAGACACGGGTCGCGTCGGCAACTAATGTCGGTTGAGCGGCTTTTAAAGCAAGGGCTTGGAGTCTTCGACGTTTGTTGTTTTTTAAATGCCATGCGTCGTGCTCTGTATGGATACGTGTTGGGACGCCTGAAACTCTCGCGGCGTATCCAGCGTAGAGCAATGGACCAATGTGATGCGTATGGACGACGTCCGGGCGTATTGCTTTAAAAGCTTTAATGAGTTTGACGATGATACCGAATTGAACACCCGGTGCTTTATCTAAAAACACGATCTGATTTTGATACGGTTGTAGTTTCGGCCAATTTTTTATCGCCTTATCTTTGGTTCCTTCTAAGCTAACGATTAGTACTTGGTCGAGTGGCTTTGCAAGACGTAACAAGTCGAGAGTGAGTGTTTCTAAACCTCCTGGCGCTAGGTGCTGAACCACATGTATGACTTTCTTACGTTGGTTTGTATTTGGCTTTTCCATAATGCGGCTCCTTGCACTGACGTTTTAAGTCTTTTTGCTAAACATATTTGTTGTTATGACTGCAATGTTGCACGTGCCGTGCCAGAAAATTAATTAAGTTTAATCAATGGCTTAATTTAATTTAGTGTCTGTTGATTTTACATTCTCAAAATAGGAATCAAAAGACAATCGACAGTGAGAGGAATCGGCTCAAATCTCCAATGGAACAACAATGCTGTTTATCGCTAAAAAAAGAGCACCAACATCAGGTTGGCGCTCGTTTCTTTAATAGTGAGCCCTTAGTTCATGTTCGGAATGACCGTTAATACCGACACGCCCATGATCGCTTCAATATCACTTTTTCGTTTGATCGATGAGTCAAACAATTCGAACAGTATCGCTAACCCCGCACCCAAGCCAATGCCTGCGATCAGACCTGCTAGGATGAATATGAAGGTCGGCATATTCGATTTGATACTCGGGGTGTAAGGTAAGTCGATAATCTTCACACGTTTATTTTCTTCGAACACACCTAGCGAGCCAGTTAACTGAGCCATCTCATAACGTTCATTAAGTTCATCGAATAGTTGTCGCTTAACTTCTACATCACGCTGCAAACGGTACATCTCTTTTGCGTTGTCACCGAAGTTGTTTGCCTTGTGTTCCAATTCAAAAATCATGGTTTTAAGGCTTTTTGTCTCTTCTTTTAATGACTCATAGCGCCCCCGAACAAGTTGAAGGTTATGAAGTTGAGTCACTAAAAGAGGTTGCGTGTCGGAGAGTTTGTCTAGTGAGGTGCTACTCGCTATATCCCACAATTGGTCACTGTTCATTCCGGGTTGCTTCTGTGCGAGCAGTGTTTTTCTTTCGTTCTCAAGACGTTCCAATTCAAGGACCTTCGCCTGTACAGCACTGTGTTTATTGGTGTACTTTGCTTTTAATAAGGTTAACGAACTTTGTGTGTCAATGATCTGATCTTCTAATCGTCCGATAACAGGATTGGTTTTTGATAGTTGTTGGTCAATTGACCCTAGGCTTTTTTCAACGCCTGATAACTCGGCTTCTTTCTCGGCTAGGGTTTGCTTTAACGAAGCCAATCGATTCAAGCTTTGGCTTTGAACCTCAGGAGTTGAGTGTACATTTTCATTAATATATCTCGCTAACTCTTCTTCCGCCTTTGCCAGTTCGGCGCTTCGCTCGTCGATGTGAATTCTAAGGAAACTACTCGAGTCTTGGATCGACGAACGTTCTGGAGCCAATATTTGCTCTATAAAATGCTCGCTGACGGAACTAAGTGTCTCTTCCATACCGATCGGCGTGTTAGAGGTAAGACTTATTTTTAAGAAATCTTTACCCATTTGAGTAACAGATAAACGTTCTGACAAATCCGTAATGATCTCTTGTTTTTGAACTTCCGACATATCTGGTTTTGTTAGCTGAAGCTCATCTGCCACCGAATAAAGAACGTGACGGCTGTGTAACAGGGTTCTAAGTGCACTCATTCTGTCTTTAAGCATGGTAGAAACGGCGATGTCCTCAAGAAACGGATTCATTTTCGCGGTTTCTTGTATCAGCATACTGGTGTGCGAATCGTATTTTGTTGGCGCAAGTTTACTCACACCAAACCCCACAAATGGCAAGATAAGAATAGGGATTAGAATCACGTAGCGCTGACGCCACATCCCGTTCAATATGCTTAATAAACGCAGCTTGAGATTGTTCATAATAGCTCCAGCATCCAATGTACGAAGTTGCCACGGTTTTTCCAGCTGTCTTTTTCGACGATAGAGATAGGCGAGTGAGTGAGTTGACGAGCGTTGTTAAGTGCTTGGATCATTTCCTGGGCATTGTTGATAGCTGTAACGTGCTTCTGATAAGACGCCATCGCAGGGAATGGTGTTGTTACGATGGGTGTGCCTGCAGCTAAGTATTCCATTAGCTTAAGTGGGCTACACGCTTGTATTTGCTCATTGTCTACGAAGGGCAGCAAACTAATATCCCAATGTTGTGAGTAACTTGGTAAGGTGTGATGTGGTCTTGGGCCAAGGTAATGGACATTGTGTAACTTTGGTAACATTAGCGTATCAAGCTCGTTGGGCCCAATGAATACAAAATCCCATTCAGGCATTGCGTGAGCAACATGTCCGATCATGTCATAGTCTAGCCACTTCGACAGGCTGCCATAAAACCCTGCAATCGGACGATGACTGCTTGGCAGGTCTTCAGCTCTGGCTACTGGTGTAGAAAATAGCTCAACATCAACGCCGTGTGGAAGCAGCTGCGTTTTAGATTTAGGAAACTTTTTCACTAACTCTTTACTCGCTGCGAAAATCAGATCCGCTTTATCTATAAGTTTAGATTCGTGCTCAGCGACAGTTTGGTGGTCAACGCCTGCGAGCGCATTGAAATCATCGCCGCAATAATAAACGACAGCAGACTCACCCAGATGCCCACACAGGTCAACTGCAGTAGGAAGTGACGTCCACAGGATAGGGTCTTGTAAGTTAAGCTCTTCAATCATTGGTTTTAACTGTTGCAACATCATCATTTGAGCGAGCTTGCGCGAAGCGTATGATGCAGGAGCAGGAATGGTTCTCAAGTTGGCGACTTTAATGTTATTGAGGCCAACAGAGTCCGACATGTTCTGGGTGATTGCGTTAGTCTTACCAAACAACTTATTGAACGCACGCGTTACATCTTTCACGCTTAAGCGTGGTTGTCTAAGGCCAATGGAGTTAATCCAAAGTACTTTATGTGTTTTAACTAGTTGGCGAACTAAGTGCTGGGTTGACGATGGAAGTCCGCCAAAGTCTTCACCGAATACAATGAGATCACGCATGGTCACCTCCGTGAGTCTCAAATGCATCAAAAACATCCGACTCCGTCACTTCTTCGGATTTTATTTCCCCAACCACTCGTGCGGGATTACCTGCGGCAATAGAGAATGGGGCAATACTTTTGGTTACAACGCTACCGGCAGCAATCACGGCACCTTCACCAATTGTCACGCCGCCTTTGACAGTTACATTGGTCCCTAGCCACACATCTCGTTCTAGTATGATGTCGCCAATCTGTTGTGGGTCATCACCTTCACCGTTTGCACGACGTGTCGCATCAAGTGGGTGGCCGGAGTAACCAAAAAGAAAGGCACCGCCAGCAATTCGGACGTTGTCGGAGATAATCACTCGTTTGCCGACCGCGATAGTTGATTGCCAACCCACATCAACATTATCACCAATTGACAGTAACGGATGCTCTAAACCGTCGAGCGGCTGCGTACACCCTGAAAATGTAGTGTGACCCGATATACGACAGTCATTCCCAATTGAAATTTGCAGTGGTCCACTTACGAAAGGTAGGCCTCCATACAAATATAGGCGCTTACCACACTGTGCGACTCTGCCTTTGAACGCTGGGGTCCAGTAGCAAAAGCGAGTAAATCCCCCGATGACATTCACAATCAATTTGTGTGTTTGGTATAGGCAACGATTGAAGATCTGAGGAGTAGGGAGCTCGGCGCTTCTGATGTTTTTCAAAATGAAAAAAACATTTCTAATTCGAGAATTAGGGTGAAACTTAAGCCAGTGTTTAAATTGATGGATGCTTGCTGACGTCATAATGAAATTCCTTCTCTGTTGTTATATAGAAGTACCTTCATATTGTGTGCCATATAGTAAAGCCCATATTTTCAATGAGTTAAGGTTTAGCTTTTAGATTTTCTCATTTTGACAAGCAGTTTGAGATACGTTTGAAACGCAAACTGTGAGTGCTGCAAGGATGTAAATCGGCCAGTTGAAGCCTTGAGTTAGAAAAGTGCCGGAAACAATGGTACCGATCAGGCCTGCGTAGACCGCGTAGGCGATAGCATTGAGTTCTGGTGGGACATTGGAACCCGCAGCTTTAAGTTGCGCCAAGGTGGCACGAGAGGTTTTGATCAGAGATACGATAAGCCCTACGAAAATGATCAACCCAATAAATCCAGTTTCAGCTAAAACGCCAAACCAGGTGCTGTGCACAGCATGATTTAATCCATCCCAATAAGCGCTATAAAAAAAGTAATTAGAGTAGAAGTTATTTAAGCCAACCCCAGTAAGAGGGTTGTCTAATGCCATTTTGAAAGCGGCTTCCCAAGCGTATATTCGTCCCATAGCGGATTCATCAATCCCTTCTTCGGCCGCACCACCTGAAGCTCTGTCTGATATTCCAGCAGCTAAGTAAAGGACGACTGCGGCAATTGCTCCGCCAGACATTAACAAGAGTTTAGAGTGAACCAACTTCCAAGCAAATATACCAATCACGGCAATACACCCTAATAGTCCACCACGGCTCTGCGTTGCGATGATAGCAGCGAGTAGTAGCACGCAAACGAAGCCACTTATAATTCGTTTAAATAATGGGATTCCGGAAGTGCTGGCTTGACTGATAGTAAATGCGAGAGGGAACATTAATACCAGCGCCAAATCGTTAGGATCTCCGAGCATTGACCCAAAATCACGACCTATGGTTACGCGTGTGCCTTCGACCAAACCAATACCGTTGATTGAGTTGTAAACGGCGATGGTGCTGACCAGAGCTCCCGCGTATATGATCGTCATCGCCGTTTTCGCTAAGTCTTCCGTGGTGTTCACGAGCCAAGTAATGGCAAGAGTCATGACAATAATCTTCCAGTAGATACCTTTAAATTCAGCTAACGCGATCGGTCTATTAGAGGCAAAAACAATCCCAATGATCGTGAGAATCCAAAAGATAACCAGCCAATTCAGAGAATGATGCCAAGAGATTTTAAGCTCTCTACTGACCAGTGAGTGCCACAGCAATGCCGACAATGCCCCCATGGACAGTAACAAAGGGATCTTCATTGGATAGAGTACTGGTAATGCTTCATGAATCCTGAAAAAAGAGAACACAACAAACAGAATTACAAACCAAAATGCCTTATTGATGACGAACAAGGCACCAAGCGGGATAAAGGCGAGTCCGATAGCCACTGCTGGGTGAGGAACGAGATACCAAGCAGCACCAATAACAAGGCTTAGCAATGAGAGCCCTAAAATTAGCGGTGTTCGGTTAACTTGGTCTCTCATTGTAAATCCCTAGCGTTTTTTATTATTCAACTAAAGACATAGCAAGGTGAATGCCACATATCGACTGACACTAAGTTATTGTATTTATGTTCAATTTAGATTTTTCTAAAACGTTGAGTTGAGGCGGGTCAAAATGAGAATCAAATTGGAAACGCGCTTGCCATTGTTATTTGGATTGAATCTATGGTGTGGCAACGTTATGCACTGTAGCAGGCTAGGATCTGGGGAATAACAGCTTGTGGAGAGTAATGCTCGCGGATGGTCGCTTTGGCTTTCATTCCCATAGTCTGCTTGTCTTGAAAAGGGAGGTCAAACCAACTCGTTAAACATGCAGTGAGTTCGCTTTCATTTGTAGCGATGTAACCATTGGATTCATGCTGAATCAGTTGCGATAGATTACCAACGTTGGTCGCTATAACCGGTATGCCGCGAGCCATGGCTTCTAATGCCGCCATAGGTAGACCTTCGTAACGAGATGGTATGACTAAAACATCAATGGTTTTCCATGCATGGTCCATACTGGTTTGGTGTCCATGGAATGTTAAGTTATTTGGTTTACTCTTTTCGAGCGTTTGCCTTTCAGGACCATCTCCAAATAGGTGAAATTTATGATTAGCCGCAAACTGTGCAAGAGCAACAAAACGGTCTGGCGCTTTTTCGTGGCTTAAACGGCCAATAAAACCTACCTGATAAATTTGTTCACTGTTGCTTTCGTTAACTAAATGTTGAGCATTCGGAGAGCTGTCTGGGATCGCAATGAAATTATTAAGCAGGGTAGTTCGTGACGGGATCTTATCTTGTATTTTGTTGCTGACAACAAAACAGTGATTGGACAGGAATCCAGTATATCTATCTAAAAAATCGTAGATCCAAACTTTGCCTTTAGGTGTTTCGCCTGCGTGATACGTCGATATTTGACGAGGCTTACAATGGCTTGGGGTCACTAGCTTCACCAGTTTACTCACAATGCTTGCTTTGTAGCCATGAGCATGGACATGCGTGGGTTTATATTGCGTGATTGCCAGTTTAAGTTGCGAAACTGAATAGGTTTTACTTGGTGCTAAGTCGTTAAGGTGACTGTAAGGCAGGTCTAAGTCTTTTAAGCGTGTTATCACTGGGGGAAGAGGAGCAAACTTGGTGAGCAGGACGACTCTAGCTTTGCGGTTATGTTTAAGTAAACCAAGTGCGAGCTCAATGACATGCGTTTCAATTCCACCAAAGGTTTGGCTATCGATGAGTAGCCAAATCTCTTGAGGTTCAGGAACTAAATGCCCCTGAACCTGAGTTGGTTGAGCTTGAGTATCCAAATTAGGCTTGGTTACACTCATCTTCAGACTCCCAAGCCTGTTTCTTACGGTAAACAGTGGAAGGGCTCAGCTCCAATAAAACGGCAGCGTTTAACACATTTCCATCACAATGATTGATCGCATGTTGAATGGCTTCGCGTTCTATCTGCCACATTGGACGTATCGCACCGTCACTAGTGGTAAATGCCGGTGTCATTGGATCATTTGTGTCTGGAGAGACAGATGAACGCTCAAGCTCTTCTGGTGTGACTGGAGGCAGCTTACCTTCTTGAACAACTGGCGACACGGCTTCCACAACAGCGCTACGTATTGGCGTAACGCTTTTTGAGGTTGTAGCGTCTGCTTTATTGATCGGAGCAGGTAACATCTCTTTGGTTACACTGGTTTCATTGTTTAACACTACGATGTTGCGAATGATGTTTTGTAGCTGACGAACATTGCCCGGCCATGGATAGCGCTTAAGTAAACCTTGTGTCTCTTTATCGATAGAATTGAATTTCTTCTTGTCTTGTTTGGCGTAAAGTTTCAAAAAGTGGTTAGCTAGAGTGACAATGTCACTTCCTCTTTCTCTCAGCGGTGGCATCTCAATAGGCACCACATGTACACGATAGTAAAGGTCTTCACGGAATCGACCTTCTTCTACTTCGACGAGAGGGTCACGGTTAGTCGCACAGATGATTCTGACATCTACTTTGATTTCTCGGTTGCCACCTAACGGGGTAAAAGTCCCGGTTTGTAGGAATCGAAGGAGCTTTTTCTGCATTTCCAATTCCATTTCACAAAGTTCATCCAGAAACAGTGTGCCACCGTGTGCTTGCATTGCAGCACCTTTACGATCGGTTGTAGCACCGGTAAATGCGCCTTTGACATGACCGAAGATTTCGCTTTCCATTAAGTCGCGGGGGATAGCACCACAGTTGATGGCAACGAATGGTTTATCACCACGCTGACTCTCTTGGTGAATTGCCTCTGCGCATACTTCTTTACCTGTCCCGCTCTCGCCATTGATGAACACACTTGCGGTTGTCGGAGCAACTGAGTCGATGATTTTATAGACGGCTTGCATCGGTAAACAAGAACCGATGAAGTTATGGAAACGGTCACGATCGAATTTGCTTTGAATATTGTCGACTAGATTTTCGAGTTTGGCTCTGCGCAGATGCAGGTTAACCGATGTTTTGAGGCGGTCGGCTTGAATTGGCTTTTCCAAGAAGTCTTCCGCACCGCGCTGAATTAGGTCAACGGCAATGTTCACTGAACCATGGGCTGTCGCGATGATTACAGCGGTTGGGATGTCGTTATCACTGATCCAATCTAAGACCTCTTCACCTGGCATATCAGGCAGTTTAAGATCGAGGATAACCAGTTGTGGGACGTGTCTCTCTATAAATGTTTTAGCTTCAGCTCCAGTTTCGACATGAAATATGTCGTATGGCTCGTCTTTTACGTACTGCTTGTAAAGTACGGCGAGGGAGGTGGAGTCTTCAACTAACAATACCTTAGGGCGCATTGTGTAATTCCTTTTGAAACTTTATCCTAACCAATCAATAACATAGTGATGTTTGAGCGTAGATACGAGTCGACGGTCTTTGTTACTTACTGGGCGCGCTGTCTTATTTGAGTTTAGTCTGTTTATGCGAACAGATGACCATGAAACGTAAATCGGTGATGACTATGTTTAGCTATTTAACTAATTTATATCTGGTGAAAGAGCGCTAACTAAAACCGGCTTCTTTTCTTTCTAATAACGCGTTGATTGAACGCTCTGCAAGTTCGATTAACTCGCCAACCTGCAGAAAGGCTTGTTCATGATGCGCTTCTAAACACTGCTGTTCTAATGCTCTTGCTAACTTACCTAAAGGCCGGTTACCTAGCGAAAGTGCGGTACTACCAAGGGTATGGACTTCAAACTCGAGCGTTTGAGCGTCGTTGTTGCTAACTGCTTCTTTAATGGTGAGTAAACGAGCCTGTGACTCTGTCACATAGTGGTCGATTAAAATTGGAATAATCTCCGGACTGGTATCTCGAACCATCTGTTCAAGTACGCTTTCTTCCACAAGCTCTTCATTTTTTAGCTTATTTTCACCTGAAGGTGTGTCTGACGTTAAAGTCGAGTTCATCAAACTAGTCCTTTTATTGAGCTGTAAATACTTACATCATCGAGAAGTCTAATACTCGTTTGCACTCTTAAGTTTTAGTCATTTTCTGGAATAATTTCAACTGGTTGCCTTATAAACAGCAGAATAAATCGACATTAAGCCATGCTTGTGGCTATCTTTGTGATAAACCTAACGGATTGATTATATGTATTTTTACTTACAAAATATGAACTTAGGTGTGTAATAGGAGAAGGGCTTAGACTCTAGTGCTAAAAAACCTCGTTTCCTCTAAATCTAGTAAACTAAAGAAAAAGGCCACCCTGTTGCTGAATAGTGGTGGCCTAGTGTTAATAAAGTCATTGGTTACGCCTTTGTCCAAGTTGGACTTGGACTAAGACGCTTTGTCAATTTTTGGCTTTGGGATAGGTTCTACTTCTTCCTCGCTTGTCTCTGAGAAGATGTCGGCAACAGCGCTTCTCTCTAGTTCACCTTTGAGGTTCCCATCTTCGTCCACGACCGGAAGAGAGTAGTCGCAAGACATGGTGTCTGGCAGAACTTCTTCAATCACTGCATCAGGTAATACCGCAGGAACTTCTTCGTAGATCTCATCACTGAAATCGTGAACCGAAGAATCTTCAACAGCGTCTTGTAAGCTCTCTTTTGTGACCAAACCTTGATAGCCATCGTCAGTAACGTGATAAGCGTAATCGTGCTTGAGCATCTTCATTTGAGCCAATGCACCTTCGATGGTCTCTGAGGTGATTCGATACAAAGGAGGCTGCATAACTGTTTCTACAGTCAAAGCACGAGCGCGATTCACGTCTTTTACGAATGCCTCAACGTAATCATCGGCAGGGTTAAGTAGGATTTCATGAGGCGTGCCTTGCTGTACTAACTCGCCATCTTTAAGGATAGCGATGCGGTCACCTAGGCGGAGGGCTTCGTCTAGATCATGGGTGATGAAGACAATGGTTTTATGGAGTTTCTCTTGAAGTTCAATTAACTGATCTTGCATTTCGCTTCGAATGAGAGGGTCGAGTGCAGAAAAGGCTTCATCCATTAATAAAATTTCAGCGTTAGTACACAGGGCGCGTGATAAGCCGACACGTTGTTGTTGACCACCCGAAAGTTGGGCAGGGTACTGATTGCCATACCCTTTCAAACCTACGGTTTCCAACCACTCATTTGCTTTTGATAGGCGCTCATCTTTTTTGATACCTTGGACTTCCAAGCCATAGGCGACGTTCTCAACCACAGTTCGGTGTGGCATCAACCCAAAGCGTTGAAATACCATCGACATTTTGTGACGACGAAACTCTTCCAGTTCTTTGGTATTCAAGCTCATTACGTCGATGCCTTCTACCGTGATTTTACCTTGAGTCGGGTCAATTAAGCGGTTGAAGTGACGGATGAGTGTTGATTTACCTGAGCCTGAAAGCCCCATAATCACAAAGATTTCACCGCGATTTATCTGAAGGTTAATTTCTTTAAGGCCAACGGTATGACCGGTGTCGGCGAGAATCGCATCTTTATGCTCGCCATTCTTAACGCGGTCCATTACGGACAGAGGTTTAGGCCCAAACACTTTGAACAGGCCACTAATTTCGATTAATGGTTTAGTCATGTTTGAACCCTCCTAGGTGGGCATTGGTTCTACGCGCATAAGCCTGTGACGCTCGGTCAAACAGAATCGCGAGTGCAACAATGGCGAAGCCGTTCATCAAGCCTAGAGTGAAATATTGGTTGGTAATCGATTTAAGAACCGGTTGTCCTAAGCCCTTAACACCAATCATAGACGCAATAACCACCATTGATAGGGCCATCATGATGGTTTGGTTTATACCTGCCATGATGGTTGGCATTGCCAGTGGTAACTGAACGCCCCATAAACGCTGTTTCTTGCTCGCACCAAAAGCAGTCGCAGCTTCTAACACTTCTTTATCGACTAAACGAATACCTAAGTTAGTTAGACGAATCACAGGGGGGATTGCGTAAATAACCACGGCGATAAGACCTGGAATTTTACCAATACCAAGCAGCATAACGACTGGGATTAAGTAAACAAACGCAGGCATTGTCTGCATAATATCCAGCAGTGGTGTAACGATCGATTGTGCGCGATTAGAACGCGCCATGGCGATACCAATAGGAATACCTAGGAAGATAGAAACTAAGGTACACACAGTGATGATGCTGAGTGTCCGCATTGTGTCTTCCCACATACCAAAGTAGCCGATGAGAAGTAGAGAGAGCACACAACCTAGAGCCAGTTTCCAAGAGCGACTGGCGGCATAAACTAAGCCCGTGCAAACGCCAAGAACGATCAGCCAAGGGGTAGAGATTAGAAGTTTTTCAAACCAAACTAGGAAGGAAAGAAGAGGGTCAAATAATGATTCGATCATTTCTCCATATTCACGGGAAAACTCACGATATGCGCCGTCTAGCGTCTTTTTAATTGCTCGCAAATCAGAGCGTTCCATTTCTGGGAAGCTCGATAACCAATTGCTGTCAGCCATTTTATATCCTTATAGTTCGGAGCCACTTGTTCAACACACTAAAATGCGATGTGAACAAGGCTCCGAATTACGAATAACATCAAGTATAGCGACGTTATTTCCATTGTATTGAAGCGTAGCCATAGACAAATATAACTACTCTCTAAGCATTGTTATTAAAGCTCAGCTTCAACCTTTTTTGCGACTTCTTCAGAAACCCATGGGTGCCATACTTCTGGGAATTCACTCAAGAAATGTATGCTCGCTTCTTCACCATCCGCTTGGTTGTCTTCCATCCAAGCTAGTAAAGCATTCATTTTTTCGTTGGTGAAACCACGCTTAGTAAAGTAGTCGTACGCTTCCGGTGCGCGCGATGCAAAACTTTCAGTGGTAATGGTGTGGACAGGAGAAGGCGGGTACATGGTTGCTTTAGGAGATTCACAGCCTTCTTGGGTCGTACAGCTGATAAATTCTTCTTTATCAACACCACTGCCAAAGTCGACTTTTACCATGTCATATTTG
Source organism: Vibrio sp. 99K-1 (assembly GCF_013114585.1). Taxonomy (NCBI): domain Bacteria; kingdom Pseudomonadati; phylum Pseudomonadota; class Gammaproteobacteria; order Vibrionales; family Vibrionaceae; genus Vibrio; species Vibrio sp. 99K-1. The sequence goes on from NZ_VTXF01000005.1 coordinate 75,784, forward strand.
CCAAGAACTGCAGTTGGTGCCCAGTAGTAACCGAACCAAGCTTCTTCACGTTCATAAGCTTTCGCGATAGATCCAGATAAACCAGCACTTGAGCCAGGGTCTACGATGGTAAAACCGCTCTCTTCTAGGTTAAGTGCGTCAAACAGGTTAGCGGCACTGATTTGACAGTTCCAACCTGCTGGACAGCTGTAAAATGCGGATGTATCTGGGTCTTCAGGGTGCTTGAACAACGCAGCGTTCTTGCGTACACCTTCGATTGTTGCCATTTCTGGGTTTTGTTTAACTAGGTAAGCAGGAACCCAAAAACCCTCTTCACCACCATTTACAAGAGCTTTACCTGCGTAGCGAAGACGTTTCTCTTCAACACCTTTATCAAGAGCGTCTTTTAGGCTGTTACTCCATAGTTCCGGTGCAACATCTGGTTGGCCTTTTTCAATCATGGATGTGCCGGTTGGCATAGTGTCACCAGGGATGAGTTCGGCATCACAATCGTAACCATGCTCAAGGATGAATTGGTCGATGTTGGCGATAAGAGTTGCAGAGTTCCAGTTCATGTCTGCGATTGTTACGCTGCCACATTCTCCAGCGTTAGCATGACCACTGGCTGCTGCAACTAACAAAAATACGGAGCTTAACTTGTATTTCATATTGAGTTTCCTTTCTCTTTAATAATACAACCAAGCTAGTCAAGGTCAGTTGACTAACTGAATTGCTCGATGGTGATCCTTTCCATGTTTTGAACCATTTGAGCAGAAGGAGGGATGGGGGAAGTGTGTGAATCAATCAGCAAACCAATACAGCAACAAAGCATAAGTGTGATTTGCTTGATTTATCCACGGTGTTTCACCGCCATCGGATAACTTTGTCAAACTATTACAAATTCGTCAAAAACCACCTCTATTTATAATCTTAGGGAATATTCGTACGAATTCCATCTTTGACGCTATTTACATGGCACTTTAACAGGCTGTGTCACATTACCACCAAAGTTAGCCGGTTTGTGTTGATCTTTGAGGCGTTTTCAAGGTGAGATGACCACTAATTATGTGTATGAAATGCATTGAATGGTCGCAAAAATCGTATTTTCTATATTAAATTCGCCAAAAATTAGAAAATACGATTAATGTGCGATTTGAGGAAGTAATTGGCATTAATTCACCTGCTAGCAGGATACATTCTACATCGGCAGGTTCAAAAACTCGTTCCGATAGAGTTTATTAGCTAGACGCTCACGTAGCTTAACTGGGATAAACTTCATTCGGTTTATCTGTCTAACCAGTTCTTGTGCAAAGCTTGGCGTATCCTTCATATTCATGATGCAGCCCGTTAAGGAAATAGTCTGAGCATCGAGAAGCTTCTTAGCTTGCTCGAGATGATGAGACGATGTATCTCCGTAAGCGACAACAAGAAGCGTTGAATCACAGGCGCTAGCTACTGATTGAGCTGGGATATTACCTTTATTTATGTTGAGTAGCGGCGAAGTATCGATGATTACGCGGTCGTATTTAACTAGCCATTGAGCAACAGCCTGCTTTAATGTCGATGGATCTTTGTATGCTAACTGCGTCGATGCGACTTGCGGTGCGGGTACCCCGATAAACGTGCGTTGTGATTCAACATGCTCAATAAGCTGACCTGATTGTTCCTCTTCAAGCATATTGAGGTTCTTAAAAGCTGGGTTGAACAGGTTAAGGTCCACATACAGTGTAGAGTGACCCGCTAACAAGAAACGCTCGGCGAGGGCAGTTGCGACCGATGTTACGCCGTCACCTGAATGACAAGCAGTAACACAGATAGAGCGTTGTTCGTTTAATTCAGACGCCAAATAGATTTGCTCAACTTCGGCATGCGTTGCTGAAATAGTCATTATAACGCTCCTATTAGTACAATCGTGGTAGTAATACGTAGTATGTCCTCTAGGCCTACACGGGCTTTTTCCATAAAACTGTCACGACGGTCTGGAATGTAAATGGTGTCTCCAGCGCGCAAAACCGGTAGGTTATAAATGTTGGCTGTTTTACTAAATTCAACCAGGTCGAAAGTGCGAGCTTGTCCTTGGCAACAAGACATATTTACAATGGTAATCTTCTCAACGTATGCATTGTCAGTAGGGCCAGCCGCTTCAGCTAAGATATCTAAAATCGTCATGTTATCGTTAAACGCATAACGGCCGGGGTTATTAACGGCCCCTAGCACACGCACGGTTTCTTCTTTTGGCTTGTCTAGCCAGTTTTTGTTCTTCTCAGGGATATAGATAGTATCGCCAGTAGTGACATTCGGTAGTAACGATTCATCGCCTGTTTCAAAATACAAAGACAGATTAAGCTTGCTGACCTTGGCGTAAGGTTTATCACGATGGGTCACACGAATGTTGTGTATGTCTGCATCTCCAGTAGGGCCGTCGGCCGCAGACAAGATATCTAGGAAATGCATGTCTTTAGTGAAACGGTAACGGCCCGGTGCGTTGACTTGTCCAAAAATGTAAATAGACGCATCAGAGCTTTGGCGAACCCATTGTGATTTATTGTCTGATGGGTCTTGCGGTAAATCGTGTACACGAACGATTGAGCCAGCAGAGATATAGGGCATTTGGTCTCGTGGTGCACCGTTTTTAATAAACTCATCTAAATCGAATACCACGAGCTTTCTGCCAGTCACAATCTCAATTTTTGTAGTATCAGCGCGTAGAGTTGGTCCTCCGACATGCGCGAGTAGGCCCATGAAGTTCATTTCGTCTGACCACTCAATTCGACCAGGTCGGTTTACTTCACCAATCACGTTAACGGCTCTGTCTGGAGCGATCTTCAACCAAGATTTTTCGTTCATATCCGTTTTCTCAGGAACAAAAATCGCATCACCAGCTTTAATGTTTGGTGGGTTTGAGTTCGGTAAGCCTTCGGTATAGGCGGCTAAATCGAATCGAAGTACTCGACCATCGGCTTTGATAACGCGGATTTGGCGAGACTCAGCGAAGCGAGTAGGTCCACCGGCGTTAGCCAAGATATCCATGAAGGTCGCGCCTTTTTTACCTTCAAAGGCACCAGGTGCTGCCACTTCGCCCATTACATAAACCATGTTCGCACCGGATTTAATCTCTTCTTCCTGTTTTGGCACAAAAATGGTTGAGCCTGGGCGTAGCACTGGCAGTAGACTTTCGTCGCCAGAATCAAGGTAGCGCTTAAGGTTGAATAGCGTTGGAGTATTGTTTGAGATGACGCGGATTTGTTCGACACTAGCGTAGCGAGTTACGCCGCCAGAGCGCATTAAGACATCAACGAGATCGGTATTTTCTTTATAAGTGAATGAACCAGGTGCGTTGACCTCACCGAAGACTTTAATTGAACTTCTTGAATCCGCGCTGTCACCCGAGTTGGCAAGCTTAGCAGGATCAAATTCTTGTTCAATATTACCAACCAGTGGTGAAGCAGGGACAAATAGAGAATCAAGTGATTGCAGTGTAGGCAGGTAGTCCTCATCGCCAGAATCTAAGAAACGCTTGTAATTAAACTCTTTACGTTCTGCGCCACGCTTTAAGATTAACTTGTCCAATTGAGCCCCAGAACGTAAGCCTCCAGCCGCGTACAGCGCCATTTGGACGCTCGAGCCCAAAGCCAAGGTGTATTCACCCGGTTGTTCAACGTAACCTTGCACGTAGATAATGATCTGTTGTTCTTTTACATAAACAGAAGCATTCGATAGATCTTTATAAGCCGTCGCCAGTGACTCTAGAACGACTTTATTCAACTGTTCTTTATCGTAGCCTGCGACGAACACAGTACCTACTTCAGGTAGGGTGATTCGACCGCGTTTATCCACTTGGTAACCTTTGTTTAACTCGCTCTCTCCAGGCACATTCACTTGGATAAGATCACCGACTTGCACTGCGTCCGAAAAGTCGTCGTCGGCATGTACTAAAGTCGCGATGAACATCGATAACGTGATAAGTAACGCAATCAGTAATTTCATAGTGAGCTCCCCATCTTAGCCGCGTTTTCAGGGGAGATGACTTCGATACTCACTCTTCGATTGGTTAAGCGTGTACCTTCGGATTCACCTTCAAATAGTGGTACGGTTTCACCTACTGAGACGGCCTTGATACGGCTAGGGCTTAGACCAAAGATAGTGAGATAGCGCTCAACTTGTTGCGCTCGGCCTAGGGCTAATTTGTCGTTGTATTCTTCTGAGCCTGTTGCGTCTGAATGGCCTGTCACTATTAACTCTAGCGACTTGTTGTCTTTTAAGATGTAAGACGCCTCTGCAAGCTTACCCATATATTTAGGATTCACTTCGATAGAGTTGTGTGCGAATTGATTGTCGACGTTGAGTAGATCGTACAGTTGTTGAATTATCGACAGCTGCATACGGAATTGGTTTTCGTTCTTGGGAGGTTCACAACGCGCTTGTGAAGTTACATAGTCAAGTTGAACCTCAAGTTCGTTTAGGCGTTTTCTTTGGATAACCAAATCGTTAGCCGCATCTAAAAGTAGGCCTCCTTGAAGCTCGCGAGCGATGCGATTTTGCTTCTCGATGGCTTGGACAACCGCAGCGGGGAAGCACCAACGCGCGCCTTCTTGAATCAGCGCATCCAAATGCAATTTAGCGAGTTGCCAATCAAAACGTAAGCCATGCTCTGGACCTAACGGTTCGTCAGGCATAACCGGCGAGAAGTCAGAATTCTGATAGTTCATCGAATCATAACTCTCGGCTAGTCCGCCAGTGCCGTGTTCTGGGTAACTTGTGCAACCCAGAACTAGCACAGACAGAGATAGGGCTATGTAGTTTTTGATTGTATTCATGCCAACGTCCTTTGTTTTACGCTTTTTATTATTATTTTTTGTTACTTCTAGCTTAGTGGATCTTCATGAATTTGTAGGATTTTTTGAGTTAACAGGGATAGCGTGTCCAATTCGCAGAAGGTTCATGATTTCCAGTGGTTGACCCGACACGTTTTCTAGTCGCATGTTACGTTCACGCTCAGTTAGGCGTTTGAACATGTAAACAATCGCACCCACACCCGATGAATCAAGAAATTCGACCTGACTGAAGTCGACTTCGATCTCTTGATGACCGTCATTAGAAATCACGTCATCAATGTCGGTTTGTGCATCGCGACTGCCTGCCGCGTCTAAATCACCAAAAATTGAAAGTGTTAGTGTTGTTGTGTTTAGGTCAATCTTACGTAGTTCCATAGTCTTATCTCCTTTTGTTCATGAGTTTACAAAAGCACTGAATGTGCCAACTTTTTTGGTCTTACATATCAATGGCTTATAGTGTTTGATTTTTAGTGTTTCATATTGAGAAAGGTGATTTCTCAATATGAGAACTAAAATTGGTTGGATTTTTGGGAGGTGTAACGAATTGATTTTGCGAATGAAACGCCATTATGGATAAGGTTGATGCATTGATCGCATCTTAGATTAAAGATTGAATGATGAATGGTTAGAACACCTAGGATAGAAAGTAGATTTGAGCAAAGTGCTCATACTTTTAACCGCTCAAGCTACAAAAGGAATTTTGAAATGAGGCTAACCAGGTTGGCAATAGCAACACTGTGTGCGTTTTCTACGTTTCCTTCTCATGCTTCGTATCTGCCTCCTGCACAATTGGTTTTAGCAAATACCTATAAGCAAGGTATAGATGTGTCTGAATATTGGACCAGCGAAAAGCTCGATGGCATCAGGGCTTTGTGGGATGGAAAGCATCTATATACCCGCAATGGGAATCGAATTTATGCGCCTAAGTGGTTTGTCAAAGAATTACCGGATGTTCACCTTGAAGGAGAACTGTGGGCTGGAAGAGACAATTTTCACTTAGTCCAAACAACAGTCTTAGACCACACTCCAAGTGATACAGCGTGGCAAGAGATCGAATTCATGCTGTTTGATATGCCAGGTGCGGCGGGCGACTATCAGAAACGTTACTACAACATCTTGCACTGGGTAAGAGTGATAAACGAACCGCACATTGGGTATGTGGAGCATACACCGATTGCAAGTGAAGAGGCATTGTTTCATCAGCTTGATAATGTCGATGAGCGTAAAGGCGAGGGGTTGATGCTTCGTAAGATTACCAGCCGATATCAGGCGGGTAGAAGTAATGACTTGTTAAAACTAAAACGACATCACGATGCAGAAGCGACCGTTATTGGCTATAAAACCGGAACTGGCAAGTATAAGGGGATGATGGGCTCAATTTTAGTACACACAGAAGATGGTGTGGAGTTTTACATTGGAAGTGGCTTCACCGATAAGATGCGCTTGTCTCCTCCAGAAATTGGCAGTCAAATTACCTTCCGTTACAATGGCTTCACTCAAAATGGTAAGCCGAAGTTTGCAAGGTTCGTTAGAGAGAAAAGTGATTATTAAACAATTGCACATCAGCGTGCCGAACAAGCATTGTTGATAACTATTTTGGACACGGAAAAAGTGTGTACATGAAATAAAAAAGAGCTCTGATTATCAGTGCTCTTTTGTTTAATTAACTTGTCTTTAAGAAGCGGTTAGCGAGAGCCGAACTCCAACTGTACTTCATCACTTTGTTTGTGCATCCAATGCAAACGCATACCAAGCATAATTGCTGCTGAAGACAAACCAATAATAAAGCCAATCCAGAAGCCGTGTGCGCCCATTGGTTCAACAATCCAATCCGTCATCCCTAAGATGTAGCCAATCGGCAGACCAAGCAGCCAGTAAGCGATAAAAGTACGATTGAAGATTGAACGCATATCTTTATAACCACGAAGTGCACCCGCAGCGATGACTTGAATTGCATCTGTACATTGGTATACCGCCGCAAAAATCAGGAGCTGCATTGCGATGGTAATTACTGCTGTGTTTTCTGTGTAAAGAAGTGAGACCTGCTCTCTAAACAACACGGTGAGTGCCGCTGTGATAAACGCTGTTACCAAGCCAACAATGATACCAACGTGAGTCGCAATTTTAGCGCCTTCAGTGTTGTTTTCACCCAGTTTATGACCAACACGGATACTAACCGCAGCACCAATACTCATTGGGATCATAAACACCAGTGAAGAGAAGTTAATCGCAACTTGGTGCGCCGCTACGATCAATGAGCCGAGTGGGGCAACTAACAGCGCAACCACTGCAAACAACGTCACCTCGAAGAAAAGCGCAGCTGCGACAGGAAAACCAAGTTTAAATAAGCGAACTTGAGCTTTTAGTTGAGGTTTATGGAATTGACCGAAAATGTTGATTTTAGCCAAGCGCTTAGAGGTCAACACATAAGTAAACAGTAAGCCAAACATGATCCAATAAACGATAGCGGTTGCTACGCCACAACCCACACCGCCAAGGGCAGGAGCACCAAGCTTACCGTAAACAAACATCCAGTTAAGCGGAATGTTTAATAACAGGCCAATAAAACCAATGACCATTGCAGGCTTAGTCAAAGACATACCGTCAGTAAAACTTCTTAAGGTTTGGAACAACAAGAAAGCTGGCACTGCAAACATTACCGCATTCATATAGCCGATGGTCTTTTCTGCCATTAGGATTTCAATATCCATCAATTGCAAAATGGCTTGAGTTTGGAAAAGGACTCCAATGATTGGAATCGAAAGTACAAGCGCTAAGAATGCACCTTGCTGAATCTCAAAAGGAATCTTAACTTGGCGACCAGAACCATTTAGTTGTGCGACCACAGGCACTAACGCCATAAGTAATCCGACACCAAACAAAATTGAAGGAAGCCAGATACTTGCCGCTATTGATACCGCTGCCATATCGATAGCACTGACGCCACCGGCCATAACAGTATCAACGAAACTCATGCCAGTTTGCGCGATAGATGCGATCAATACTGGCGTCGCAAGTTTGATTAGATTTGAGGCTTCTTCTTTGTAACGATGCACAAACAACTCCAGATGAGAAAGAAAATGGGACAGGAATGAATATTCAGAAGGAATCAGAGACACTGATCGTTAAGCTTCCATTGGACGAATCATAAAGAAATGTCACAATAACTGCCATAGTAAAATGCTAAATAGGAAACTTATGTTTACAGGTATCGTTCAAGGCATGGCAACACTGGTTGCTATCAATAAAAAAGAGTTGTTTCAGACTCATACCATTGAGTTAAAGGATGAAATGGTACAGGGGTTAGCTATCGGCGCTTCTGTTGCTCACAACGGTTGTTGCCTGACAGTGACTGACATTTCAGGTAACCAAATCTCTTTTGACTTAATGCAAGCAACATTACGTCTAACCAACTTGGGCGAGTTAAACGTAGGTGACAAAGTGAATGTTGAGCGCGCCGCTAAGTTTGGTGACGAGATTGGTGGTCACAGCATGTCTGGCCACATTTCGTTAATGGCTAAGTTAGTTGAAGTTATCAAAACGGAAAACAACCGCACACTTTGGTTTGAACTACCAGAAACATCAATGAAGTATGTTCTAAGCAAAGGGTACATCGGTGTTGATGGTTGTTCACTTACGATCGGTGAAGTGGAAGATAACCGCTTCTCTGTACATTTAATCCCAGAAACCCTGAATCGCACGCTATTTGGTGGCCGTGAAGTCGGTGACGAAGTAAATATCGAGTTTGATCCTCAAACTCAAGCGATTGTTGATACTGTGGAACGTGTACTAGCGAATCAAAAGTAATCAACCGTCACATTTAATCTGCGTTGTTCTATTTACGCGATGACCAAATAAAAAAGAGCATCCTAGGTGCTCTTTTTTGATTTTGTTGCCTGTAAGAAACACAAATTAGAATACCTGCTCATCGTCTGCATCGATCGACAGGTTTATTCTGTCTCGCACTTCGTCGACTTGCATGTCTAGGTGAATGGCATTGCAGCAGGCAGGGCAGTCGTCGTAAAAATCTTGACTGCCATTGGATGCGTCGAGCGTTATATTAATACCGTGCCCGCAATGAGGGCAGGAGACATGTTTCTCTGTATATTTCTGCATGACAAATTCTCCTCAAGCTAACTTATACCATCTGACCGCTTATCTATTGTGATAAGTATTACACAGCCTGAATCTTCTGAATGCACGCTTCTGTTTGTGCCAGATATTCACCGCCAAATTGATTACAGTGATTAAGAAGGTGGTACAAGTTGTAAATGTCTTTTCGATCAGTATAGCCAACGTCAAGCGGCATGACGCTTTGGTATCCTTCATAAAACTCAGGTGGGAAGCCCTGAAACAGTTCAGTGAGCGCTAAATCACACTCATGGTCGCCCCAATAACAAGCTGGGTCGTAGCAAATAGGACCAAATGCTGAATTAGCCACATTACCATTCCAAAGATCACCATGAAGTAATGAAGGGCGAGGGTTGTGGCCAGCAAGTCTCATGTTCACCATCCCAACAATGTCGTCAATATCCCCGAACTCGATGCCTTTCTCTTTTAGGAGCTGGAGTTGAAAACCGATGCGTTGTTCAGAAAAGAAACGGCCCCATTTTTTATGCCAGGGATTTGGTTGAAGCGTGCTGCCGATGTAGTTGTCTTGGTCGCAACCAAACTCTTTTTGCTCACCCCACTGATGAAGTTTGGCAAGCTGGACACCAAAGTCATAACTGTTATTGCCTGTCTCGAGTGGTTTGGTAGGCAGATAGTTAAGAATGATAAACGAGCACTCTTTGGTTTTACCAATCAGCACCAGCTCAGGTACGTAGACTGTTGAAGTCTCTCTTAATAAACGTAGGTTCTCAGCTTCAATCTCAAACTTAGGTAGGAACTCTCGCTGATTCACCTTAACGAAGTAACGTTCATTACCGTCGCTGATCATATAGCAATCGTTAATGTCACCACCGGGAACCTTAACGCGCTCGGTAATCTGAAAATTGAATAAGAGTGTGTCTGAAAGCTGTTGAGAAATGGCCTGCCACATAGGAAATCCTCAATGAACTGTTGGAGTGAAATACTATCGTTTGATAGCAATAGTTTAGGACAAATCTGAGTGATTTATAGACGTTCTGGTCAATGTTCTCAGCACTAGTACAAGACAGTACGGATCAATTAACAGTTTTGTGAACTCGGGCTATGTGAATGCCTTTGATAAATCAGTAAAAAGTGAATCACCAATCGCAAAATAGTTGGAACAAATATCACGTGCGACACCAAATAACCTTACTTCCACTAGAAAACCAATAATAGCTTGGTATGGTTGACGCGCTATTGCTAAAGAGAGCTTTGAGATGTTGTGGTTTGAGCAAGGCGGGTAATTATTATTGAGTAAGCTGCTTCGCGTATTATTGATTCAATTTTGCACTTAAATACTAACAAAGATCATTTTAATCCTCGTTATAGCAATAAAATGATGACAAATGACTTCATATACATAGTATTAGCCTAATACGTATTAATCTGCCTTAGAGCTTAAAACGGAGATTTATTGTGGTTGTAGAAACCGATGGCTACCTAGCTTTGATCGAGCACTTATCATTTAACCTAGATGTATTTACTAACGGTAACGGTGATACTGGAAACGAAAGTGTCGAAGACATAGTAACTGACATGATTTCAAGCAACATTATGGCGATCTTCGAGCAAAACCCTGAGCTGCATTCAAGTGTACGTTTTCAGTTGCTTAAAGAAGCGGATGCCGTGGTTGCTGATCTAGGGGAAGTGCTTGCAGGCGTGTGGGCTAAAAAAGCGACAAACGAACAGATTGTTTTCTTGGATGAATACATCGCATTGGTGAAGAACCTATTCGATACTGCAGTAGCAAAATACGATTAACCTCTATTTCGTCGTTACTGACTATTTTTGTGGTTAGTACTCTTTATTGATGGACTGAAAGCGTAGCACCTCTATGAGGTTGCCTTTAATTCAATTGGTGGCCTCGCAAATACACTATATGCGCCTAAAGTGCCAAAATTTAGAAGCCCAATATGGGTTATCTAGCCTAGATATGATTACACCTTTCGACGTAGACGCATGTAGGAACTGGTTATTCCCCAAATACACACCTACATGCCTAACGGTGAAAGACGTCTTGAAAAATACCAAATCTCCACTCCTTGCTTGCTCATAAGCAATTTCAACACCTTGTTTACTCTGATCTTTTGTTGTTCTTGGTAATGCTTGCTGCGTCGCATTTTGCACGGCAATTTGGACAAAAGCGGAACAATCCACGCCTCTGAATGAAGTTCCACCGAAATGATAAGGTACGCCTTTCCACTGCTTGTACACACTCATATAAGCATTGGTAGTCAATTGTTCTGACTTTGATAGAGGTTTATTTGCAATTTGGCTGTTTTTAGAAGGGGATGGTGCTGAGCTACAAGCTGTTAATGTTGCGAAAGTTATTGTAACTGCAAGCATTTTTCTGAATTTCATATGTAACTCTTCTGAAAGAAAACTGAAATAAAAGCGTAATCAAGGGCTTCTAGTATACCGACTAACTTAAGGATATCTCTTTTTGTAGTCAAACTGGATTTCGCATGACTGACACCAATTTATCGGTAAAACCCTCACGTTATACATTCTCGCTCATTCAAACGGTTAGTGCCGTATTTATTTCGATCCTTCTACTTGTCAGCTTTTTATCTATGGTCAGTATTCGTGGCATAGATCGAGTAGGAGGTTACTTTGATACTCTGTCTGAACAAGCTCTGCCACTCGCTCTGCATAACGCAGAATTAACACAAAGCGTATTAGAACAAGTAAAACTACTCACTTATAGCACCCAATCGACTGACTTAGATACACTAAACCAAACACGTAATTTGATCGATGAACTCGCTGTAGAGAGTAACAACACGCTCGAGGAACTCCTTTTTATCTCCCAATCTTTTCCTGATGCGATTTCTCTTGAACAAAAGCAAAGCCTTATCGACGATATGGCACAGCTACAACAAATGACCGACACGGTTCTTTCTGCACAAATTGAAATACAAAGTAAGCAAAACCTAATCGACAGTAAAATTGGTGAGTTTCGTTACGGCGTAGGATCTATCGGTCCTGAAATGAATCGTATTAGCTCATTCTTAGTTGAAGATAATCCAGAAGCGAGCGATGCGGCCAACCGCTTTACGTCGAGTGCATCTGCGATGGCCAATACTTTCTTAATGTTGATGATGCAAAACGACCTAGAGAAAGCAGAAGATGAATATCGTCAATTGAGGAACCGAATCGCAGGTCTTAACTTGGCCTACAGTGATTTCTCAGATTGGCACCCAGACATTGCAGAATTCGCGAGCCTAATCGCTCCTTATGAAATGGTAAAAGAGGGCTTTACAGAAGAGGGCGTGATCAAACAAATATTGCTTAAGCTAGAGCTAGTCAAACAACAAGAGCAAAACTTAGCGCAAGTGATTGGACTAGCGAATACGGTGATTAACACGCTCAATCAGCTATCGTCGACAGCGTCTCAACTGATTGATGAAAGTGAACTGGTCGTAAACCAGACCATTACTAACATCGACCGTGTGCTATTTATTAGTGGGTTAGTGATCGCAATGATCATTACTACGTCATGGCTAGTACTGCGTCGTTGGATGAACAAAGGCTTAAAAAACATTACACGTCAGTTAACGTCTCTTGCAGAACATGACTTCTCGAAGCAGAGTGAGTTGCTTGGCCCACTCGAGCTACAAGTCATCACCTCTAAACTTAATACGGTTGTCGATTCAACTGCCGATTCTATACGTTTAGTTACTCGCAACTGTGAAACGCTTTATCAGACCGCAGAAGTAAGTCACGACGCTGCAGAGCAAACCAACTTGAGCCTGCATGAGCAGAATGAATCTCTGCAGAATATGATCACCACAATCACACAACTTGAAGCGTCGATTGGTGAAATCGCTCGTATTTCGAATGCCTCGAATGATGATGCCCAAGTCGCAGAAGACGAGTCAGTGAGTGGTAGCCAGGTTATTGGTTTAAACCAAGAGCGCTTACAAGCGTTAGAGCACTCTTTAAACATGAACGAACAGTCGATGGCTGATCTTGATGGGCGAGTGAAGCAAATTCGTGAAATGGTCGACATGATCAGTGGTATTGCAGAAAACACCAACCTGCTGGCATTGAATGCTGCGATAGAAGCAGCGCGAGCGGGAGAGCAAGGTCGTGGTTTTGCGGTAGTCGCAGATGAAGTAAGGAAATTAGCGAGTGGTACATCCCAACAAACCACTAATATCCGAAACATGATGAATGAGCTGGTGGCTGCGGCGGACCGTTCTCGTACGTCTGTTACTGAATCACGAACTGAGATGGCGAATGCACTTCAAGCGAGCGGCGATGTGAAGCAAGCTTTTGAGAAGATTGAAGTTGCGGTTAACCAGATTAAAGGCCGCGTCGAGCAAATCATGGTCGCAACAGAGCAACAGGCTCGTGCAACTGTTGATGTGACACACTCAATCACGCGCGTGTCCGAACAGGGCGAAAATACCAAACTGCAACTTGAGTCCATGATTGAAAGTTCTGAGCAAGTGGGTGAAATCGCAGGCCATCAACAAGCTATGCTTCATAAGTACGTATTGAAGTAGATGTGTCAACGTTGTCCGGAAGTGGGAATTGCCGCTGAAGGGTGAAAAGCTACGCATATAAAAATGGCGCAATCTCTTAATGAGTTGGCGCCATTTTTTATTATGTCTTGAGGCGTTAGGTCTTGTCTTCCGAATGAGGGAAGGAAGCGAATGGTTGGCGTAACATCAAGTCGAGTCTTTGTTCTTTTCCGTCTCGTATTTCTGGCACACCAATATTGACCTTGTCGTGCCCAAGCTTGGGTTGAGCACGATACGTTTTAAACCAGATATCCCAAACTGATAAGAAGAACCCAAAGTTAGAATGGGTTTCTTTGACAATCACAGAGTGGTGCACTCGATGCATGTCTGGCGTGACAATCACTTTACGAAGCTGTTTGTCGAACCATAAAGGTAAACGACCGTTACTGTGGTTAAACATTGCACTTACATTCAAAACGACCTCGAATACCACAACGGCTAGTGCGGGCACACCCAATACAAAAATTAACGCGACCTTAATCAACATCGACAAAATCATCTCAAAGGGATGAAAGCGGGTACCTGTAGTTACGTCTATATCCAGATCGGCATGATGAACACGATGAAGTTTCCATAGAGCTGGGATACGGTGAAACACCAGGTGCTGAGTGTAAATGGCAAGATCTAATAATACGACACAAAGGAACACGGTGATTTCAAAGGGTAGACTGATGTTATTGAACAGACCCCATTGGTTTTGTTCCGCAATCAGTGCCGCTTGAAATGCCGCAACAGGTATTAATGTCGCCAATAAAACACTGTTAAGCGCCATTAATGAGAAGTTATTTCCCCAACGAAACCATTTATTTTGAGTCAACGTTTTTCTTGGCGCACGATATTCCCACAACGCACACAAAACAAAAGCGCTAACAAAGAAAACAAGGCGAAGTAAGGATGGGTCTTGCATGAGAATTCCTTCTATCATTCTAACGATACTGTAAGTACAATCGGGCCACTTTTCTAGATTTACTGTTATTGTCCATGAGAATCCACGCTTTTCACCGTTTATATCAACACCGTTTGTCCCTTTCTACCAAGCCGTTCAATGCGCGCGGGTGTAAAGTGGTTCGATGTGAGTTCTGTAAAATCAAACAAGACAGCTGTATCTGTGACCACCAACCGAACATAGATACGAATATTGCCACAATGTTGATCTTGTCAGATAACGAAATATTGAAACCAAGTAATACAGGTCGTTTGATTGTCGACACAGTAAAAGACAGCCATGTTTACCTATGGCATCGAACAGAGCCAAACACAGAGATGCTGGATGTTCTGAAGGACGAGCAATATCAACCGGTGATTGTGTTCCCAGAAGATTATACCGATGACAAATCGCGAGTGGTTCAAGACCTGCCACAAATGCGTAATCCAAATAAAAAGCTACTACTGATTTTCATCGATGGTAGCTGGCGTGAAGCAAGACGTATCTTTAGACGTTCTGAGTACTTACAAGAGCTACCTGTGTTGTCGATTGAACCTGAATCCGTTTCTCAATACATGATGCGAAAGTCAGACAATGAGCAACACCTTTCAACTGCAGAAGTCGCGAGCTTAGTATTAAAACAAGCTGGTGAAGAGCAGGGCGCCAAAACATTACAACTATGGTTTGAAGCATTTCGCGAAAGCTACATGCTAAGTAAGACTCGTTACAAGTCAGATCCGACCAAACCAAGCCTGAATGCTTTCATAGAGCACAGTAAAAATGAGACGTCACTCTAACCTTTAACCGCTTTGTGCTGACTTGTTGTTCAAACAGACTCAAACACGAGATAAGTTTGTTATCTATCACGGTTTGTAGGGGGAGTGTTATGGATAATGTTCCCCAGTTGTTTTATTTAAAGAGTTTATTTGCCCGAATTTAGGGAAAAATTGGAGAGATTTCATGTATTACGGCTTCGATGTTGGCGGCACTAAAATTGAATTTGGTGCATTCAATGAGAAACTTGAGCGAGTAGCAACAGAGCGCGTTCCAACACCAACAGATGACTATCAATTACTGCTTGATACGATCGCTGGTTTAGTAAAGAAATACGATAGCGAATTCTCTTGCGAAGGCAAAATCGGCCTTGGCCTTCCTGGTATGGAAAACGCAGACGACGGCACTATGCTGGTTGTTAATGTTCCTGCATCAACAGGTAAGCCACTACGTAAAGATTTAGAAGCGCTAATCGGTCGTAGCGTAAAAATCGAAAACGATGCGAACTGTTTCGCGCTTTCTGAAGCATGGGATGATGAGCTAAAAGACGAGCCATCGGTTGCTGGTCTAATTCTAGGTACAGGTTTTGGCGGCGGTTTAGTTTACGAAGGTAAGGTATTCTCTGGTCGTAACCACGTTGCCGGTGAACTAGGCCATATGCGTCTACCTTTGGATGCATGGTTCCACCTTGGTGACAACGCACCGCTTTTAGGTTGTGGTTGTGGTAAAAAAGGTTGTCTAGATAGCTATCTGTCGGGTCGTGGTTTCGAATTGATTTACGAGCACTACTTTGGCGAGAAGAAGAAAGCGATTGAGATCATCCAAGCTTACAACGAAGGTGAGGCTAAAGCGGCTGAACACGTTGACCGCTTCATGGAACTTTTGGCTATCTGCTTTGCGAACCTGTTTACTGGCCTAGATCCACACGTTGTTGCACTGGGTGGCGGTCTTTCAAACTTTGAGCTTATCTACGAAGAAATGCCAAAGCGCGTTCCTAAGTACTTACTGTCTGTTGCTAAGTGTCCGAAGATCATCAAAGCAAAACACGGTGATTCAGGTGGCGTTCGTGGTGCTGCATTCCTAAACATCAAATAGTGATGGCTTTCAGCTAAACAAGTTACGCAGAATAAATAAAAATGCCGCAATCTCGAAAGAGGTGCGGCATTTTTATTGTTTGGTGTTTTTGAGCTATCGACTAACAAGAGCGAAGCTCGCTAAGAACTTACTTATTCTTTTTACCAACACCAAGGTTTTCTTTTTGCTTCAGCGTAAGCTTTGAAAAACCTAGCTTACGGAAGTAATTGTCTTGGTAGTTGCGAACTGCTTTAGTATCTGAAATCAACTCAAGCTGCTGCTCTGTTTTTAAATATTCAGTGATGTCGATGCCTTCAGCATCAGCAACCGCTTCTTGGATCGTGCGGTGTTCTTGTTTTGAAAACAGTAACTCTTTGTCTTCGTCTTTGTATGTGTACAGAATGGTACGAGCCATGATGCGCTCCAATAGAATTTTTACTTTGGGCGCACTCTACATAAAAACCGTACGTCGCTCAAGGTAATGGTAAGAAATCTTAAGATTAACTTAGTTAATGGGTTACTTATTAAGGTTAGCTCAGAAATATAAAAGCCCCTTACGACTAAACCTTAGAAGAAGGGGCTTCGAACGTTCGAGCTCTAGTGCAATCAACACACCTTAGGCAGTTTTACTAATTAAACACGGCCTTGCAGTGGAATGATCGTCACTGTTTCACCAACTTTGACGGTATCAACCGATGGTGAAATTTCAATTAAGCAGTTTGCTTCACTCATTGAGCGCAGAATGCCTGAGCCTTGTTTACCAGTCGTCTTAACTTCAAGTACACCAGATTCGTTCATAGTGAACACACCACGACTAAATTCAGTGCGGCCTTGGCGAGAACGCAGTTGCTCGGTAGCTACTGCATTCGCTTTTACTGGTGTCCAGTTTGTTTGACCTTGCAGCTTACGAATCGCTGGCTCAACAAAATTGATGAATGACACCATTACTGCGACTGGGTTACCTGGTAAACCGAAGAATGGTTTATCTTCAATTTTACCGTAAGCAAGAGGACGCCCCGGACGCATGTTGATACGCCAGAAGTTAATCTCACCCAGTTTATCTAGCGCAAGCTTGATGTAGTCAGCATCACCAACAGATACACCGCCAGACGTTAATACCATGTCAGTCTCTAACGACGCAGCATGAAGGACATCCATCATCTTTTGTTCGTCATCTTCAATAATGCCGTAATCAACGATGTCACAGCCCAGTTTTTGAAGCATACCAATAATAGTAAAACGGTTTGAATCGTAAATAGAATTTGGTTTTTGCTCGCTACCTGGTGCTTGAACTTCATCACCTGTCGAGAATACGCCAACTTTCACTTTACGTAGAACAGGGCAGGTACCAAAACCTAGTGATGCCATCATGCCCATTTCTGGTGCTTCGATTCTTGTACCACGAGTAAAGACAGGTTGGCCGATTTCAAGATCTTCACCCGCCATACGGACATTTTGTCCTACTGAAATTTTTGCGTCTGGGAAACTAACTGTGTCACCTTCTTGAACAGCCTGCTCACGCATAACAACCACATCAACACCTTCTGGCATTGGTGCACCTGTCATGATCTTAACCGCTTCACCTTGTTGAACGGTCTTGTCGTAGCTGTGTCCTGCCATAACTTCAGCAACAACGTGGTAGCTATCCAGTTCTAAGTCTTCACTACGAATAGCATAGCCGTCCATTGCAGAGTTCGTGTTCTGAGGTACATTGATAGGTGAGATAACATCTTCCGCTAATACGCGACCATATCCTTGTTCTAGGGCAACGGATTCCGTCAGCTCTAGTGAATCAATGCTATCAACAATCTTTTGCTGGCCTTGAGTCACGGTAAGGCCTGCAGGGGAAAAAGAGTCGCAACATACAATCGGTGTATTATCTTTTGGTGATGAACACGCTGCTGTTTTGCTTGTTTTCGACACAGGATCAAATGACTGAGCGTATTCGATGATGAAATCACGAATCGCTTCTAAGTCGCTGATCGCCATTTGTGGCAGGTCGGATTCGACTTTGCTGTCGGCTGCGATAGCAATGATGTTGACATCATTTGGATAAAGCCAAGGTTTACCCACTTCATCACGGTGAAGCTCGATTTTAGGAAAAGCGATGTTCTTGCAGCCTTCAACTAAAATCAAATCCAACGTGTTGGTATCGAAACGGGTAAGCAGATAATCAAAGTCAGCTTCGGCTTCTGGCGTTTCTGTCATCATTACATGACGGTTGCGAGAGCTGATCAACATTTGGTTTGCACCAGCTTTACGTAAGCGATAGCTGTCTTTGCCCGGCTTATCGACATCAAAATCGTGGTGAGCATGTTTAAGAACGCCAACTTTCAAACCTGCGTCGGTTAACAAAGGTAACAGGGCTTCAAGTACCGTTGTTTTACCTGTGCCGCTGTAGGCAGCAAAACCTAATAACGGCAGGTTAGGGCGTTGTTTTGAATCTTTCATTATTGAAGCGTTCCGAATTGGGTGAGTTCTTCTGGCGTATTAAGGTTTACAAAGCAGTTTGGTGCATCGCTGAAGTCGACGTACTCAGTGACGCACTCTTTATAGAGCAAGATTATCTTGCGATCGCCACGCTCTAAAAAGGCTTCTAGCTTTGGAAGAACACGCTTGTGGAATAGGGTAAACACGGGTTGTTTGAATTCGCCATCGTGAGCCACAAGAATGTCACTGTCTTCTTTTACAGCTGCACAAAATCGCTCTACAAGATCATCACTGATTTGTGGACTGTCACATGGGACAAAACCGACCCAATCAGTGGTCGCGTTTTTAAGGCCAGCATGAATACCGCCCAATGGCCCCGGATAATCAGGGAACGAATCGGAAACAACCGGAGCGAATGCTTGGTAACTGTCGAGGTTACGGTTGGCATTGATGGTGATGCTGACATCTTGTTGTGACAGCTTGTCTATAACGTATTGAATAAGCGGGGAACCGTTGAGCTCAACGAGTCCTTTATCTTTTCCGCCCATACGGCTGGCTTGTCCGCCAGCCAAAATAACCCAACTAGTTTGCGTTGGAAGCAGCATAAATATTCTCTTGTGCTTTGTTCTTTTTAATTACTTGCAGAAGCGGTGACTCAGCTAGCGTGTTATCTTTGATCCACCATTGCTTCTTGCACAAATCGGTTAACGCGTTGGTTTGGTGACTGGTAATGACTAAACTCGCGCCTCTCTGAAGAAGATCTTCGGCCATAATCACCAATCTTTCAATAGATTCTTTGTCTAAAGAAGCACTTGGCTCGTCCATCAGCAAAATTGATGGCTTGAGAATCCAAGCTCGTGCCATTGCTACGCGTTGACGTTCACCACCAGACAACACAGAAATGTGTTCATCTGCTAGGGTTTCTAAACCTACCATCCTCAACGCATTAATTATTTGAGCTCGCTTATCTTTTTGGCTCTCTTTACTAAAGCGAATCCCATAAGCGACATTCTGGTACACAGAACCATCAAATAGGTAAGGTGTTTGATGCAGATAGATGATGTCTTTAAATTTTAGTCTAGGGAACAGGTTATGTTGCCAACTTTGTGTCGGTGACTGAATACGGCCAGAAGTCGGCTTAATCAATCCAGACAGAATTTTTAATAGAGTGGTTTTTCCTACACCGTTATCGCCCTTAAGATAAATCGCATCGTTCGGACCGATCGACAATTCAGGGATGTGGAACAAAACACGCTCTTTGTAGCGCATTGAAATTTGCTGCGTTGTTATTTTTATACTCATGACAGCGTTCCTAAGTTCTTAAATAGCCTTTTCCTCTCACACTAGAAAGGAAAAAGTTAAGGGCTAATGCCAATGCCAATAAAACCATGCCTAACGCCACACCTTGAGCGAAAGCACCTTTGTGACTTTCCATTGCAATAGCGGTAGGGATGTTTCTTGTCATTCCCATAATGTTTCCGCCAACCATCATTGAACAACCTACTTCAGTGACGATGCGAGAAAACGCAGCAATGACTGCCGCCAGTAGAGGAAAACGAGTTTCCCAAATCAAGGTGCAGGCAACGCGAGTGGTTGAAACTCCCAGAGTGCATGCCGTTTCGACAGCTCGGCGATCACTGGCTTGCAGCGCACCGTGCATCATGGCAACTAGAATAGGAAAGCAGATCAGCATCTGACCTAGAATCATAGCCTTTTGAGTGAACAGCAATTGCCAGTCGCCCAGTGGGCCAGAACGAGAGAGCATCATGTACATCAATAAGCCAATAACCACGGTTGGTATTGCTTGCAATGTGTTGATTACTGAGAGTAACGCCCATTTCCCAGGGAATTCCGTGTAGGCCAATAAGAAAGCCATGATGATAGAGGGAACAATTACCAGAGAGATGGCGGACAAAGATACGCTGAAGGACACCGCGACAATTTGCCACAGGTCGTGGTCAAAATTCACCAGTAAATTCAATGCATCTAGCGTTGTTTGCCATAAGGTCATGAAGTATCTCGTGTGAATCGATAATAGGTTTTTATCGGTAATGACTGATGTTAATCATAGCTGACACAATATTAATGAGCCTTATTGGCCAGCTATTATTTCTTTACTTGTTTGGTTTGCTGACTCGTTAAGCCTAGTGCTATTTGACAAAAAACCTATTTAGCACAAGCTAGCGAGCGACAAACTACTCAGCACTCGCAACAAACAGTTGCTTGCCGTGCAGCTTAAAGTCGTTGATCAGTTTTTGACCTTTAGGGTTAACCAACCAATCGCTGAATGTTTTTGCTGCTTGGTAGTGAATGCTTGGGTAACGCTCTGGGTTAACTAGAATTACTTGGTAAGGGTTGAATAGGTTTTCGTCACCTTGGAAAAGGATTTTTAGATCCAATTTATTTTGGTAAGCCAGCCAAGTGCCACGGTCAGTCATTGTGTAACCTTGCATCTCTGACGCCATGTTTAGAGTAGGGCCCATGCCTTGACCAACGCTGCGGTAGCCGCCAAAGTTTGGCTCCATCTTAGTTTGAGCCCAGATACCCATCTCTTTCTTATGTGTACCTGAATCATCACCACGAGACACAAACGTTACATTGTTTGTCGCAATCGCTTTAAATACATCCGCCACTGCTTTTTGAGATTCAACTTTCGCTGGGTCACTTTCAGGGCCAACGATCACAAAGTCGTTGTACATCAATTTACGAGGTAAAACGCCGTAGCCTTTCTCAACAAAGTTAGCTTCTGCTTTTGGTGCGTGTGTCATCACCAAATCCACATCACCGTTTTCACCCATGCGAAGTGATTTACCAGTACCCGCCGCTAAAACATCGACTTTGATACCCGAATCTTTTTCGAATTCAGGCAGTAGATAATCCAGTAAGCCAGAATGATAAGTGCTTGTCGTTGTCGCAAGCTTGATATGAGTGGTGTCTTCTGCGCTGCTAGCCGAGTAACTGACGATAGATAGAGCTGCAATAGTTAGGGGAATTGCTTTCATTATTATTATTTCCATTTTGTTAGAAATGAATGACATGTCTTCAGTTTTAAAGGGCTCAAAGAAGGACATGTGCATAAGATGCTAATTATAGTAATTAGAAATCCTTTCCCTATAAGCAATCTTAATGCCAACAAATAATGCATCAAGTCTCATTAAATTGCTGTTATTTCGGACAAAACTGCGTCATTTCGCTAGATAAAATGAACCAAAACATGAGCTAGGACAAAATGTCGCACATTGTCCCTGTTGAACAAAAGGTTAATTGGTACACTCTGTCCCAACTTTCCCTTTCGGCTGATCATTATGTCTTTACCTAGTTCAAACGCCTCTAACCTCAATCCAAGCACCTTGACTCAATATCAGGCGTTTTCGGTCCTGGTGGTCGATGATGAAATTGGCATGCAGGCAATTTTAAAGAAAGCACTAGGTAAGTACTTTGGCAAGGTGTCGAGTGCAGGCTCTGTAGAAGAAGCAGAAACGCTACGTTGCAATGAACACTTCGACCTGATCGTTCTCGATATTAATCTTCCTGGTCGCTCTGGTATTGAGTGGGAAGAAGCCTTCAATGATAGCGACCGAAAAGCAGATGTTATCTTTATGACTGGCTATGCCGATCTGGAGATGACCATATCAGCACTCAAGCTCGGTGCTTCAGATTTCATTTTAAAGCCATTCAACTTAGAACAGATGATTCAAGCTGTACTTCGTTGTATGGATAAGCGCCTTGACCAAAGAATGCAGTACGCGTTGAAGCGTGATGTCAGCCGCCACATCAAAACCGAGATTATTGGTAGCTCAGATAAGACCAAACAACTTAAGCTTCTTATTAGCCAATTTGCTCCGTCAAGAGCGTCCGTGTTAGTAGAAGGTGAGTCTGGTACCGGTAAAGAATTGGTTGCACGTGGTGTTCATGAAGCCAGTAAACGAACTGGGCCATTTGTCCCAATCAACTGTGGTGCGATTGCTCCAGAGCTTCTTGAAAGTGAATTATTTGGCCACACCTCCGGTGCCTTTACTGGCGCGAAGAAGAATCGTGAAGGTTTATTCAGAGTGGCTAATGGCGGTACGCTATTCCTTGATGAAATTGGCGAAATGCCACTGCCTATGCAAGCTGCACTGCTGCGAGTGCTCGAGCAACGTACCATTCGCCCCGTCGGTAGCGAGACAGAGATATCCGTAGACGTTCGTGTTGTCGCGGCAACCAATCGAAACCTTCAAGAAGAAGTCGAGAAAGGGCACTTCCGCCGCGACCTATTTTACCGACTCAATGTACTTAAGATTGATGTGACTCCGTTACGCGAACGACCATCCGATCTGATTGAGCTTGTTCCATATTTTACGCGCCTACTATCGAGTGAATTAGGTATGCCGATACCTAATTGGGCACATGAAGATATCTTAGCGATGAATGAATACGAATGGCCGGGCAATATTCGCGAGCTTAAAAACCTCGTGGAGCGCTGCATTCTATTAGACAAGCCACCAGCTCACTATTGGCGAGAGATAAATGGCGACCCGGCACCTGCGAGTATTTCAGTGACGGTGTCACATGGTGCTGAAGTGCCGAACTTGAATACAACGGACGCTGCTGAAGGCTATCCAAACACTTGGACACTTAAAGAAGTGGAGAAAGCACATATCGAACAGCTTGTGAGTTTTCACGATGGTAATAAGTCTGCAGCGGCAAGAGACCTTGGCGTTGCTCGTAAAACCTTAGAACGCAAATACAAAGACTGGAACACAGAAGGCTCAGAATATGCCGATTAGACGTCAGTGGTGGGCAAAGTGGGCGTTCCGCTTCAAAACCATGGTGCGCTACCGTTTACTGTTTCTCACGTCAGCACCGATCTTTCTTACTCTGTGCGCGCTCGTTGCGATCACCTTTTATTGGTCTGTTCACTATACGTGGCAAGGCGCTTTGATCGATGTTGATGAACGTCTCGACGTCGCAGACAACAGTATTCATCTGATTCAAAACCAACAAGCTTATAACGTGCGCGCATTTGCTGAGTCTTACAACTTTCGAATGAAGCTTGCGAACGACGTGCCTCAAGATGAACTCATTCGTTGGGTCTCAGAGAATAAGTCACGATATGAGCTCGATTTTTTACGCTGGCGCAGCGTAGAAAGCATGGAAAAGAAGCTTGAATACCTGAATCTCACGCATAAATCATCGTTTTTCAGTGTGTTAGACAGAAATGAACTCGATTACTTAGATCGTGATCTTGCAAAAAAGGCAGAGGTTCCGATGCTTAATGGTCATGATGTTGAAACACGTGGCTTGGTTAGCCGTACTGTCGTATCCATTAAAGATAAACATGATCATGTGATCGGCTTTCTTGATGGCGGGATCTTGTTGAATAACAGCACTCAGTTGGTCGATCAAATCAGCAACCTGATCTATCCGCAGAGAGAGGGCTTCAACCGTCATGTAGGAACCGTCACCGTATTTCTTGACGACCTTCGTGTGAGCACTAACGTACCATTAAGCAGTGAAGACAGTGTAGGGCGTGCAATTGGTACGCGAGTTTCTCACGAGGTTCACTCTAAAGTCTTAAACGAGGGCAAAGAGTGGCTCGACAGAGCATATGTATACGATGCATGGTACATCACGGCTTATCAACCAATTCACGACCAGTTTGGCAACGTGATCGGCATGCTATATACGGGTTACCTAATCTGGCCGCTCATTGAAACCTACCTGACTAACCTTGGCGAAATCAGTATAACTATCGTTCTGTTGTTGCTGGTTTCAGGTTTGATCGTTCACAGAGGTGCGCGCGATCTTTTCAACCCTATCGAACGCATTCATAAAGTGGTGAAGCTAGTACAGATGGGGCAAGACAAGCGAATTGGTACGTTAGGACTGGATGATCAACATGAGCTTACCTTACTTGCTAAACAATTCGACAAGATGTTGGATCTGCTGCATGAGCGCAATCAAGAGATTCAACAAGCGGCGTTAGAACTCGAGTGTAAAGTCCATTCTCGCACCGCTAGTTTGAAAGAGAAAACCGAAGAACTCGAGCTGCATATCAAGCTGCTAAATCAAGCTAGAGATAAGCTGGTGGTCAATGAGAAACTGGCAGCGCTCGGTGAGCTAACCGCAGGTATTGCTCACGAGATCAACAATCCAACAGCGGTAATCCTTGGCAACGTTGAGTTGATGAAATTTGAACTAGGGGATGAAGTAAGCCGTGTCGAAGAAGAAGTCCATGCCATCATGGAGCAAATCGACCGAATCCGAAATATTACGCGAAGCTTGCTTCAATACAGCCGACACGGTGGCGTGCAGGATGAGATCACGTGGCAACACATCAACCCGATCGTCGATGAGAGTATCACGCTCGTGAAAACTGGGGCGAAAAAGCGCGGCATGGTTTACGTTTCGAACTTAAACGCTAAAACATCGGTTGAAGTAAATCGAAACCAACTGCTGCAGATTCTGGTCAACCTACAAATGAATGCTATTCATGCAATGGACGGGCAGGGAACATTAACAATCTCGAGTGAAGATTGGGTAGAAAACGGCGTGTCTCATGGCGCTATCGTGCATGTTGAAGACGAAGGTTGTGGCATCAAAGAAGAGCAGTTAAAGCGCATCTTCTCGCCATTCTATACAACGAAACGCGACGGGACTGGCTTAGGCTTATCTGTATCTCAAAGTATCTTAAGTCAAATTGGTGGCGAGATACGCGTAGAATCAGAAGTGGGTAAAGGAAGCCGCTTTAGTATCTACCTTCAGCAAAAAGCGACACCACAGTTATTGGTGTCTAACCTCTAAACCTGCTACGGCTATCGTTTGATGGTTGTCCTAGCTCGCTTGGGCTGTTGTTTTTACATTCAGCCCAAGCACGAAAATCCCGCACTACTAAACTATCACCAATCAAACCTCAACCTCTGCCTGTTTGACCTATACCTCTTTTTGATTATGTAACACAGTGTATATTTAGTGTTCTTGATGCATATCATCTGAACTGTACAAAATTTTGATAACTTGGTCGAAAATCCATAATCAAAACAAATAATAAAGTCAGTCAGCTATGAAATTAAGTAACTTATCTATCAAGTCAAAACTCGCCTCAATTGTCGTTCTATCGGTTGTACTGCTAGTAATGGCATCTACATTTAACCTCATGCAGCAAAGAGCCAGCTCTATGGAAGAGCGGCAAGATAAGCTCAGTGCTCAAGTTGAAACCGCAGTAAGCTTAGCCGGCTATTACTACAGCCAACGTAGTGTACTAGGTGAAGAAGTCGCAAAGGAGCGAGCGCTACAAGCCATTAAGACGCTTCGTTATGACAACACCAATTACTTCTGGATCCTTAACCAACAACTCAACATTATTAGTCATCCGCTCAAACCTGAGCTTAATGGTACCAACGCAGGTAATTTGAAAGACGGAGCAGGAAAGCACCATTGGCGTGAAATGGTGACGATCTCACGCTCACCTCAAGAGAAAGGCTTTCTCGATTACCAGTGGATGAGCCCTCAAGGTGAACTCAAAGATAAAATCTCTTACGTACAACTCTTCCCTGAGTGGAACTGGATTATTGGCTCAGGAATACTGGTCGCTGATATTCAAGAGGCTTTCTACGCATTAGCACTTAAAGAAGGCATGGTCGCAGTTGTTTTATCAGGCTTACTGTTTGCGATGGGTTATGCGATTTCAAATAACATAATCGTCCCGCTTAACAAGCTTATCGATAACACGCATAAAATTGCCGATGGTGACCTTCGTGTTCGCATGAATATGACACGTAAAGATGAGTTGGGCGATATGAGCCACCAGATCGACACCATGCTCGACAAACTGCAAACAACGCTTCGTACAGCAAACGAGTCTGCGGATCTGTCTAGTAATATGGCAAGTCATATCGCGCAGGCCAGTGAAGAGGCAGCAACCAGTGTGAATTCGCAACATGCACAGCTTGAACTGTTATCGACCGCAATGACAGAGATGAGCGCGACCATTTCAGATGTCGCGATGAATGCAGAAAACACCGCTGCGAGTACCAACAAAGTGGTCGATCACGCTAACCAAAATGATGAAAACATGCAGGTAACCGCAACGACCATATCTCAAGTATCTGAGAACATTTCAACTGCAAATAACTTGGTCAGAGATCTTCAATCTGGTGTTACAGAGATAAGCCAAGTGGTTGGTGTGATTCGCGATGTGTCTGAGCAAACTAATCTACTAGCGTTAAACGCCGCTATCGAAGCGGCACGTGCAGGGGAACAAGGGCGCGGTTTTGCTGTAGTTGCTGATGAAGTTCGTAACCTAGCAAGTCGCACGCAAAATTCTACCAACGAAGTGCAATCGACCATCGAGAAGCTAACACAACAAGCCGAACGTACATTTAATGCTATGCAAAGCAGCAACGAAAAAGTGGACCACAGCGTGGTTGCATCTAATGAGACACGCCAGCAACTCGATGTGATTGTGAATGAGCTACACAACGCCAATGATATGGTCTCGCAAATTGCTGCTGCGTCCGAGCAGCAGAGCACAGTAGCAACAGAGATGAGTGAGAGTGTTACTGGTATTCATTTGGCCGCTAACGAAGTCCTACAGGCTTCACAATCGCTGGCTGAAGACAGTCAGAAGATGGCAAACACCACTGAACATCTCACAGAACAGTTGAAGTACTTTAAGGTTTAGCGCTTTTCACCAGAAACTTATGGAGCCATAGAGCGGTAAAATTAATAGCTGTTACATAGGCGGCAACCATAAAAAAACACCTCCAATCTTATTCAAGTGCGGAGGTGTTTTTGTTTCGAACAATCGAGTAATCAACCTAAAGCTATGAGTGAGCAGCCACCGAGATTTTAGGTGGGTTGATGTTGTGTTTCTTAAACTCTTTCATGACACGAAGCGTAATATCTGTCTCGAACAGTTTCTCATAGGCTGTATCCACCACATAAGCTTTACAGGTTAGCTGTATTGCTAGGTAGTTGTCAGTAATGGTCTGTTTCACCAACACCGTCACAGGCTTAGGTAGGTGGATGTAACGGCTTGATGAGGCCGCTTCCTGTATCAGATCACGGGCGAGGGTGATGTCCTCATCCATACCGACGTAAAACGGAATCACCACCTGCATATCCAGCGCGCCATAGTTACCACTGGTGGTGACTTCGTTTAAGAACTTGTTGTTTGGAATCGTGATGATGTCGTCATTCAAAGTTCTCATACGTACCGAGCGTAAACCGATAGTAATAATGTCGCCGTAGTTACCTTCAAACGTGACGCGGTCACCGACTTGAAATGGTCTGTCAATCATTACGGTGATACCCGCGATGAAAGAGGCCGCCAAGTCTTTAAGCGCAAAGCCGACCGATACGGCAAGAGTACCGCCAATCAGAGCCAAGATTTGGTCGTTGATACGGAAACTCATCATGAACACGATAAGACCCGTACTCACATAAATGAAGAACTGCATGAACGATTGAAGCTTTTGCAACAGCATTCGATATTGAACGAACTGACTACCAAAGCTCGTCACCATTGAGTTGATGAACTTCAATAATAACCACATCGCTGCAATGACTATGATGGAGAAGAACACGCCACTCCAACGAACCAAGCTCGCGATCTTAGAGATGTTTTCTACATTGGCTAACTCTTCTGTCGCATAAGTCGGGAAACTTACCGCCGTTGCCAAGCCAACAAATAATAGGACAAATAACTTCTTCATTTTACTTCACCAATAAATGTTGACGGTCGAGAACGTTAGTAATGTGTCGGAACCAGTGGTCGGAAATTTTCGCCTTGTCTTCATTCCAACCAATGTAACCACGGCTTTCAAAATAGCGAAGAATACCGGTGACTTCAGCAATACTTAGCTGAGTACACTCTGATAGCACCTCGGTAGACGCGATCTCTAACTGAACGATAGAGCGAAGGACCGCCAACATTGGTTTTGGCATGTTCTCTAGTTCTTGCGCCTCGGGTACGTGGAACAGCCTTACCACCGCTTGGTCTGTCTCTTTATTTCTATTTAAAGAGAGACGGAAGAAGCGCAGTGCAACGGTTGGGTTACCATCGGAGTAGTGCCACAAGATACGATAGAAACCTTGGCGCGCGCGCTCTTCTTCGCTCATGTCATCTTGGTCCCACTGTTTTGGTACCACTAAACCATCAAACGACAATGGCTTATCGAGTTCAGTATTGATACGGCTGGTTAGCAACTCGCCAACTTGTTTCTCAGTCCAACGTGGAAGGAAACAAACCAAATCAAACAATAGACGCTCGCCACGAGCTCGGTCGACAAATCGCCAGCTAGACTTGGCAATCGACATCACGATTCTGTGGTTCTTCTTCGAACGACGAAGTAAGTTAGTTAATCGAATCAGATCAGAAAGACCACCAACCATTGGTTTAACTAGGCGCTGGGCATTATCAATTGCAATCAGATAAGTCGTTTCGCTCTTACGAAGATGTGCCAAGATTTGAATCTCAGTTGCGTCTTCTTCTAAGCCGATGCTTACTGCTAGGTGACACAGTAATTCTTGGTAACCCGCGTAAGGGCAACTAACGTAAATTGGTTCTGCATTCGATACCTTGTGCAGTAGGGTATACAGAAGCGTTGTTGCACCCACGCCACGTTCACCCGACACGATACAAATCGCTGGGCTGTCAGACATAAGATAACGAGACAGTTGTTTTACTTCATCGCCTGCATAGTCAATCAGCTCGCTGTCGATGGATCCAGGTAGAATGTATTCGTATGTCTGATCGCCTTTAATACGCACTAAGTTTTTCTGATTCTTATCAAGGTCAGACTGCTTAGCCACTTCAATCCTAAACAGGTAAGCCAGTGCTTGACTGAATACTGTGTAGTTCGAAAGCAGTGACATGATGCGATGCTGGAAGTGATAAACACTCAACCAAGCAATACCAAGCGCAGTCGCGATGATATTAAGTAAAAAAGTATCTTGGCGATTCACGGCCCAATTAACCCACACTGGGCGATCAGAGATATGTTCTAGGCTATTGAATACCTTCGCTCTCCATAATCGAAGTACCGAGATGGTCACCAACACAAACCAAAAGAATAGAACGCTGTAAATCCAACTGTAGATGGTGCCTTTACCCAGCGTGATGCTTGAGATTTGCAGAATCACACCAGCAACAATGAAACTCCATACGTAACGGCGAATCGTTGAAAGGCGTAGCGCAATGACTTCTTTGTTTGAGGTACGTCCCATGCGGTATGCAAACTCAAGAATGAAGCTGATTGCGATCGAGCCACCTAAAATCCACCACGTGAAGATCTCAAGGAATATCAGATGTTGCAGGCTAGGGATACTTGATAGCACACGCAGAGACAGGGTGATAGCAATTAACCAAGCAATGGCTCTATCCGCACGGCTCACATACCAAATTAAACGAATCAGGAATGGAGGGTTTGGCTTCGCTTCGAGCAGGTTAACGCGAAACAGTTCGATCAACCTTTTACTGTTCGCTAACCACCACACCAGCGCAAAATAGATGAACAGCACTTTTAACGCTGCACCAATCACAGGCACCGGGGAAATGAAGATGTCTTTAATAAGCGCTTTGAAGCTGCGTATTTGGAAATACACCAAGTATTCGACGTTTAGCTTTGTCAGTTCCCACTCTTGTTTGAACTGGGTAACACCGTAAGGACCAAAACCGGTCAAGCGTTCTCTGTTACTTGTGGTGCTTTGCTCCAATAAGTGCTGCTTGCTCACATTCAAGCTGTTCAACGTGACGTAGCTAGACTCTACATCGAACCACTGTTTTGGCTCGCTGTTTTCTCGATAAGCCTTGAGTCGTTTATCGAACGTTGCGATTTGCTGATTCTGAACACGGAGCACTTCAGCGAGCAACAGATTTACCTTGCGCTTATCTGACGCCTCCATAAAAAGAGGGTCGGGAAGCTCATCGATACGATTACTCAGATCTTGGGCAATGTCAGAGACCTGAGGTTGTGATTGTAAGTCATATTCCAAGTTGGCATGACTCGGCCATGAGAGCATGGCTAATATGAGGAATAAGAAGCGCGGTAATGAACGCATAAAAGTCTCTTAGAATTATGAGGTTAGGATTACTATAGTTAGATAATCGAGCTTTGTGAAATCTCATGCATTAATGAGGGCGAGTACTTTATCCCCGAATCTTGGTGTTTTGTCATGAAACTGTCAGGCGTTAGACTAGTATTTGTGCATTAGAGGGTGTTGTGAATAGCTATGTATAAAGAAGCTTTGGTTGTAACGGGTTGTTATGCGATATATTAAATTATTTATAAGAGATATGTCTTTATATAAGGCGGATTTTACTCAGTGGCTCAATACTTTATATGTTGCACAGTTTGGCTATTTATCGCTCTATAAATAGAAATCAAAAATGTGAGTTATCTCAAACTATGATTTAGCTAGGTTATCGCTCACTTATTAGCGGGTAATTGCAATCAATACTTGCAGTTAAAGCCCTGAACAAGTAACGTTGCGGCGTTTTTCACATTAAAAAGGTAAAGGCATTGATCTCCACAGCAAATATCACCCAACAATTCGGCGCTAAGCCACTTTTCGAAAATATTTCAGTTAAGTTCGGCGAAGGTAACCGTTACGGTTTAATCGGCGCGAATGGCTGTGGTAAATCGACGTTCATGAAGATCCTATCTGGTGAACTTGAGCCGAGTGCTGGTAACGTAAGCTACGATCCAAACGAGCGCGTTGCAAAACTGAACCAAGACCAATTCGCTTACGAAGAATTCTCGGTAATCGACACAGTTATCATGGGTCACAAAGAGCTTTGGACTATTAAACAAGAGCGTGACCGCATCTATTCTTTGCCAGAAATGAGCGAAGAAGACGGCATGAAGGTAGCTGATCTTGAAGTTCAATTCGCTGAGATGGACGGTTACATGGCAGAAGCGAAAGCGGGTGAGCTTCTTCTTGCTGTAGGTATCGAAGAAGCATTGCACTTCGGCCTAATGAGCGAAGTAGCACCTGGTTGGAAACTTCGTGTGCTTCTAGCACAAGTTCTGTTCGCAGACCCGCACATCATGCTTCTTGACGAACCAACGAACAACCTGGACATGGATACCATCAAGTGGTTGGAAGATACGCTAAACCAACGTAACTGCACAATGATCATCATTTCGCACGACCGTCACTTCCTAAACTCTGTTTGTACGCACATGGCTGACCTTGATTACGGTGAACTTCGCCTATTCCCGGGTAACTACGATGAGTACATGACGGCTGCGACTCAAGCGCGTGAACGTCTACTGTCTGATAATGCTAAGAAGAAAGCACAAATTGCTGAACTTCAAACCTTCGTTTCTCGTTTCTCTGCTAACGCATCTAAAGCGAAGCAAGCAACGTCTCGTGCTAAGCAAATCGATAAGATTCAGCTTGAAGAAGTGAAAGCTTCTAGCCGTCAAAACCCATTCATTCGTTTTGAACAGTCTAAAGAGCTATTCCGTAACGCACTTGTGGTTGAAAACCTATCTCAAGGCTTCGAAGAAGACCTATTCAACAAGTTCGATGCGATCTTCGAAGTAGGTGAGCGCGTTGCGATCATCGGTGAGAATGGTGTGGGTAAAACAACACTTCTGAACACACTAGCTGGCGAACTTGAAGCTCGCACTGGTGAGTACAAGTGGTCTGAAAACTCAAACATCGGTTACTACGCTCAAGACCACGCACATGACTTCGAACAAGACATGAACCTGTTCGATTGGATGAGCCAATGGCGTCAAGAAGGTGAAGACGAGCAGGTAGTTCGTGGCTTCCTAGGTCGTATGCTATTTGGTCAAGACGACATTAAGAAATCAGTTAAGGTAATTTCTGGTGGTGAGCAAGGTCGTATGCTTCTTGGTAAGATCATGATGCACAAGCCAAACATCCTACTTATGGATGAACCAACTAACCACATGGATATGGAATCTATCGAAGCGCTTAACTTGGCTCTTGAGAACTACAAAGGCACATTGTTCTTCGTATCTCACGACCGTGTATTCGTAGACTCTCTAGCAACGCGTATCCTTGAAATCAAAGATGGCAAGATCAACGATTTCCGTGGTACTTACGCTGAATTCCTAAAAGCACGTGGCTAATCTAGACTAGTGCTTCGGACAACCGCTGTTTATAGACACCTGTAGTCTGCAGATAACAGAAAGTGTCCTTATAGAATTAAAACGCCCTTATCAGCATAAAGCGATAAGGGCGTTTTTTATTACCTACAGTTTATGCAGAGGTGGTGACAGCCCACAACAAAGTAGGCTACACATCAGTATTTAAACTGAGCCACAATCTTCTCTAACTTCACACTCACGCTCGATACCTGCTCACTACAACGCACTGATCCTGATACTACGGTATGTGTATTACTTGCTAGATGAGCGATGTCGCTGATGTTTCGGTCGATCTCCGCAGATACCATGGATTGTTCTTCAGATGCTGTCGCTATCTGACTGTTAAGGTCGAACATCTCTCCGACTTGAAAGTGGATACCTTCAATCGCATTGACCACATCTTTAGTCTGGTGCTTAACTTGTTCGGTTTGCTCCAAGCTTGCCGACATCTTAGCGACTGTCTTGGCAATGCCGGACGTTAAACCATGAATGGTCGATTCAATTTGATGGGTTGAGTCGTTAGTCATTAAAGAAAGCTCTCTCACTTCAGAGGCGACCACGGCAAAGCCTCGTCCATGATCGCCTGCTCGTGCAGCTTCAATCGCAGCGTTAAGCGCAAGTAGGTTAGTTTGTTCGGCAATTCCCTGAATCGTCGTTACCACTTGATTGATTTCACGGCTCTGTTCTTCAAGCTGCACGATTAGGTCTTGCGACTCTGCAATGTTTTCAACCAACACATTGATACTCGCATCTGTTAAGTGTGTTTCTTGTAATGCTTGATGGGCGTTATCTTTAATTTTCTCTGCATTAGTTGCGGCATTTTCTATATTGGCTGTGACCTCGTTACTGGTCATCACCAGTTCGTTCACAGCGGTCGCGACGGACTCCGATTGTTGTTTCTGTTTCTCAGCATTACTCATGCTTTTGATCGCGGCTTCTTCAGAGCTACATGAACTCTCTGTCAACACTGTCATAACTCCCGACAACTCTTTAATGTTGCCGTGCAGCTTGTTGATGAAGGTATCAAACGAGTGAGCAAGTTGAGCGAGCTCGTCGTTACCTTTAGCGTTCATTCGCACCGTTAAATCACCATCGCCATTGGCAATCGACTCCATCATCACGTTTATCGCTTTGATACGACCCAAGATATTGCGACCGATGAACACCAACAGCAAAGAAAGCAACGCAACAATAGCGGCGCCAAACAGATGCAACATATTTTGTGTGTGCCTAACTGCCACTGTAATTGCATGGCTTATCTCATTCTGCACTTCTTCAATGGCTTGTTCCGTTTTATGGACATTGCTACGTAATGCGCCTCTAAGCCCCAACTCTGCAGACAAGCCTAGATTGCTGTTAGCGACCAACAGAGTTTCAACTGCAGCCTTATATTCGGAATAGGCTTGTTCAGTCGCAATCGAGGTTTGGGAGTAGGGTTCAAAATCAACAAGAGCATTGGTTAACGCCGCATTCGTTTGGCTATTAATATGTGCGAGGTAATGGAAGTCTTTTTCGATCAGCTCTAACAACGCAAGTTCCAGTGCCAAGCTTGATTCTGATTCGATTGCTGATTTCAGCGCTGTTCTTTTTCCATCAAGAGCGGCGACAAAGCCCAAAGGTGGGGTTGTACGTTCAATGTCGTTCACTTGATTGACGATCTGGTGGAACTGTTTCTGGTACTGATGAAGGGTATCGGAGATCTTGGTCATTTGCTCGGTCAGGTGAAGTTCGTGCGAGGTGAGAGTTTGGTTCAACGTCACCAATCTTTGATTCAATATGTCGGCGGTTTTATCGAAACGCTCTGCGTATTTTTGATTGTGGCGAGACAAGAAGTCTTTCTCATGTCGCCTAAGCGTTAATAAATCTACTGAGCTTCTGAGGTTTTCGGTCGCAGCGATCTCCAATGATTCCAATTTGTCTAAGCTGAGTTGCTCGTAGACGGCATAGATAAAAACAGAAATAAACAGGGTGAGGTTGATTAAAATAAACTTACTGCGAATAGAAAGAGACAGCAGAGGATGCTTAGGTTCCGATGGATTACTCATGGTTAATTCCCTTTAAGCCGGTGACGTTGATATTCATCTCTAATTTGTATTAATAGATTCATTAAACTGATGAATATGTAACTAATAGCTTATTGGGGTGTTAAATCAAGATTCATTTAAGGAAAAGCTAATTCAAGAGATAGGACCTGCAGGTTTAGATGGTACGAGTGGCTCATGTACGATCAAAAAAAGCCTCCATTTCATAGCGAAACGAAGGCTTTCCACAAACATTAGCGGGCAATTTTCAGTATAAAAAATGAAAACAACATACCCTATGTTCGTTTATATGAAACGAGTTATCCGTTAATCCGTCTCATCTAGAAGGTCTGTGTTTTCTAACCATAGCGCATTAATGATGCCAAATGCGCAAGCGAGCAAGATTCCCAGAACCCAACATAAATACCACATAAGTTATCCTCTTGGTTCGCCAAAATTAATACAGCGATGAACTGTTATCATGAATGTATTTACTGTCTAAGCGACCGAACATCTTGTAGTAACACCAGATTGTGTAACCCAAGATAATAGGCACAACGATGACCGCAACAACAGAGATAATGCTCAAAGTCAGTTGACTAGAGGTTCCGTCCCACAACGTCAAACTATGAGAAGGTACCAAGCTAGATGGCATGATCATTGGAAACAAAGCGACGCCCGCGGTTGTTATAATGCTTGCAATAGACAAGCTTGAAGATGCAAAAGCTAATCCTGCACGGTTCAGTCGAGTCATTAGTGCGCAGCTCAACATCCCAATGATGCCTAACGCTGGGATAATCCAAAGTACGGGATCAGTTTCGTAGTTGTGCAGAAGTAAATCATCAAACTTCACAACATGCTTCAGTAATGGATTTGAAACCGCATCCGTTACGACTGGACTAGTGATGAGATAGCCTGGCAGGGTGTAGGCAAACAAACCGCCCACAGCAAATAACCCAGCAGTAGTGAGTGCCATACATATAATGACTCTCTGTGCTCGCTGTTTTAAATCGCCCGTTGTTTTCATTTGTAAAAATGCCGCGCCTTGCGTCACAACCATAGCCAAGCTCACTAGACCGCATAATAGCGGGAAGGGCGTAAGTAGATCCCAAAAACCACCTTGGTACGACATCATTAGCAACTCGTTAAATTCAAACGGAACACCAATTAATAAGTTGCCGAAACCAACACCAAAAATAACTGGAGGAATAAAGCCGCTGATGATCAGTGCAATGTCACAGGCTTTTTTCCATTGTGGATTGTCGATTTTTGCACGGTAGTCCATACCTAATGGTCTCAACCACAAGGTCGCGAGCACTAATATCATTGCTAAATAGAACCCTGAAAACGCGGCGGCGTATATTGCTGGCCATATAGCGAATATTGCGCCACCTGCCGTTACTAGCCACACTTGGTTACCGTCCCAGTGAGGTGCTATGGAGTTAATCATAATTCGTCGGTCGACTTCCGATTTTCCAAGAACAGGGAGTAGAGTTGCGACTCCCATATCAAAACCGTCAGTGATGATAAAACCGATCAACAACACGCCAATTATTGCCCATGTAAACAGGCGAAGACTTTCGTAATCAAACATCTGAATTCCTTAATGAAGATCAATAGATTTATCTAACTGATTCGTAGTGTTGTATTCCAAAGAAGATGTTGGCTCGGTATGCGTTCTCTCGTGGTGATAACGGCCGGTTTTTAACGCGCTCGGGCCCATTTTTGCGAACTTGACCATCAGGAACATTTCCACGATTAAGAACAAGGTGTACAAGAGGTAAACCAAAGCAATAGAGAGCCACAAACTTGAAGCGGGTAGGTTTGAAGCCGCCATATTTACTGGGAGGATTTCACCAATAGCCCAAGGTTGACGACCATACTCAGCAACAAACCATCCGGCTTCACAGGCAATCCATGGTAGTGGTATCGCACATACGGTTGCTTTCAACAGCCAACGATTCGTCCCAATCTTACGACGGCAAATCTGGACGAATGAAAGCCCAATGATCGCGAACATCAAGACACCACACACCACCATGATTCGGAAACTCCAGAATAGCGGGGCAACCGTAGGAATGGTGTCTTTAGCGGCCTGCTTGATTTGGCTTTCTGTAGCATCCACCACGTTGTCACTGTATTTTTTAACCAGCAACCCATAGCCGAGATCGTGCTTAACCGATTCAAAATCATCGATATTTTGTTGTGATTTATCACCAGAGCGTAGTTTTTCTAATAGTCCATAAGCCAAGATACCGCTGCGCACTCGTTCTTCATTTTTTGCTAATAGATCATGAATCCCTATAACAGGTGTATCTAAAGAACGCGTTGCGATAATCCCCATCACGTAAGGGATTTTAATAGCGTAGTCTGTCTCCATGGTCTCTTGGTTTGGGAAACCGAACAGAGTGAAAGAGGCCGGTGCTTCTTCAGTGTGCCATTCAGCTTCGATAGCGGCCAGTTTCACTTGCTGAACATCACCTAACTCATAGCCAGACTCATCACCAAGCATCACGGTTGAAACAATGGCAGCCATACCAAAGGCACTCGCGATTGCAAATGAACGACGAGCGAACGGCAGATCACGACCTTTCAACATGTAGTAAGCACTGATACCCATGATGAATAATGCGCCGGTGGTGTAACCCGCGGCAACGGTGTGCACAAACTTCACCTGTGTCACAGGATTAAAGATCACCTCTATGAAATCTGTCATCTCCATGCGCATGGTTTCGAAGTTAAACTCGGCACCAACAGGGTTTTGCATCCAACCGTTGGCCATCAAAATCCATAGACCAGAGAAGTTAGAACCTAAGGCTGTTAGCCAAGTCACTGACAAGTGCTGACGCTTAGATAACTTGTCCCAACCAAAGAAGAACATGCCGACTAAGGTGGATTCCAAGAAAAACGCAATCAAAGCTTCTATCGCGAGCGGCGCGCCAAAAATGTCACCCACGTAGTGAGAGTAGTACGCCCAGTTAGTACCAAACTGGAATTCCATGGTTAAGCCGGTTGCTACACCAACCGCGAAGTTAATACCGAACAATTTACCCCAGAACTTAGTCATGTCCTTGTAGATTGTCTTATTGGTCATGACATACAGCGATTCCATCACTGCAAGTAAAAAGGAGAGTCCTATAGTGAGCGGAACGAATATAAAGTGATAAAGCGCGGTACTCGCGAATTGAAACCGCGACAGATCGACGACATCTGTAAGCATAAAAACTCCTTCCCGCCACGTGTGTGACGGGTAAGATAATGGAAAATAAAATGATAATTAGAGAGAACTAATTAGGAGGTTACATATAGCGCTATGGCGTTAGACGTAATTGGGTTTGATTACCAACGAAGTGCTTTGTCTTGCTTTTTAGAGAACTTTTTACGTAGCCAGTAATCAGCACTTACGTAGCGACCGCCACCGAAGACAAGAAGAACCAACAGCATGACAAAATAGGTGCCTGCGAACTCCATACCGTTATTCAGCATTACTGGGTCGCCAAGCTCAGTGATGTAGTTGTAGCGACCAGGGAAGTTAACAGACAACCATTCGATGAAACCATTCAGTCTAATGGTCGCTTCCATACCGCCAGTCGCAATCGCATCCCAACCGTGTTTCCAGTGAACCATTGCACTCGCTACGCTCATCATGAAAATCATTGGAATCGAGATAAAGCGAGTAAACAGACCTAACGCGATACAGATACACCCAAGCACTTCGGTTGCTGCCGCTAGGAATGCCAGTAACTCAGGAAAGGGAAGGTTAAGGCCTCCATCGGCTGCAGAAGCCCCAAACCATGCAACGGTTCCTGAGAAGCCAAGTACCTTTGAACGAGCACCCACATAAATCACTGGAATCAAGTAAAGGCGCACCAAAAGCAGTGCTAAGTAATCGTATTGTTTGCATTTTTCGACGATAGCGTCGTACCAGTTGACGGCTGACTTAATCATAAATTTTCTCCTAAAGAGTGAACGCCAATCAGCTCAATGTCACTGAAGTGTTCAACCCAATTAATAAACTCGAATCTCGCCAATTGTTGAGCAATTATTTGTTTTGTATTGGCTAGAGATTGATTTGGCTGTTGTTGGATCATTTGGATAATCGCAACATCGATTTCTCTAAGTTTTATGGTATTAACGCGCTGGTTTGAGTCTCGGTACATCGCGTAATACACCGGGTGGCGCCTTTGTGTCAGAAACGTCAGTGACTCACCATGAATCAGGAAAGGCACCTGAACGAGATTCATTGTTTGATTCACTGACAGCCCTAACTGAAGCTGTTGTCCATCCTCTCGAACGTCACATGTACACGTAACAGGTAACACTTTTTCTGTTGAATCAATCTCAACGCAAAACGCACACCACTCATATTCAAGAACTGCCAAGTGGTCTGTTGATAGAGCGTGGGCTGCGGTCAAGCGACTGCCATACATGGCTTCGGTTCGGCGTTGAATAAAGCTGACAAACTCAGTCGCGATATGGTGAAACTCCGGCTCAGAGGCGTAATGCACGACCACAAACTCATCCACCAATATCAGTAGTTGGTCTTGATCGACTTGCTGACAAAACAACGGGAAGGTGTTGTTTAATACCCCAAACACGTTATCTCTAATGAATTCGCTGTATCGACACACGGTATTGTCTTCAAGAGGCGAACGTATCAATGCGGCCAAAGCTTGTGTTTGCGTTACCATTGAGCTTGGTGGGTTATGCATATGACAACTCCTGCTCGATAGGGCGATGAGTTACACCCGCATCCAAGATCTGACTGTGTACATCTCGTAGCTCTTCTGTCAGCACAACCAAAGGAGGCACGTTGTTGTCTCGTTCGAGTAACAAAGGCTTGCTGCCATGAAGTGCAAAGGTATAACGTGCCAGGTCAATCACAGCCTGTTGTACTTCCTTACCGTGGGTATCTAGCAGCGATTTGTCACTCTCTACAAGATGCCCAGCAATGTGGTAGTAGCGAATCGCATCACTTGGCAGCGTCTTGATCATCTCAGCCGCATCGAAATGATGGTTCTGGCTATTCACATACAGGTTGTTGATGTCGACAAGCAGCTCACAGCCACTACGCTCAGCAATATCAGCGATAAACTCACCCTCAAGCATCTCTTGTCCGTAGTTATGGTAATAAGAGATGTTCTCCATCACCAAAGGACGTTGGATGATGTCTTGGACTTGTTTAATTCTGTCTGCTAAGTAGATGATATTTTCCGCTCGACGTGGCACGGGTAACAGTTCATACAAATACCCTTGGTTATCGCGAGAAAAGCTTAAATGTTCGCTATACACCTCGATATTTAACTCATCGAGAAATTGACCAACTTGACGAACAAACTTCGTATTTAGCGGTTGGCAATCCCCTATAGACAAGCTTAAACCGTGTGCGATCAAAGGGTATTGCTTCGCTATATCCTGTAGTTGTTCACGCTTTAGTCCGCCTAAACTCATCCAGTTCTCTGGTGCTAGCTCCAGGAAATCGATATCAGGGTGCTTTGGGGAACGAGCGAGCAGTTCTATGTGCTCACTGCGTAATCCAATGCCTTTGTCTGTATTCTGAATAGTTCGCACTTTATGGTTTAACTCTCTACTTGAAAGGGCTCGGTTATTTGATGCTAGAGCCTTAGTTTTTAACGCTTTAGTTTCATGTGTTTCTACTGGCCACATACTCCACCTGTTACCTTGCTGTTCGCCAATATGATGCGTTCTTTACTCGGTGAAATACCTTCAGCCGTTAAGCCACACTTACCATCACGAGCACGCACCAGGCGATCTTGCGGGTCGCTAGTAAGTTCAGCCTTTTCGAAACGTTTTTCGGTACCACACTTACCGGCTGCACATTTGCCCCCATGACCAGATGATGCTTTTGCCTCAA
This sequence comes from Vibrio sp. 99K-1, assembly GCF_013114585.1. Lineage (NCBI taxonomy): Bacteria > Pseudomonadati > Pseudomonadota > Gammaproteobacteria > Vibrionales > Vibrionaceae > Vibrio > Vibrio sp. 99K-1. The sequence goes on from NZ_VTXF01000005.1 coordinate 116,465, forward strand.
CGGGCGCTTCTGGTGGCGTATCTGCAAATGCCATCGCAGAATGAAGACTAATTGCAGAAGTAATTGCGATTGAAAGGGCGATTTTATTGTTCATATTATTTCTCCTTTACGGCAGACATAGGGAAGCTTGCGAGGTCGCGGCCAGACATAATTGGCCCATCGTAGTATTCACGAACGATTTTCACAGATTCTGATTTAAGCTTGAGTCCTAAACCCATCCAGTGGTTGAGCACCAACATTTTCGGATTGATCTCTTGAGCAATCTTTCCAACGACAGAAGGCTTAGCGTGCATGAAGGTAGAAACACCATCGGCTTGTTCATGAATAGCCATTGGCATCATCATGATGTCAGCGCCACGAGCGAAGTCTAAGAAAGCAGGGTTGCTACCATTTTGGTCTGCTGAAATCACCATCACGCCTTCTTCACTTTCGATTCGGTAAGCGAGACAAGGCACATCACCATGAGGGATACCCAGAGCGGTGATCTTCAAACCATCCTTTTCATAAACGACGGTTGGCACTGTCGATTGGTAATCAACATCGATAAGGTTGACTGGGAATAGGCCATCGGTTCCATCGTATAAGCCAGCAAGATAAGCGTATGCGCCGTGGTCAGGGTCAAAGTTCGCTGCGAAGTAACCATTTAGGCTTGGGAAGGCTGAACCAGCGGCTGGGCCTGAAATCTCCAATGCCTTTTCACGCTCAAAGAAATAGCCACCTTTAAGTAGCGCAGGAACGTCATTTACGTGGTCGGTGTGAAAGTGAGTGATCCCCATAAAATCTAAGTCTTCAAGCTTTGCGCCTGCTTGACCGAAGCGAAGATAAACACCGCCGCCGGCATCAATCATGATGCGTGACTTTCCTTTCCACCAAATGATCTCTCCTGAAGATGCACGTAGGTCATCCGAGATAGGACCACCCGAACCAAGGATCTGAAGTGTGAAATCGGTATCAACAGGTTTCACTTCGATGGCATAACTGTTTGCTGCTAACGTCAATCCGAGCGCTAACGCGAGTGCTTTTAATGGCTGTTTCATATTGTTATCCAATTCTTTGTTTCTTATTCGTTTTTCTTTGATGTGAGCATTCAAAGAAGTGAAACTTTCGCCAAGCGGCACGTTGGGTGCGTGCTTCGTTCTGTTCACGGAGCACAAGATAAAGAATTGTTAACGTTTGGTATATCTAGTAATTTTGAAATTAATGTTCAATCAAACTTAACAAGAATGATGGAATAGTTTATGAGATAGAAAAGTGTTCAACATAAGAACAAACTAAGGGTGTTTAAGCGATCAGTGGGAGGGTATTTGATTAGAAAGTAAATTTGGCTAGGGGCTAGATTGGTCTAAAAACTGAAGAATATAAAAAAGGTGCAGCTGATACTGCACCCATAACAAATTAACTAAGCACGAGTTAACTTTACGTTTACTGCTCGCCTTTCACATCGAAATCTATTTTGTCTGCACCAGTAAACACTTGGAAGCGCAAGCCTTTAGCACGAGCAATCGTTGTTATGCCGAACCTCTGAGCTAAATCTAAGCCCATTTGTGTGACGCCAGAGCGTGACAGTAGAACAGGGATTCCCATCTGCGCTACCTTAATCACCATTTCAGACGTTAGGCGGCCTGTGGTGTAGAAGATCTTATCTCCGCCATCTTCTTTGTTAAGCCACATCTCACCCGCTAGGGTATCAACCGCATTGTGACGGCCTACATCTTCCACAAACGACAACACTTGATCGTCTTTGCAAACAGCACAGCCATGAACCGCACCCGCTTTCTTGTAGGTGTCGTTATAATGAGTCAGCGCTTCTAGAGCCGTATAGATTTCAGATTGCTTAATCTTGGTTTGAGGCACTTGGTAATCTTCCAATTGCTTCATCACGTTGCCATACATGGTACCTTGACCACAGCCAGACGTTACGGTCTTCTTCTTCAGTGCTTGTTCAAGTTGGCTCGTATCTTCTTTAGTAATAACCGCTGCAGAACTGGTTTCCCAATCGATAATGATTGATTCAACGGCTTCTGGATCAGACAGGAAGCTTTGGTTTTTCAAGTAACCCAAGACTAATGCTTCTGGGCGTGAGCCTAATGTCATCAGCGTTACGATCTCTTTCCAGTTCAACATCACGGTAAGAGGGCGCTCGCACGCAATTTGTTTCGTTAGCTTTTCGCCATATTCATCAAACACTTCAACTTCGATGGTCTGAAGTGGGTTTTCACTGGTTTTTATTATGTTTGGTTTTACCACAGTCACGTCCTACTTAATGAGATAGCGATTATAAGGGATAAGAAGTTAGGCAAGAGTCATCATACGACTCTTTAGAATACATGCGTTATCTGTCACTTAGTCATTCTTAGCTTTAACTCAAGCATTTAGCAATTCTCATTCCAAAATAGCGGCTATTCGAGAAAACATGAAGCATTCGATTAAAATAGCGCAAAATATGAGAGTTCACCGAGACTAACTGTCTCAAACCAGCGCAATCGACTAACGTTATAGGGGTAACTTTACGACAAACGCACTAAAGACGGAGCAGGACTTAAAATGTATTGGCGTGTTTATTGCTTTGTAGAGGGTATATGATTATGCGAAGTACAAAATGTCCTACGTACGATCAGAATAAAGAAAATCAATTGGGTGCAGTATGTCTGAGATAAAAGAATTCCAAGAACACTACGAAAAAACAGAATCAGCTTGGCCAATAGGTGTCCAAAGAATAGAGAAAGAGATCAAAACGGGCATTTGGGTAACGACTCAATGGGAACTCATCGGTTTTGAATTATCACCTGAACATGAAACCCCAGACGTATGTTTGCTCCAGTTACACAAAGACGAACGTACCGACTACCGCTTCAATCTAAGCTCTCAGCAACCTAAGCTATTCTTAGTTATGGATAATGTTGACTCCGGTAAGCCTATTATTCAATTACTGACGGCGTCACAAACAGTCGCAGGCCAGTACATGGACGGAGATAACCAAGTATTGTCTTACGACATGCCTTTACCTGTACAAGCGTGGATGGAAGCCTTTATCGGTCGTCATGGTGAATTATTAGAAGCGAGACGCAAGAAGCGTAAAGGGGCAGGTCGTTCTAATGGCAACTAACTTTTTTAGCCGTTGGTCTCAACGAAAGCTCGATGAATCGACTGATAAAGCGCGTGAAGCTGAACAGCCTCTTGAGGAAACCTCGGTTACCTCTCCTGAGTCTGCTTCTCAAACACCCACCTCTGCTGAAGAACTCGCACCAAATGACCCAGCTCCTATCGAGCCAACTAACGCTTTAGGAGAGTCAGGTGACACTAAAGAGTCGGCATCAGAGGCAACTGAAGAGCTGTCTATGGCTCAATTATTGGTATCAGAAGCATCAGAAAGCGTAAAAAAAGCCGCATTACGTAAGTTATTTCTCTCAGAAGAGTTTAACGTACGTGATGGCTTAGACGATTACGATGACGATTATAGTAATCTTAAGTCACTTTCTGAAGGTGTCGCTGAAAGCTTACGTGATTGGGTAAAAGAGAAGGCAGAAGAAGAAACGTCAAGCGAACAAGAGCAAGTTACTGAAAATAAAGAAGAAGTTTCAGTGAGCAACGCTGAAGACGCGGAATCAGATCTTGTTGAAAGTGACGAAATTACGGGACAACAAAAAGAACTGTATAAAAACACAGTACCGGTTGGTTTCGACACCGATGCTATCGAAAATGACCCAAAAGAGGTGGGACAAAATATACCACACAAAGAATAGGTACATTTTGACTAAACACTCAATGAACCGCTTGCGACAAAATGTCCCAAGCGGTTTTTTTATTATCAAAATCGATTTAAATTTAATCTAATCCATTGAAAATATTGAATTATTAAATTGGCACGGCATTTGCTAAAACTAGTCCATTATCGACTTTTTTGTAGATAACTCGCGTAAACTTGATGAGTGAATGAATAGTTAACGAGACCATACGTTGTTAACTGAATACTCAGCAAGTTCTCCAACGCTAACTACAATGAAGATTGAACAGATTATCCATATCCAAAAATGGAACTGAGCAATGCTTAAACAATTATTAGAACAAGCAACTTCAAATAACGCAAAGGCGAGGCTGTATGCGTTTGAGAATACCGTTGAGTTAACAAACCTAATTCCACCGACAGTAAGTTATGAAAGTGGTGGTAATACGCTAATTATTGGTCCAACTGCGATCATCGAAAGTGCTGCGGCGCAATTGCCTCAGTTAACAAGCCTGACACTACTTTCAACAGACGGTGCGAAAGCGACCAACACTGAGTCAGAGCTTTACTACGCAAATGCTGTTCAGGTTTCAGGGTTCCTTGGTACGTTCGAAGTTCTAATCGAAAACAAAGGCCTAACCAATAACCTTGCAAAAGTAGCAATCAATCATGACTGTTTTGATGTGGTTTTGGACTTATGTCTGAATAGCTGCATGACTGAAGAAGTGCCTGTTCCTGGTTATTACCCAGTAGGTCGTGGTTATCCAAAACTAGCTGAAGCGTTAGAAGAAATTCCTACGTTAATGGGCACGTTTGATAAGCCTAAGTTCTTCCGTTTGGACACAGACCTATGTGCACACAGTTCTCGTGGTGTTAAAGGTTGTGAGCGTTGTGTTGATGCTTGTCCTGCTGGCGCGCTTTCAAGTGAAGGCTCAGATAAGACGGGTCATAAGATCGAGATTAACCCTTACCTATGTCAAGGCGTGGGTACTTGTGCAACGAGCTGTCCGACAGAAGCTATCTCTTACGCATTACCTAACCCTGACGATACTCAAAAATTCATTGAACGTACGCTAGCTAACTATGAGCAAGCGGGTGGTCTGGATCCAATCGTACTTATCTGTAGCTCACGTCATGAAACTTACAACGTGATGGCTCTTAAAGCGCTACCAGATAACGTGATTCCAATTGTCGTAGAAGAACTGCCATCTATTGGTATCGATACTTGGTTTGCAGCATTAGTTAATGGCGCGACTCAAGTTCTGTTTGCGGCATCCCGCTTTATGCCAGAAACGATCATTCGTGTTCTAAATAACGAAGTAGGGATTGCACAAGAACTACTAGATCAAATCGGTATTCCAAAAGAAACCATCGATATTCTGTACTTAGAATCTCTACGTGAAGGGCCTCCAACACTTTGTGTGGATTCATTCGACCTTGCACTTGGCGATCTTCAAGGCAACAAGCGCCAACGTCTATTTACAGCACTTGATGCGATGTCTTCAGCTCGTATTCCTGTTGAAAATATTGTTGAGCTTCCGTCAAACGCACCTTACGGCAACGTTTCGTGTGATAGCAAAGATTGTACGTTATGTATGAGCTGTGTGGCTGTGTGTCCGACACGTGCACTTCATACCGACGGGGCTTCTCCATCACTTAAATTTGTAGAACAAGACTGTATTCAATGTGGCTTGTGTGAAAAGGCATGTCCTGAAAATGTTCTGACTCTTACGCCTCGTATGAACTGGGTAAAAGAAGAACGTCAAAAAGCAGTTGTGATTCATGAAGAGAAAGCTGCGGAATGTGTACGTTGCCATAAACCATTCGCACCTCAGTCTATGATTGACATGTTACAGAACAAGTTACGCGGTCACTCTCACTTTTCAGATGAAGCAGCGATTAATCGTATTGCTATGTGTGAAGACTGCCGTGTGGTGGATATGTTCGATTCAATGGCTCAAGACCCATTGAAACAATTGAAATACTAGGAGTTAGCCTTGGAAACGAATTTGGATCAGGCACAAGAACAGACACTAAGAACTGAGATCTATTTGGTTCTATCCGCACTGTTTCGCAGCGCACCTTCTGAAGAGGTGATCGACTTTCTAAAAACGCTAGACATTGAAGCGTCTGAAAGCGCTATGCAAAAGGCTTGGATTGCCATTCAACAAGCGGCAACAGAATCAAACCGTGAAGCGCTTGAAGACGAATATCAAGATTTGTTCATCGGCATTGGTCGTGGCGAGGTCGTTCCATTTGGTTCTTGGCATCGCACGGGCGCCATGATGGAAAAACCATTGGCAGAGATTCGTCATGACTTAGAGCTGTTAGGCATTGAGCGTGACGATCAAGTGAAAGAGCCAGAAGATCATATCGCAGCACTGTGTGAAGTGATGGCTATGCTAACGGCTGAAGAAGAAGCACTACAACAGGCGGTATTCAATAAGCACCTTGGCCCTTGGTTTAACTCTTTCACGCGTCAGCTTGAAGGGGCAGAAAGCGCGAACTTCTACAAATCGGCCGCTCAACTGTGTGAAGCATTCTTAACGTTAGAACAAGTGCGTTTTAGCGTGAATACAAAAAGCAGTAAGCACAAATTAAAGATTGATGTGAAAAACGTCACTGATTACGAGTAATCGAGCAGTACGCGATTATATCGATAGAGGGGCATTAAGCCTCCAAAAAAAGATCTACCGTAAGGTAAGGAAGCAATGATGAAAGATAATAAAGATATAAATACAAGCCGTAGGGATCTACTCAAAGGCTTGACGACTGCAGCCGTTGCTGGTGCCGTTGTCGCTGGTACAACTAAAGTGGCAACCGCTTCAGAAACTGTTGAAATTTCGAAAGAAGACGTGAAGAAGACAGGGTATCGTGAGACGCAACACATTCGCGATTACTACGACACACTTTAGGAGATAACGGATGAAACTTGTCAAACGCTCCGATAGTGTGAGCAAAGAAACCAATCAGCTAGGTGTGTCTCGACGTGCCTTCATGAAAAACACTTCATTAGCTGCTGGTGGCGCAGTGGTAGGCGCAAGTCTATTTGCACCAGGTATGATGAAGAAAGCACAGGCTAAATCAGTCGATCCAGAAGCGAAAACAGAAGTGAAACGTACTATCTGTTCTCACTGTTCTGTGGGTTGTGGTATCTACGCTGAAGTTCAAAATGGCGTATGGACAGGTCAAGAGCCTGCATTCGATCACCCATTTAACGCTGGTGGACACTGTGCGAAAGGTGCAGCACTTCGTGAGCACGGCCACGGTGAACGTCGTCTTAAGTACCCAATGAAATTGGAAGGCGGTAAGTGGAAGAAGCTTTCTTGGGAACAAGCGATTGAAGAGATCGGTAACAAAGCGCTAGAACTTCGTAAAGAGTCTGGCCCTGATTCAGTTTACTTCCTAGGTAGTGCGAAACACAGTAACGAGCAAGCTTATGCATTCCGTAAGATGGCTTCGCTTTGGGGCACCAACAACGTTGACCACCAAGCGCGTATTTGTCACTCAACCACAGTAGCCGGTGTTGCGAACACTTGGGGTTACGGTGCAATGACAAACTCGTTCAATGACATGCACAACTGTAAATCGATGCTGTTCATTGGTTCAAACCCAGCAGAAGCTCACCCAGTAGCGATGCAACACATCTTGATCGCGAAAGAGAAGAACAACTGTAAGATCGTTGTTGCGGATCCTCGTCGTACGCGTACTGCTGCGAAATCAGATCACTACGTTTCTCTTCGTCCAGGTTCTGACGTTGCGTTTATCTGGGGTGTGTTATGGCACGTCTTTGCAAACCAATGGGAAGACAAAGAATTCATTAAACAACGTGTATTCGGCATGGACGAGATCCGTGAAGAAGTCGCGAAGTGGAACCCAGCAGAAGTTGAACGCGTAACTGGTGTTAGTGAAAAAGACGTATACCACACCGCGAAACTACTTTCTGAAAACCGTCCGGGTTGTATCGTTTGGTGTATGGGTGGTACTCAACACACGACTGGTAACAACAACACACGTGCTTACTGTGTACTTGAGCTTGCGCTAGGTAACATCGGTAAATCTGGTGGCGGTGCAAACATCTTCCGTGGTCACGATAACGTACAAGGCGCAACTGACCTTGGCGTACTGTCAGACACACTTCCTGGCTACTACGGCTTGTCTGAAGGTTCTTGGCGTCACTGGTCGAAAGTTTGGGATATCGACTTTGATTGGATCAAAGGCCGTTTCGACGACAACGCATACGGTGGTCAAAAACCAATGAACAGTGCAGGTATTCCTGTATCTCGTTGGGTTGATGGCGTACTTGAAGACAAAGACAAGATTCGTCAGCGCGAAAACATCCGTGCCATGTTCTACTGGGGTCACGCGGTGAACTCTCAGACTCGTGGTCCAGAGATGAAGAAGGCGATGCAGAAGCTGGATATGATGGTTATCGTTGACCCATACCCAACAGTCGCAGCAGTAATGAACGATCGAACAGATGGCGTTTACTTGCTTCCAGCAACCACTCAATTTGAAACCTACGGCAGTGTAACGGCGTCAAACCGTTCTCTACAGTGGCGCGACAAGGTTGTTGATCCTCTATTCGAATCTAAACCTGACCACGAAATCATGTACCTGCTTTCTAAGAAGCTTGGTTTCTCTGATCAGCTGTTCAAAAACATCCGTGTTGAGAACAACCAACCACTGATTGAAGATATTACACGTGAATTCAACAAAGGTATGTGGACGATCGGCTACACAGGTCAAAGCCCTGAGCGTTTGAAAGAACACCAACAGAATTGGCACACATTCCACAAAACGTCTCTAGAAGCAGAAGGCGGGCCAGCAAATGGCGAGACTTACGGTCTACCTTGGCCATGTTGGGGCACACCAGAGATGAAACATCCGGGTACACACATCCTTTACGATACGTCTAAGACGGTTGCTGAAGGTGGTGGTAACTTCCGTACTCGTTTTGGTGTTGAGTTTGAAGGTCAAAGCCTACTAGCAGAAGACAGCTACTCGAAAGGCTGTGAGATCAAAGACGGCTACCCAGAGTTCAGTGACAAACTACTGAAACAACTGGGTTGGTGGGATGATCTAACGGCAGAAGAGAAAGCGGCTGCTGAAGGCAAAAACTGGAAGACTGACGTTTCAGGTGGTATCCAACGTGTGGCAATTAAACACGGCTGTATCCCATTTGGTAATGCGAAAGCACGTGCGATTGTTTGGACATTCCCAGACCGTGTACCACTGCACCGTGAGCCGCTTTACACTCCACGTCGCGACCTCGTTGCTGATTACCCAACGTGGGACGACAAAGAAGCTATCTTCCGTGTTCCTACGCTTTACAAGTCGATTCAAGAGCAAGACAAATCTGGCGAATACCCGATTATCCTGACCTCTGGTCGTTTGGTTGAGTACGAAGGTGGTGGTGAAGAAACCCGTTCTAACCCTTGGCTAGCAGAACTACAGCAAGAGATGTTTGTTGAAGTGAACCCGAAAGATGCAAACGACATCGGCTTTAAAGACGGTGACGATGTTTGGGTTGAGGGTGCAGAGAAGGGCCGTATTAAGGTGAAAGCGATGGTTACACGTCGTGTGAAACCGGGTCTGGCATTCATCCCATTCCACTTCGGTGGTAAGTTCCAAGGCGAAGATTTGCGTTCTAAATACCCAGAAGGCACTGATCCTTACGTTATTGGTGAAGCTGCTAACACAGCAACCACATACGGTTATGACCCTGTCACGTTGATGCAGGAAACGAAAGTAACCCTTTGTAATATTCGTAAAGCGTAAGGAGTCTTAAAATGGCTAGAATGAAATTTCTTTGTGACACCAAGCGTTGTATCGAATGTAACGGTTGTGTCACTGCATGTAAGAATGAAAATGATGATGCTCTGGAATGGGGTATTCAACGTCGTCGCGTTGTAACACTGAACGATGGCGAACCAGGTGAAAACTCAATCTCAGTAGCGTGTATGCACTGTACTGATGCGCCATGTATGGCCGTTTGTCCTGCAGACTGTTTTGAACATACAGAAGACGGCATCGTACTTCACAATAAAGATCTGTGTATCGGTTGTGGTTACTGCTTGTTTGCTTGTCCGTTTGGCGCACCTCAATTCCCTAAACAGGAAGCGTTTGGTGAGCGCGGTAAGATGGACAAGTGTACCTTCTGTGCTGGCGGCCCAGAAACAGAGCCAGGTTCTGTTGAAGAGCGTCAAAAATACGGTGCGAACCGTATTGCTGAAGGCAAACTGCCAATGTGTGCTTCGCTTTGTTCAACTAAGGCACTGCTAGCGGGTGACGCGGAGAAAGTTTCTGATGTTTTCCGTCAGCGTGTTGTTGAGCGTGGTGCGAAAGGTGCAGGTTGGACAGACGGCAATGACCTTTCTTACGATGCGACTAAGAGCTAAGTAGGAGAGACATATGCTTACAATGTTTAAGCGTCTCTTCCTTGTTGTGCTGCCGATGTTGGCAGCACTAACAATGCTTTCTCCTATGAGTCATGCATCTGAGACGAACTCATCACAAACTCAAACAAGCTCTGCTCAAAGAGAGATCACACAACTTGCGGGTGCCGATTTCTGGCGACAAGTAAGAAATGGTGAAGAAGGTTACACCACATCTCAATCGGCTGAGCACGGTGTGTTAATCAGTACACCAGGTCAAACGTGGTACATATTGAAAGAGAAGTGGATGTCACCAGCCGGTGCCGTCGCTATCTTTGGCAGTATTGCTTTCGTAACCCTTATGTATGTTGTGATTGGCCCATTGATGTTAAGTGCACCAAGAACAGGCCGTAAGATCAAACGTTGGTCTCGACTTGATCGTGCATTGCACTGGAGCATGGCGTTTACCTTCTTAACACTGGCGTTCAGTGGTTTGATGTTGGTTTACGGTAAACACTTCTTGAAACCTTATATCCCGACTGATCTATGGGGCTTCATCGTTCTACTGGCTAAGCAGTATCACAACTACATCGGCCCGATTTTCTATGTACTGTTGATGGCGGTTCTTATCAAATGGTGGCGTAAGTCGATCTTTAAGAAAGTCGATATTCAGTGGTTCTTGAAATTAGGCGGTATGGTAGGGAAACATAAAGGTTCTCACCCGTCTGCAGAATTCTCAAATGCCGGTGAAAAAGCGCTGTTCTGGCTACTTATCGTAATGGGTAGTGTCGCTGCGATCAGCGGTTTGGTATTGGACTTCCCAATCTTCGGTCAAACTCGTCGTGATATGGAGCTTTCAAACTTAGTTCATATGCTGGCAGCTTTGATTCTTATCTGTGGCTTTGTGTTCCACATCTACATCGGCTTGTTCGGTATGGAAGGTGCACTAGAAGGCATGGTAACCGGTGAAGTTGATGAGACTTGGGCGAAAGAGCACCATGACCTTTGGTACAACGAAGTAATGGAACAAGAGAAAAACGGCGTTGAACAAAGCGCAAACGCAACAACAGAGAAAACGGAAGGGGTGAATAAGAATGAACAAACCTCATAAAGGTATTTGGGTTGCTTACATCCTAAGCTGCTTTACACCATTTACGTGTCTTATCTCTGGTGTGATTGCGATTATCTACGCAGGCTACCGTTTAGACAAAGGCGAAGATGGCGAAGTAGTGGATACCCATTACTACGGTTTGATCCGCTCGTTCTTCTTGAACCTGACGTTCTTCGTGGTGCTTATCGTAACGGTAGCAACCTCAAACGGCGTGTTAATTGGTGTGAACGATTACTGGTATCAAAACCATATTATCGATGACATCGCTTACTACATTCCATATGTAGGCATGTTGTTCGGTGGTGTTGCGATTGTGGTTTGGTTTATCCGCATGTATCAAGGTATGCAGCGTTTAAGTCAAAACCTACCGCAAAACCCGTCGACAGGACCAAACCTGTAGCGCTAACGCGTTAACGACATATCTAAAGAAAGCCCAGTGATTCATTTCACTGGGCTTTTTTGTTTTTGAGCCTTTAGAACAGTAAATAGTTTTCGGTCGCTCCCTGCATCAGAACCTACTCATTGACCGCTTCAATATGGTGCAACTCCCTTATTTGGTGCAATTGTCGGTGTGATTTTTCCTACTTTCAAGAACCATAAAAGTGCACACAAATATTTAGACTATAAAAATCAACAAGTTAAAAAGGAAATCTGTTGCACGAAAATTACCCTTCGCACTTGGAACGCATCTTGCCTTTACTGTTGAGTCTTTAATTACAACATTGAATCGCACGATAGCAGTGCAAATCAGATAAAGCGAAGGAGAATGCTTTAATGAGTGAAACGGTGACTCAAGTTCATAGTGCAGTACAAACCCTTACCCAAAGTTCAGACACTTTATTCCTATTACTCGGTGCAATCATGGTCTTCCTGATGCACGCTGGCTTTGCGTTTCTCGAAGTCGGTACCGTCCGAAAGAAGAACCAAGTCAACGCTCTGGTTAAGATCCTTTCCGACTTTGGTGTCTCCGCCATCGCTTATTTCTTTATCGGTTACTGGGTTGCTTACGGCGCTCACTTTTTTGCCGACGCTGAAACGCTCTCACAAGGTAATGGATACGAACTGGTTAAGTTCTTCTTCCTAATGACCTTCGCAGCCGCAATTCCAGCCATCGTTTCAGGCGGTATCGCGGAGCGCGCGCGCTTCTATCCAATCCTAATTGCAACGTTATTTACCGTTGGTTTCGTATATCCATTTTTCGAAGGCATCATTTGGAATGGTAACTTTGGCTTCCAGGATTGGCTAGAAGGCCAGTTTGGTTATGGATTCCATGACTTTGCGGGTTCAGTCGTGGTTCACGGCGTTGGCGGTTGGATCGCTTTGGTTGCCGTTTACTTCTTAGGTATGCGTAAAGGTCGCATCCGCGCGGGTAAACACACTAACTTCGCACCATCGAACATTCCTTTCCTGGCATTAGGGGCATGGATCTTATGTGTGGGTTGGTTTGGCTTTAACGTGATGTCAGCACAAGCAATCAACGGCATCAGCGGCCTAGTGGCGATGAACTCACTGATGGCAATGGTTGGTGGTATTCTGGCGGCGCTTGTTGCAGGTAAAAACGACCCAGGCTTTATTCATAATGGTCCTTTGGCTGGCTTAGTAGCAATTTGTGCAGGGTCAGACTTAATGCACCCATTAGGCGCTCTGATTACTGGCGGCGTGGCGGGCGCTTTGTTTGTTTACCTATTTACTTACATGCAAAACAAAACACAGATTGATGATGTATTGGGTGTATGGCCTCTACACGGCGTATGTGGTGCCTGGGGTGGCATTGCAGCTGGTATCTTCGGCCAACAAGCTTTCTGGGGTCTAGGCGGCGTGAGCTTTGCTTCTCAGTTGATTGGTACAGTCGCAGGTGTTGCTGTTGCTGTCGTCGGCGCGTTAATCGTATACGGTGTGTTGAGCAAACTAACAGGCCTACGCTTAAGTGAAGAAGATGAATTCAACGGTGCGGATCTTTCTATCCATAAGATCTCTTCTATCAACGAAGACTAACGTTATTCACTTGGTGGGTTAAAGCACATCAAGTAGACAACTGTTGAACAGAACTAAGCGGCTTCGGTCGCTTTTTTGTTTCTATGGATAGCAAAACAGAGAATTTGAGTAACAACCACCACAACTATCAAGCGAGTTATGTCACAAATAGCCAATGAATTCAGTTGCCTAAGACTATGGTCTAATCCCCAAAACTATTGTTGGAATTTGAACAGTGCTAAGCTGTTACAAAGTGACATATCTAAAAGGACGTTATATGCATTTCCCATATCGAAATATCGTAATTCTTACTGGCGCTGGCATCTCTGCAGAGTCGGGGATACAAACATTCCGAGCACAAGACGGGCTATGGGAAAACCACAAAATCGAAGATGTCGCGACGCCTGAAGGGTTCGTAAAAGATCCTGACTTGGTACAAGCTTTCTACAACAAACGTCGTCACGGCCTGCAAAGTGAGAGCATTCAGCCAAATTCAGCCCACAAGGCGCTAGGAGAGCTCGAAGACAAGCTTGATGGCAAAGTTACCATCATTACTCAAAACATCGACAATTTGCACGAGAGAGGCGGTAGCAACAACATTATTCACATGCATGGTGAGCTTTTAAAAGCGCGTTGCAGTGAATCCAATCAAGTTGTAGAGCATAAAGACGATATTGAAACGGGTGAACTTTGTCATTGCTGCCAAATCCCTGCACAAATGCGCCCACATATTGTTTGGTTTGGCGAAATGCCACTAAGAATGGGCGACATTTATTCCGCACTAGAAGAAGCCGATCTATTTATCTCAATTGGTACATCAGGCGTGGTATATCCAGCTGCTGGGTTTGTACATGATGCGAAAATGCATGGCGCACACACGATAGAAATCAACCTTGAGCCAAGTGCAGTAGAGAGCGAGTTTGAAGAGAAGCGCTACGGCAAAGCCAGTATCGAAGTGCCCAAGCTAGTGAGTGAACTATTGTCGGTTGAGAGAGGCTCATTAACCGCTTAATCAATACTGCCACACTGTCGAATGAACATAAAAAGGAAGCAAACGCATGTCTGACTACAAAAGAGAGCCCAGAGACGTGTTTGCTTTTTTTGATCTGATCGTTTGAAATCTTGTCTTGGGCCGATCAAACGTCAGCGACAACGGAGCGTCGTGCTTGCTTCATCGCATACATCGCTTTATCCGATTCTTCCAACGCTTGTTGAAAGTTATCTTGGTTCGTCACTTCGATGCCGTAAGAAAAAGAGATGTTTTCACCGTGAAGCAGGTTACTGACTTGGCTTACGAACTCACCACTACGTCCCAGTTGTGCTGTCGCAACAAACTCATCACCACCGACACGAAACACCATTTCATCTTCCAATACCGACTGACTTAATGCTTGAGAAAAGCGTACGATCATCAGGTCACCAACTTTGTGGCCCTTGCGGTCGTTGACCTTTTTTAATCCATCTAAATCGAAATAGATGAGCTCGAACTCCTTCAGCTTGATCGCATCAAACTTTTTACGATTGTATAAGCCCGTTAGCTCATCTTGCTTACTTTGATCTTTCAATTGAGTGGTAAGTTCAGTAATGCCATAGGCAAGAAGTAGGAAAGCTATCTGCAACAAACCATCTTCGAGAAAGGTATCGAGCAATTCATTTTTATCTGCCCACTCATCGAGGTATTTGAGCTCAGTGGTCACATCATAGAATAGGTTGAAAATAAGCAGCAGTGCGCCGTAGCGGAGGATCTTATGGGGACGAATAGCGTGACGAGCGACGTAATAGATGTACATGGTAATCACGAGCGTATTCGTTTCGAAGAACAGGTCGTAATTAGAATCTATGTGAATGAATGAGCTCAGACCGAGCATCAAGAATGACGCCACGAGCATCAGAGTCACAATCAATAAAATAGGGTTTGCAGGCATACTAAATCGAACTTTATACGGTTTAAGTCAACCCTATATAAAGTTTAGGTAAAAATAAAGCGGCTTACGCCGCTTTAGTAACCAATCAGTAACAAACTTAGTTGTTTACTTTTAGTTTTTGGAAGTACTCGTCATAAATAACGCTCGCTTCACCAACTTCATCTTGCCATACGCCGTTATCCATCACTGATTGTGGTGGGAAAACGTTCTTGTCTTCAGCAAACTCTTTTGGAAGAAGAGGGTAAGCAGTCTTCACTGGAGTCGGGTAACCGATCTCTAGAGCAATCTTAGCTGCGTTCTCTGGGCGAAGAAGGAAGTCGATCATTTTATGAGCCGCTTCGATGTTCTTTGCACCTGAAGGAATCGCTAGGCTGTCCATCCAGAAGATAGCGCCTTTCTCTGGCCAGATGATATCAATCGTTGCGCCTTCTTGGCGTGCCATGTAAGCAGAGCCATTCCAAAGCATACCAAGAGACACTTCACCAGCAAGATAAGGGTTCGCTGGGAAATCTGAGTTAAATACCAATACGTTTGGCATTAGCTTACGAAGTTCTTCGTAGGCTTCTTTGATCTCTTCAGGGTTAGTTGTATTTGGAGAGTAACCCAGTTTAGATAGTGCAATATGGAAAACCTCACGAGAGTCGTCCATCATCATCAGCTGACCTTCCCACTGTGTATCCCACAGGTCGCCCCAGTTTTTCACCGAAGATTTGTCTAGCATGTCTGAGTTGATACCAATGCCCGTTGCACCCCAAATGTATGGGATAGAGTAGTTGTTGCTTGGGTCAAATGGCTTATCTAAGTAGTTTGGATCCAAATCAGCAAAGTGGCTTAGCTTGGTTTTATCAAGCTCTTGAAGCATACCTTCTTTACGCATCTTAGAAACGAAGTAAGTAGAAGGAACCACCAAGTCATAACCCGTACCTTGAGTTTTTAACTTAGCGTACATGCTTTCGTTCGACTCGTAAGTAGAGTAATAAACCTTAATGCCCGTCTCTTTTGTGAAGTCTTCTAATACTTCATTTGGAATATATTCAGACCAGTTGTAAAAATACAGTTCTTGGTCAGCTGCGAAAGAGGGTGTAGAAAGTAAAGTAGCAGCACACAATGCGCCGGTATACAGTGTTTTTTTCATTACTGTTCCGTTCATTTGTTTGATTTGAAGTTGGGTAGTGAGCCCAAAGTAAAAGGATTCCTAAAAATCGCGATATATTATAGCAGCGATATAATAAAATAGGCAGCCTAAGCTGCCTATTCATTGATATTGTTGTTTTTAACCAATTGACTGTCGAGTAAGACTCGTCAAGTAAGCCAGTTATTGACCCGCTTTAAGCTTCATGAAGTAATCTTCGTACTTCACGGTCTTATCGCCAACTGCAGCTTGCCATTCAACACGATCAAGGTCTTCTTGAGACGGGAACAGAGCCGGGCTGTCTTTGAACTTCTCGTTAGACGCTTTCACTGCTGTTAGGTAACCAGTATCACGAGAGATTTGCTCAGCGATTTCAGGGCGAAGTAGGAAGTCTATCATCTTGTGAGCCGCTTCTACGTTTGTTGCACCAGAGCTGATTGCGAAGTTGTCAACCCAACCGATACCGCCTTCTTTAGGGAATACCAGTTTAATTGGTAGACCTTCGTTTTGAGCCGCTGCTGCAGAGCCGTTCCAAAGCATACCAAGGCCAACTTCACCAGACATGTATGGTGCACCAGGGTTGTCTGAGTTGAACACAAGAACATTTGGCATTAGCTTTTGTAGCTCAGCGTATGCTTCGTCGATCTCTTTCTCGTTGGTTGTGTTACCTGAGTAACCTAACTTGCGTAGTGCAATGTGGAACACTTCGCGAGTATCGTCCATCATCATCAGCTGACCTTCAAGCTCAGGCTTCCATAAGTCAGCCCAGCTTTGAAAATCTTCTGGATCGTACATGTCTGTGTTAACAGCCAAACCAGTAATAGCAACTACGTGTGGAATAGAGTAGTCGTTATTTGGGTCGTAAGGCTTATCTAGGTAGTTTGTATCTAGATTCTTAAAGTTGTTCAGCTTGGTTTTGTCGATCTTTTGAAGCATACCTTCGTCACGCATCTTAGATACGAAGTAAGTCGACGGCACAACCAGGTCGTAGCCTTTGTTGTGTGTTTTTAGCTTTGCATACAAGGTTTCGTTCGACTCGTAAGTAGAGTAGATAACCTTGATGCCAGTTTCATCAGTGAACTGTTCTAGAATCTCACTGTTGATGTAAGGTCCCCAGTTCATGAATACCAATTCTTTGTTATCTTTTGCAAAAGACGGTGCAGATAACATTGAAAGCGCACATGCACTACCAGCTAATAGAGTAGCCCATTTTTTCATTGACGTTAGCTCCAAACTAAACGTTGCCCGAAGGCAGTAGATAGAAAAACAGAATGGCAATTTACCATTCTGTTTATGATTAACACTTTGTAGAACATGAAGTTTGTTAACTTCTTATCAAGTTAGTCTCTGTATAGAGTAGGAGACTTACTTAATTTTCTCTCTCGCTAATAACTGAGAAATAATCACCAGTACTAGCGACACCACTAACATCACTGTTGCTAGGGCGTTGACCTCTGGAGAGATACCCACTTTAACCATAGAGTAAATCTTCAGTGGCAAGATTTCATACGTTGGACCGGTTACGAAAGAACTGATAATCACATCGTCCAGAGACAGTGTGAAGCTCAATAACCAACCCGCAGCAACCGCAGGCTTAGCAAGAGGCAGGATGATCTGTTTTAGAATCGTCCATTCACTTGCACCTAAGTCTTTTGCTGCTTCGAGCATTTTCACATCGAAGCCATTCAAGCGACTGTAAACCGTTACAACAACAAACGGCAAACAGAAGGTAATATGCGCAGCAAGCAGGGTAAAGAAGCCTAGTTGCACACCCATTACTAAGAACAGAGCCAGTAACGAGATTGCCATTACGATGTCTGGTGACATCATCACGATGAACAACATGCCATTGACTACACCTTTACCTTTGAATTGGTAGCGGAATAGGGCTACGGCTGTAAGGCTGCCGACAATCGTAGCGGCTGTTGCTGAGAACACCGCTACGTTAATCGAGTGCCACGCAGCCTGCATTAGGCTGTCGTTGTTAATAAGTGCGTCATACCACTTGGTGGTGAAGCCACCCCATTTCATACCAAACTTGTTGGCGTTAAATGAGTTCGCAATCAATACGATAATAGGTAGGTATAGAAAAGCGTATACCAACGCCATAAAGCTGAACTTAACTGTGCGACCCATTAGTCTAGCTCCACCTTCTTGTTCAATAGCTTGCCTGCTCGGTAGTAGGCATAAAGCATAATTGCCATCGCAACCGTCAGCGCAATACTCGTAGCCGCGCCAAACGGCCAATCTCGTGCGTTGAGTACTTGGCTCTTAATCACGTTACCAATCAGCAAGTTCTTAGCGCCGCCTAGCAAGTCAGAGATATAGAACATGCCTAACGCAGGAAGAAGTACTAATAAACAACCACCGATAATGCCAGGCATCGTTAGCGGTAGTACAACTTTCAACAAGGTTTGAAGCTTGTTTGCGCCTAAGTCTTTTGCTGCTTCTAGGTACGTGTCATCCAGTTTTTCAATCGCTGAATACAACGGCAGAATCATGAATGGCAGTAGGATATACACCAAACCGATCATCACCGCCGTTTCTGTGTACATAATACGCAGTGGCTTATCGATGATATCTAGCGCTAGTAAGCTTTTGTTCAAGACACCTTGAGTACCCAGTACAATCTTCAAGCCGTAGGTACGAATCAAAGAGTTCGTCCAGAATGGCACAATCACCAAGAACAGCATGAAAGGGCGCCATTTCACCGGCATTTTTGCCACGATGTAGGCAAACGGGTAGCCAATAATTAAACACAATAGCGTCGCGATAATCGCCATATAGAAAGAGTGCATCAGCACTTTAAAATACAGCGGGTCGGCCAAACGGATGTAGTTATCGAGAGTGAAGGTCATCTCGATCAAGTTTGCTTCGTCACGAGTTAAGAAGCTGGTACCGATGATCATGATGTTTGGAATCATCACGAACAGCACCAACCAACCTGTGATTAAAGCAACAATCGCGTTTTGTAAATTAAACTTCTTGCTCATCTTCTAATACCACTTCCCAGCTCTCAACCCAAGTTACTGCAACTTTTTGGCCCAGTGAGTGATCAACATCAGGGTCATCTTCGTTGAAGAATTCGCTTACCATTACGCGCATGCCAGATTCTAGCTCTACAACTGAATCCAAAGTCATGCCTTTGTAGGTACGCTCGACAATGTGGCCAACAATACCGCGTTGCTCAGACTCTTTAATCTCTTCAATACGAAGATCCTCAGGACGAAGCAATACCTGCAGTTTTTGACCAGAGGTGATGTCTTTATCGTGGTAGATAACCGACTCTTCACCTTCAATTGTCGCAACAATGCGTTTCTCATCTAAACGAGATGTCGCTGTCGCATCGAATACGTTAATTTCACCAATAAAGCGAGCGACAAAAAGGTTCTTAGGCTCTTCGTAAATCTCTCTTGGTGTTCCGTCTTGCTCAATCACGCCATCACGCATCACAATAATACGATCAGACATAGACAGCGCTTCTTCTTGGTCGTGCGTTACAAAAATGAACGTGATACCAAGCTGGCGCTGAAGTTGTTTCAGCTCGATTTGCATCTGCTTACGAAGTTTGTAATCCAGAGCAGACAGAGATTCATCCAACAAAAGAACTTTAGGCTTATTAACGACAGCACGAGCGATTGCGATACGTTGCTGTTGACCACCAGAAAGCTGGTGTGGTTTTCTTTGTGCCATCTGTTCTAGGCGCACCATTTTTAAAGCTTCCAATACACGAGGTTCAATCTCGCTGTTTGGAACTTTCTGCATGCGTAAGCCAAATGCCACATTTTCGAAAACGGTCATATGTGGGAATAGCGCATAGCTTTGGAATACAGTGTTAACATGCCTTTGTTCAGCAGGGACGTGGGTTACGTTCTGTTCAGCTAGCAGTATTTGACCACTATCTGCCGTTTCAAAACCCGCAATCATTCTTAGTACCGTTGTTTTACCACAACCTGACGGGCCTAAAATCGTGAGAAACTCACCATGATTTACGTTTAGATCAAGATTGCCGATGACTTCCTTACCATCGAAGCTTTTACTAATACCAGTTAGCTGTACTACTGGTTTTCCTACTGATTTTTTAGCGTTCAACGTCTGTTTTTCTCCACCTTGGTTCTGTTTGAGAACCTGTTGCTATACACCTTTGAGGCGCGCATCATAATCACCAAAAACGTGAAATCAAAGCATTTTTTACCATTCGAAGATAAAAAATTTCGCAGGTAAAAGTAAACATCCTTTACCATACTGTTATTTACTGGGTTTACGCCCCAACAAGTGTCTAATTATTAACCATTAAGACGTAAAAGCAAGCCTTGTTACAGATTCATATTTTAGTTTGTATCCGACATATGAGTATAATGAAGGTAATTTTTTATCAATAAGTTAGGTGGCTCAGTTTAATTGGCGCACCTAGGTATCACTATGAACAACGACATCGAAAAAGATTTTAATTTGGGCGGTAGTATCGACCGTGCACTTTCTGGCGATTATGAGCTCAAAGCAACGGCTGTATTCCAAGAGGCATGGAAACATACGGTAAGTCACTTTCTTTCGTTTTCCCCTGCGATTGTTGCTCTGATGTTCGTGCAACTGGCTATCTTTTATATCGCACTAAAACTGCAACTGGGTGACCCTGCGGTTATCTTAGACGCGGTTATCGACCCTGAGGCGTTTACGCCACAAATCGTTGAGTCCATTTTTATTGCCAACTTCAGCTATGAAGTTATCAGCGCGCCTATCTATGCAGGGATCTGTTTGATGGCGATGAGCCACGCAGCTGGGCTACAGACCAAAGTACGTCACATTGGCAAAGGCTTACAATTTACGATTCCAGTAATTCTTGTGACTCTGTTCAGCCTGATGCTTCAAGGTATTGCAGGTATGATTCTGCCGTTTCTGTCGATTTACTTCTCACTTGCATTCAGCCACTCAATCCTGTTGATTTGCGATAAGAAAGTACCACCAATGCAATCGCTTCTGCTTTCTCTGCGTGCTGTAAACAAGAAAATCTTCACCGTTGCTTCTATCTACCTATTAGTAATGCTGATGTTCATTGTCGCGGCAATGATGTACGGCATTGGCCTTATCTTCGTTTTACCTTTCTTCTTCCACGTGAAAGGCATTCTTTACCGTGAGATGTTTGGCATTAAACTCAAACTGATTGCGTCAGACAGACCAAAGAGCGACGACGACCACAACGGTAGCAACAACAAAGACCCACAGGTATTCGATGCATAACAACTCTAAATCAAGCGCAAGTAAATCACTTGCGCTAAAAGTGACAGCATTAGCCCTAGTTGGCTCGATCTCGTTAGTTGGCCCAATGCTTTACCAACAAGAAGAAGAGCGCAGGCGAGCGGGGCAAAAGGCCCCAGACTCAGAGCAAAACTTTGGTGACTTGACCGTCTCTTCTAATAAACCAGATTTCGCAGCGATTGAAGATGTAAATGAAAAGAAAGACACCTTCTTTTCTTATCTTCGCCCAAGTATCAACATCGAAAACAAGCGAATCACGAAAGAACGTGCGTTTCTAACCAAGCTTTCAGAAGCGGGGCTGAACAATGTTGACTCTGAAGATGCGTCATACGCAAAGAGACTAGGGAAACTGTATAGCCTGCCTGTACCTTCATCGGGCTTAGATGACGCTTGGCTGAAAGAAATGTTGAATCGTGTAAACGTGCTACCTGAAGCGCTTGTGTTAACTCAGGCAGCCAATGAATCGGCATGGGGTACATCTCGTTTCGCCACTAAAGCGAATAACTATTTTGGTCATTGGTGTTACACCAAAGGTTGTGGCCTAGTTCCGCTACAACGTAACGAAGGTAGCTCACATGAAGTGGCAACATTCTCTTCAAGCCAAGAGTCTGTGCACCGTTACTTCATGAACCTAAACCGAAACCGTGCTTATGCAGACCTAAGAGCAATTCGCGCAAAACTAGCGGCACAGGGCGACGATCTGTTAACAACCGAAACCGCAACAGAGCTCACCAACGGCTTGCTAAAATATTCTGAGCGAGGTTCAGACTATGTGACTGATTTACAAGCTATGATCCGTCACAACGAGGTATACTGGAAAAAGTAACTCGATTTGATAGTCATTTGGCGAGCTTAAACGGTAAGTTTGACCAAATAACATCACATAAAGAGCAGCTCATTGGCTGCTCTTTCTATTTATAAACGCTCAACTTCGACAAGACTATAACAATGAAAAAGACAGCACTCGCTTTATTAGCTTCTCTAAGCCTAGGGATCTCTTTACCTGCTGCAGCGCAAGAATACATGTTTACCTATTCTAAGCTTTACACACAGCTTAAAAACAACACCAAAGAAGGGCATGAGGACGTTAAAGTTGCGGTCTTCTTTGTCGATCAGCAAGCCCAAACAACCTGTCATATCAGCAAAGCTTGGATGGAAAAAGAAGAACACTATGAAGAGCTGAAAGTCTCTCCAGCTAACGAGCTTCTGCTACCAGTAGACCAAAACCTTCGTTCAGCAAACCCGCTTATTTTTGTGCAAACAAAAGAACAAGAGTGCGCATACTCTTTGGTTGTTATGACTAAAGCACCTTTAGCTGGAACGGTTGAGGTGGCACAGCTGGAAAACCTGTTACCACAGATGCAAGCAATGTTAGAAGACGTAAGCGGCATGTTCTCAAGCTGGTTCACACCGGAAATCCAAGGGTTAACACTTGAGTTCGCAAACAAACTTGAAGCTAACATCACGCTTTCTAACGGCAAGCAGCTCCCAATTACCCAAGGGCGCGCTAAGTTCACACTAGAAGAACTCAATGGGAGTGACAGCATCACGTTACCAGAAGCGACAACTCGTGTGTTACCTTACATTCCGGCTCAATAACCTTGGGTTAGGCTACTGACCACACGGCGTTAATCTAAGCAAAACATCGTAAAGCAGCCAACTCAAACCAAATAAGGCTGCTTTTCTTTTCCTACAACCAGTATGGTTTGCGCTTTTGAAGCTCATTCTTTATGAAAGATGAGCGGTTATCACTAGATAAAGTGGCATCTTTCAACCAGTCACCTTGTTTATCCTGCCGTTACTATTTCAACATGAAATAAAAATCCGTATAATCCACGCCCTAAAACAGTCCCACTAGCAATCTACAGTCAGTAATACGACGGTGTGAGAGTCGCAATGAACCAAAACGATAATAGAAAAGAAGTACTAGAATTCAACAAACTTCAGAAACGTCTGAGAAGAAATGTTGGAAATGCCATCATCGACTACAACATGATCGAAGAGAATGATGTGGTAATGGCATGTATCAGTGGCGGTAAAGATTCATTTGCGATGCTAGATATTTTGCTACGTTTACGTGAAGCGGCACCAATCAAATTTGATGTTGTTGCGGTAAACCTAGATCAAAAACAACCAGGGTTCCCTGAGCACATTCTTCCTGAATACTTTGAAACGCTGAACATTCCTTACTACATCGTAGATAAAGATACGTACTCAGTAGTTAAAGAGAAGATTCCAGAAGGTAAGACAACATGTGGTCTATGTTCTCGTCTGCGTCGTGGTACTTTGTACTCATTCGCTGAGAAGATTGGCGCGACTAAGATCGCTCTTGGTCACCACATGGATGACATCGTGGAAACTATGTTCCTTAACATGTTCCACGGCGCTCGTCTAAAGGCTATGCCACCTAAGCTACGTTCTGATGATGGTCGTAACGTTGTTATTCGTCCACTGACTTACTGTCGTGAAACAGACCTAATCAAATACGCTGAACACAAAGAGTTCCCAATCATTCCTTGTAACCTATGTGGTTCGCAAGAAAACCTACAACGTCAAAGCATTAAAGCAATGCTGATTGATTGGGACAAGAAGACACCAGGCCGTGTTGAAAAGATCTTTAAGTCAATTCAAAACGTTAGCCCAAGCCAACTGGCTGACCGCGAACTGTTTGACTTCGTAAACCTTCCACTAGACCGTAGTGGCGAGCGTGAAGAGTACGAATTCCAAGAAGCTGAAATTTCATCTTCTAACATCGATGAGTCAATGTTCATCGACGTAACGAACGTATAATAAGAATAATCGTTGTAGAGCAATAAGATGCGCCTACAACAGACAAACAAAAACGCCTCAAGCAATGCTTGAGGCGTTTTTTTATAAGTTGAACTCGCCGTTAAGTTCGTCTGCTTAAACGCATTAACCTTTCGAAAGGTTAGGGTCGAGTGGGCTCACGTAACCAGATGGCTTAAGCGCCAAAACATCACAGTTAATCTTATCGATAACATGCTCCGCAGTATTACCGATGAACACCGCAGATAAGCCGGTACGACCGGTTGTACCCAGGATTACCATTGCAGCGTTGTTTTCAGACGCGACACGTGGAATCACATCTTCTGGTAAGCCTTGCTCAACAACGGTCTGCTCTTCACACATACCGTGCTTCTGACGCAGTGCCTTCATCGCTGTTAAGTGATGACCACGAACTGCATCTGTGTAAGACGTAGGATCGAACTCAGGCAGTTCGATAGTGATATTCGCCGGAGTGACTGGGTAAGCGTTAACTAAGAAAGGTTCCGCATCCAAACGACCAGTAATCTCAAGTAATCGATCGACCATAGTATCGTTAAGTTCTAAATGCGCTTCCGTCTCTGAGCCTACGTGAACGGACGCATAAATTTTTGCGTGCTCTGGCCAGAAATCGTTTTTAACGAGCAGTACAGGGCTAGGGCATTTTCTCAATAGGTGCCAATCAGTCGGCGTGAAGATAACCGACTCCAAGGTGTCGTGCTTGCGCGTGCCCTTAATCAAGATATCGTGACCACCACTGTATACCTCTGCAATGATGGCTTCGTAAGGGCGGTTATGCCAAACCACCTGCACATTAAATTCGATAGAATTATCTAGATAAGGCTGTGCTACTTTGTTCATCCAGATTTCACGCTGATGAATCACGCCCTTGCGCATTGCGTCTCGTTCATCGACAGAGAGCATAGATGTCATTTCATACGAGAAGTCGTAGATAGACAAAAAGAAAGTGATATGGCTTGTTGAGGTGCTTTTCTTAGCAAGTTGGATAGCACGAACTAGAGCAGGTTGCTCATCGTGATTAATGTCTGCGACAACTAAAATTTTGTTATAGATACTCATAACTAAGCCTACTTTTCAGACCGAACATATAAATAATGTAGCGTAGTTATGGGGAGATTAAGAGAAATAAAAGAGGTTTTAAGAGAGAAACATGATGTAGCTCATTATTGAACTACATCATTGATATCTAGACTATTCTTTTGAAACGCCAGCAAGTTCCATCAGCGCATCGTGATCTTCGATAGTGATATATTTGCCTTTAACGCTCAAGATGTCTGCTTTCTGGAAACGGCCTAAAAGACGGCTAATCGTTTCAACCGTTAAACCTAGGTAATTACCAATATCACCACGAGTCATCGTTAAACGGAATTCACGCGGGCTAAAGCCACGTTGAGAGAAGCGAGTTGAAAGATTGTAAAGGAATGCAGCAAGACGCTCTTCTGCGTTCTTCTTAGAAAGAAGCAAAATCATTTCTTGGTCACCTTTAATCTCGTTACTCATCAGGCGCATAATTTGCTGACGCAGCTTAGGCATTTTTCCTGATAGGTCATCAAGAATCTCGTATGGGATTTCACATACCATCGAAGTTTCTAGTGCTTGTGCGAAACTAGGGTGTAGATCACCAGTGATCGCGTCAAAACCTACAAGATCGCCCGCTAGGTGGAATGCAGTAATCTGCTCGTCACCTTGCTCGGTAATCGTGTAGCTCTTGATCGTTCCAGAGCGAATAGCGTAGAGAGATTTAAGCTCGTCACCGGCTTTAAATAACTCTTGGCCTTTTTGAATAGGCTTTTTTCTCTCAATGATCTGATCAAGTTGATCAAGTTCAGATTCATTCAAAGTGAACGGAATACAAAGTTGGCTAATACTACAATCCTGGCAATGGATCGCACAGCCACCAGATTGGACACGTTTCGTTACAGGCTTTTCAGAAATCATAACAATCTTTCACTATTTGATATACGTCAATATTTTAGCATTCCTTTATCCAGTTGGGTAGTAAAAAAACCGGATTTAAAGAACGGCTATACGGTATAAATGATGAGCTGTAGTGCCATATATCCGGTGTAGAAACCGTAAATCAGGATTAAAATCGCACCGAGTTGACGAAATAAGTCAGCTTGTTGCAATTTCTTGAGGAAGCTAGCGCCCATACCAACCGTCAGCATCGCAGGAAGCGTGCCTAGACCGAATGCGAGCATGATTCCAGCTCCGTTGTACCAACTTCCTGAAACCGCAGCCCACGTCAACATAGAGTAAACCAGACCACACGGTAACCAGCCCCATATGAAGCCAAATGGCAGAGCATGGCTTGGGTGCTTGAGTGGAAGGAAGGATTTACCAATTGGAGAAATATAACGCCATAGCCTCTGACCTACTTTTTCAAAGAATAATAAGCCGAACCACCACTTACCGATATATAGACCCAGAATGATCATAAAGATGGCAGCGAACAAACGTAGCCAATTAAGTAGCGCGTTGAAATCGCTAAGCTGGCCAATTGAAGATATAGCACCGCCAATCACACCACCAATCACAGCATAGCTGAGGAGGCGACCAAGGTTGTAAAGAAGGGGAATAAGCGGGGAAGGTTTGGTATTGCCTATTGAAAGCAGCGACGCAATGCCACCACACATTCCCATGCAGTGGCCCGCGCCGATCAAACCGACAACAAAGGCTCCGATCCAATCAGGCGTCATCGGTCTTTTTATCTAAGTTAGTTTGGCTTTCTGTATTGGCTTTATCATTCTTAACAGGCTTGCTGTCAGAGTGATTGTGGGCCTTTTCGTCTTCATCAAACAAAATATTGTGACCTTGACGCTCCAGGTCTTCAAACTGTTCGCTCTTAACGGCCCATAGAAAGATACCAACAGCGATACACACGAGTACGATCGCAATGGGAATCAGAATGTATAAACTTTCCATTATTTACCTTGCTCTTTTAAAAGCCTTAACGAGTTAGACACAACAATAATAGAGCTTGCAGACATACCAACAACGGCAATGTACGGAGCAACCAAACCAGCGACAGCCAATGGAAGGATGAGTAGGTTGTAACCCAATGACCATGCTAGGTTTTCTCGGATTATCTTACGCGTTTTTAGCGCCAATGTACGCGACTTAAGTAATCTATCAAGCTTGTCGCCCAACAAAACCATATCAGCCGATGCTTTAGCTACATCTGTACCACCGCCCATCGCGACAGAAAGGTGAGCCCCTGCAAGAATAGGCGCATCGTTAATACCGTCGCCGACCATCATGGTAATGTCCTTTTCGTCACGAGAATTAAGGTAAGCAAGCTTATCCTCTGGTTTCGCGTTCGCGACAATATCGGTAATCCCAATTTCTTCAGCCACAGGCTTCGCGTTAATCAAGGAGTCGCCAGTCAACAGGGTAGTTTTAATACCCGCTTCTTTGAATTTTTGGATGAACTCGATGCTTTCTTTACGAATCGGGTCTTCATAAGTGAAGGTTGCGATATGACGTCCAGCCATCGACAAGTAGATACCGTTGCTTTGTGTTGGCTGAGCTTCACCAAGAATAAACTCGCTACTACCAATCGCAACTTCTTGACAGTTCCACTGACCAGTAATACCTGAACCAATAACGTTGTTTACCGAATCGACTTCAAAATCATCTGACACGTGAGTCTTGAATGCTTTCGCAATAGGGTGGTTAGCATGCTGTTCTAGGCTCGCAGCCACTTTTAAACACGTCTCTTTATCAAGCTCAGAGAAAGTTTCCACTCGGCTGATACGAATATCACCCTCGGTCAATGTACCCGTCTTATCGATGATCAAGTGATTCACTTTACATAAGGTTTCGAATACATGGCCTTTACGCAGCAAAATACCAAAGTTGCCCATACGGGATGTTGAACAAGTAATTGCAGTCGGTGTCGCCAATGAAAGAGCACAAGGACAAGTCGCTACCAATACCGACAACATGATCCAGAATGCATCTTCTGGACGAGTTTGGTGCCAGTAGAACCAAGTACCGAAAGAGATAATCAAAATAACCGCTACAAAGTAACGCGCCACAATATCTGCAATCTCCGCGATACGAGGCTTAGACAACTGTGCTTCATCTTGAAGACGAACGATATTAGAGATGACCGAGTCCGCTTTTGATGTCATCACTTCCAGTTCAAACGACTCGTCACCATTCAACGTGCCAGCGAAGACAGTATCGCCTTCGTTTTTCACGACATGGATAGATTCGCCAGTCAGCATGGATTCATCAATGTGAACTCGACCTGAAAGTACTTTACCGTCCGCAGGAATATGCTCACCCGGTAGTACGCGAATCTGATCGCCTACTTTAAGGGTTTTCACTGGAACTTGGTCGCCATCTAACGTTGTCGCCATTGCAGGAACGAGCTTAAGCAGATTACCACTCGCTGCCGCCGCTTTACGACGCGCTCTCATCTCTAAGAAACGACCAAGCAGCAGGAAGAAGGTAAACATCGAAATAGATTCGAAGAAAACTTCTCCTTTCTCTGTCACGGTTGCCACCAAGCTCGCAACGTAAGCAAACAGCAGAGCAATCGACACAGGCACATCCATACCCAGCGTTCGCCCCTTAATACTGCGCCATGCATTGATGTAGAACGGCAGAGCAGAATAAAGCAATACCGGCGTTGCAAAGATCAAGCTTACCCAGCGGAAGTAGTTTTTAAACTCAGGCTCAAGATTGCCAAATACTTCAAGGTATAGTGCGACCGCCAGCATCATCACCTGCATGGTTGCTAAACCAGCAACGCCAAGGCGATAGAGGTAGTTCTTCATTGAGCGGTGATAGGCTGCTTCTTGTTGGTCAGCCTCGAAAGGCGCAGCTTTGTAACCTAAGGTATGGATCGCCGATAACAACTCACTCAATTTAACTTGCGTGTTGTCCCAGCTGAGTAGGGCGCGGTTGGTGGTGGTGTTCACCCGGATGCTACCAACACCTTGTTTTGAAGAGACTTGTTTCTCGATTAGCCATGCACATGCTGCACATGAAACACCCTCTAGTGACAATGTCACTTCAGAAACATTCTCAGAGTTCCTTACAAACTCCAATTGAACGTCTTCATTATCATAATGACTGAGTGCCAGAAGTTGCTCTGGCACTAGATCCGCTTTCTCAGCGGGAGCGGTACGGTATTGGTAGTAAGAAACCAAACCGCTATCAACGATTGTCTGAGCTACAGTCTCGCAGCCCGGACAACACATCTTACGAGGCGATCCTAAGATCTCGACTTCAAAATCCGTTTCCGCTGGTACATCTTCACCGCAGTGATAACAGGATTCACACATAAGCTTTAGTTCGTTAGTTGAGTAGGAGTTTCAATCGGGAAGTTCATGCGACCTTGAACTAACCATTGTTCGTCATGCGGCGTCAACTCAATGAACCACGGACCTTCTAAGTGATGATCCAGAGTCATTGTGTAGTTGCCTCTCGCATCAGCGGTTAGTAGCTGAGTGAAATCGCGATCTGGTAGTGTTCTGTGAACAAACATTGCGCTGATAGCAGGGAAGTGATCAAGTTTGCCTTTATCTAACGTGATGATAACTGAGTTACCTTTCTCATTAAGCGAAGCTGATAAACCCAGCTCTTTGGCGATATTTACTTTTGAAATGTCGACATTAATGCCTTTTCCTTTTTTATAGTAATCCTCAGTCACTAGGTCTACAGAGTTCTGTGTAAACACAATAACCGTCATAATGGTCCAAATAACTACTGTCGCTGGCAACGCGATTAAGAACCACGGCCAAAACTGTTTATACCAAGGCTTTACCATAAAAAAGATCTCAAAAAAGAATAAAAAGAAGAGGTTATAAAATAAAGGAAAGACAGCCTCTTAGAAAGAGGCTGTTATTGAAATGTTACTTATTATCTGAGTTGCTTAAGCTCCACACGTAAGATGAAACCAGTTGTACTTTGTCTTCGCCTAGAATGTCTTTCCAAGCAGGCATTACGCCAGAACGTCCGTACATAACTGTTTCAGTTACGTCTGCACGAGAATCGCCAAACAACCAATCGCGGTCAGTTAAGTCAGGTGCGCCAACAGCAGGGTTACCCTTACCATCAGTACCGTGACACGCTGCACACACAACAAAGCGAGCTTTACCAGCTTCTGCTTCACGTGCGTTTACGCTACGACCAGAAAGGCTAAGAGTGTAGCTAACTACTTCTTTTACGCCTTCTTCGCCAAGCGCGTCTTTCCAACCTGGCATTTGGCCAACACGACCGTGCATGATTGTTGTAACGATAGCCTCAGGTTCACCGCCATATAGCCATGCGTCATCAGTTAGGTTAGGGAAACCTTTCTGACCACGTGCATCAGAGCCGTGACACTGAGAACAGTTTTGCAAGAATAAACGTTGACCCACTTTGATTGCGTCAGCGTCTGATGCAATGTCAGGGATTGAACGTAAACCGTTTTCGTCGTGAGCTAGCTTTCTGAATGCTTCACCGAAGTAGGTGTCTGCATCATCAAGCTCTTTCGCGTACGCATCTAACTGTTTGTTTGCTTGCGCAGCAGCAATTGCAGAGCGAGACTCTTCAACGCTACGTACCGTTTGGTCTGAACTTGTCCAACCTAAAAGGCCTTTAAAGTTACCTAGGCCAGGGTATAGAGCAAGGTAAACCGCTGCAAAAACAATCGTACTGATGAAAAGGTATGTCCACCATTTTGGTAGTGGGTTGTTAAGCTCACGAATACCATCGTATTCATGGCCCATATCTTGACCTTCTTCTACGCCTGTTTTGTCTTTAAAACACCAACGAAGTAAGACAGCACAACCAATTAGGGTACCAATCGTAATCGCACTAACCCAGATACTCCAGAATGTACTCATTACTTTGTCACTCCTTCATTTTTAGAACTTGTTGCTGGCTCGTCGTCAGCAAACACTAGGTTCGCATCTTCGTCGAAACGTGATTTACGGTTCTTGCCATATGCCCACCAAACGATGCCGATGAAGCAAGCAAAAACAGTCACAGTCCAAACACTTTGAAATGTAATAATGTCCATAATTATTCCTTATTTCATTGCGTGGCCAAGCGATTGAAGGTAAGCGATGATTGCATCCATCTCTGTTTTTCCTTCAACATCTTGTTTAGCGTTAGCAATTTGTTCGTCTGTGTAAGGAACACCAAATTGATTACGGAAGAGTTCAAGCTTCTGTTGAGTCAATTTGCCATCAAGTACATTCTCAGCAAGCCATGGGAAACCAGGCATGTTTGATTCAGGAACAAGTTCACGAGGGTCGATAAGGTGAACACGGTGCCACTCATCAGAGTAACGATCACCAACACGCGCTAGATCAGGACCAGTACGCTTAGAGCCCCATAGGAAAGGGTGTTCCCAAACGCTTTCGCCAGCTACAGAGTAGTGGCCGTAACGTTCAGTCTCAGAGCGGAAAGGACGAATCATTTGGCTGTGACATACGTTACAACCTTCACGAATGTAGATATCACGACCTTCCATTTCCAAAGCAGAGTAAACACGTAGGTTTTCTACAGGTTCAGTTGTCTGCTTTTGGAAGATAAGAGGGGTAATCTCTACTAAAGCACCAAAACTGATAGCAATAACGATCAAGATCGCTAGTAAGCCAACGTTCTTCTCTACCAACTCATGGCGATTATTTGAATTTGAGCTCATTCTAAATCTCCTTAAGCCGGTTGAGGGATAGCTTTAAGGCTATCTTTAGGTGCAGAAACAGTTTTGTACGTGTTGTATGCCATTAAGAACATACCAGATAGGAAGATGAAACCACCTAGGAAACGTACAAAGTAGAACGGGTAAGACGCTTCTACAGATTCAACGAAGCTGTAAGTTAATGTACCGTCAGAGTTAACTGCACGCCACATCAGACCTTGCATCACACCAGAGATCCACATTGCAACAATGTAGAAAACCGTACCAATCGTTGCTAACCAGAAGTGAACATTGATTAGAGATACAGAGTACATACGCTCTTGACCAAATAGTTTAGGAACTAAGTGGTAAACCGAACCGATAGAAACCATTGCAACCCAACCTAACGCACCAGAGTGAACATGACCGATAGTCCAGTCCGTGTAGTGAGATAGTGCGTTAACCGTTTTAATTGCCATCATTGGGCCTTCGAAAGTCGACATGCCGTAGAATGATAGAGAAACGATTAGGAAACGTAGGATAGGGTCGTAGCGAAGCTTATGCCACGCACCAGATAGAGTCATGATACCGTTGATCATGCCACCCCAAGAAGGAGCAAACAGAACCAAAGACATAACCATACCTAGAGACTGAGTCCAGTCTGGAAGTGCAGTGTAGTGTAGGTGGTGAGGACCAGCCCAGATATACAGAGACACAAGTGCCCAGAAGTGAACGATCGACAAACGGTAAGAATAAACAGGGCGACCAGCTTGTTTAGGAACGAAGTAGTACATCATACCTAGGAAACCAGCTGTCAATAGGAAGCCTACCGCATTGTGTCCGTACCACCATTGCACCATTGCATCAATTGCACCTGAGTAAATCGAGTACGACTTAAACGCAGATACAGGAACAGCTAGGCTGTTAACGATGTGCAACACGGCAACCGTGATGATGAAGGCTCCGAAGAACCAGTTTGCTACGTAAATGTGTGATGTCTTACGTTTAATCATGGTTCCGAAGAACACGACCGCATAAGCTACCCACACAAGAGTAATAGCAATATCGATTGGCCATTCTAGTTCTGCGTATTCTTTACCAGAGGTCAAACCTAACGGTAAAGTAATTGCAGCGGACAGGATAATCGCTTGCCAACCCCAAAAGGTAAAGGCTACGAGAGGGCCACCAAAGAGACGCGTCTGACAGGTACGTTGCACAACATAATATGATGTTGCAAACAGCGCACTTGTACCGAACGCAAAAATAACCGCATTAGTATGCAGGGGACGTAAACGACTGTACGTCAACCACGGCGTATCAAAGTTTAGCTGTGGCCAAACTAATTGAGCGGCAATCAAAACACCAACGCCCATACCGACAATACCCCACAAAATTGTAACCAGGGTAAATTGACGGACGACCGTATAGTTGTAGTTTTGTTCAAGCTGCTTTTCTTGGCTCATTTGCATGCTTCCAATTTCTTATTTACTACACTTTACTTCCAACACGACTCACGTCGTAATGCCACCCAAATTAGAAAAGGAAATTCAGCCTATTCAGGACCTTATTTCCACTTGCTGATTTTAAAAAAAAGTGGCATTTTCAACGCGACACTATACTTGAATTAACAAATCAATGACAGAGTAGTAACCTTACGCTTGGTCTGGAATTGGATTTTTATTTAAAAACTTTGAACTTTGTAACAAGGAGTAAAGATTATAATGGCGGCACAAAAGCTAACAAAAGGCAGGCTTGTTCAAATTATCGTCATGTTGGTTGTTTTAATAGCTGCATTTACTTGGAGAACAGTGACATACGATAATAACGAGACAATAACCTGTATCGTTTCAAAACCTTGTGAATTTGGTATTGATAATAATAATGTTTTGATTTCGGACGATAGTCAGGGGTATTCGATCGAAACATCTAAAACTGGCAAGTTTATCATTAGCTATGAAGGAAGCGGAGTTTTAGAATCGAAAGGGTCTTCATCTTGGCTTTTACAAACCGATGATAAGAGCGCCTCAATAACGGTTACATTTCCACAACAGGTCATGACGTATACAGTAAACCTATCCAAAGAATAAAATGGAAAACTGAGCAACACCTCGCTCTTTGATAGAAATGTTGACTAAACCAGTGAAACCTTGTGCATTAAAGTGTTATAAAGAAGACATTAATAAAGTTTCCAGAAATCTATGAAATTTCTATCAAAAGTCTCTTATTCCCTAGACGATAAAATCGCAGTAGATGAACTGCTTCAAGGGGTAGAAAACCCTGAGAATATCGCTTGCCTCATTTGTTACTGCACAGAAGAGTACTCCACGCTCGCTGTGCAGAGATATTTCGTAGATGCGCTTCCCAACACTCCCATACACGGCTGTACCACCTGCCATGGAATAATGACGGAAACAGGCTTTCATTCAGGTCCAGTCATCGGTGTACTCATCATCTATGATTCAGGTATTAATGCCTACGGAACGGGTATTAAACACTTCAGCCAATCCATCGAGCAAAGCACCTTCGACGCGATAGATACAGCGCTTAAAAACGCAAATAGAGAAGGTGAGATCCCAGATTTAATCTTGCTTCATTCTACTCCTGGTAACGAGGAGAAAGTAATGGCAGCTATCGATACTAAGTTCGGGACTGAGGTTCCTATCATTGGTGGCAGTGCTGCCGATAATCAGGTATCTGGTAACTGGAGTATCTTTACCGAAGAGTCGCTTTCTATTAACGGGATCTCTTTAACGGTCTTTTTCGCCTCTCAATCCATCTATTCATCATTCAGTGCAGGTCACACGCCCACGCGTTACTCAGGTACCGTGACTAAAGTACGAAACAGAATCTTACTGGAGATAGACCATAGGCCAGCTGCTACGGTTTACAACGAATGGACCAATTTCCACTTAGGGGGCAGCGACGACGGCTATATCTTTGAAAAATCGTCTGTTTATCCTTTGGGAAGAAAAGTCGGTTCGTCTTACAACTATCCGTATTTCAAGCTTTCACACTCTATCCGAGAAACAGAGTGCGACGGAATCGAGTTATTTACCGACATCAACGAAGGCGACACCATATACTTAATGCAAGGTTCCAAGCAGCAGTTAATTAGCCGCGCCGCCAACATCATTCATTCGTCTTACTACAATGACATGGATCTGGAAGAGAAATTAGGTGCTATTAACATCTTTTGTGCCGGTCCAATGTTAAACCTTAAACAAGACATGGATGAGGTTTGTGAACAAATAAATCAAGCACTTAATGGGCTTCCTTACATATGCCCATTCACTTTTGGTGAGCAAGGGAGACTTTCTGGTGGAGAGAACGCACACGGTAACTTAATGGTGTCATCAGCAACATTTTATAGGTTAAAAAAATAATGGGTTCTGAAGGTCAAGAAGCGCTGCAAGAAGCACGTATTGAACTACAAAAACTAAAAGCCCGTGAGAGGAAACTGGCTGAAGAGAATAGGGTGATCCTATCGACTATCTCTGCGATCAGTAAAGCAAGTAACATATCTGAGATATTTTCTAGCCTTGAGTTTGTCTTAAAAAAGTACATCAAATTTGACGACTTTATCGTAGTCTCAAGAGTAGGGAACGAAGGTAATTTCAAGACTCTACTGACAAATAATAAAGTCTTTGAACAGATGCACTGGACAGATTGTGGCAAGCTGTCTCGAGTCATTAATGGGGAATGCGCTATCCTTTTTGAGCCCAAGTCTCTGGGTGAATTCAACTCTTTGCATCCCATTATTCTTGACCAAATAAACTCGGTGTTGATTACTGGTATCGATAGCGGGCTAACGCAATCGGTCATTATTTTTATTCACTCGAATACCAAACATTTTAGTATCGAAACTAAAGCAACTCTAAACCGTTTTCGCCCGCTTATTGAGCGCGCTGTTTTCGACATAGAGAACAAAGAGAAACTCGAAGCCACAGTGAGAGAGCGAACCGCGGAGCTTGTAACAGCAAGGAAAGACGCTGAAAGAGCCAACAAAGCAAAGTCAGAATTCCTGGCAATGATGAGCCACGAGTTAAGAACGCCACTGAACGCCATCATTGGGCTAATCGACACGTTAAAATCGACTCAACTAACGCCAGAACAACAGTCTATACTGCTAAATATGAGTACATCGTCTGAGCTTTTGCTAGCGATCATCAGTGATGTATTGGACTTTTCCAAAATAGAATCCGGGTGCTTCTCATTAGCACCACAATGGAGCAATGTAAGAGACACTGTAACTTTTGTTTTATCTGAACAAAAGAAGGCGGCAGACGATAAAGGTCTAACGCTCACGATTTCTAGTGATATCCCTGAGGGTGAACTTCACTATATAGACCCGAGCCGTTTAGCACAGATCTTGTTTAACCTAATAGGCAATGCCATCAAATTTACGGAACATGGGCACGTTCATGTATCCATAAAATACCAACAGAGCTCATTCTACATAGCAGTCGAAGACACCGGCATTGGAATTAGTTCGCAACAGCTATCGTCATTGTTCAGCCCGTTTGTGCAAGCAGATAGTACAATCACACGAAGGTTTGGTGGCACAGGCTTAGGTTTGGCAATCACCAAAAGATTGGTCGAATTGATGCGTGGACGTATATCAGTGGAAAGTGAGCCTGGGAAAGGTTCTAAGTTCGAAGTCCAACTGCCAGTGCTCACCAGAGTGACTAGCAATTGCAATCAACTGGAAGATGATGTCTGTTCAAGAGAACTAAGAAGCCGATATTCAGTGCTAGTTGTTGAAGACAACCCAACAAACCAAATGGTGATTAAGCTTATTCTAACAAGACAGGGTCATGAAGTTTTTATCGCAAGTAATGGCGAAGAAGCGATAGGATTTGTCGAAGACAACAACGACTCGATAGACATTATCCTAATGGATGTATCGATGCCGGTAATGGACGGTTTAACCACAACCAAATACATGAGAGAAGCAAACATACAAACACCGATCGTGGCTCTAACAGCGCACACATCGGTTGAAGATAAATGTTCATGTTTAGATGTTGGTATGAATGATTTCGTTACCAAACCAGTAAGAACAAAAGAAATAACAGAAGCTATAGATAGATTAATGCTTGAGATCTAATAAACGTATTCTTAATCGAAGATTAGGAAATATGTTTATTAGGTATTTTATGGTAAATAGCCATTATGGTTAAATACACAGTATCAGTTGGATAGAAACGGAGGCAGGGCATCGTATATCGAACTCTGCCTTATGATTACCAAACCATATTTAACATAATATACATAATACGCAGTTGGCTAGTGCATCTTGAGTAGGCATCATCCATAACGCCAATCCACCACAAGCCATTGAAATACCTGACATATTAAGCCCGTTAAACTTTTTTGCGATGTTCTGCCAAGCCTGTTGAGCCTTGTGGTTTTTACTGCGGTCAGCCGCTAAATACACTAAGACTTCTTCTTCTGACAAACCAATTCTTTCTGCAATAAAAAGTGCTTCTGTTTCAGTTAGATAGCGAGCTCCGCTTCTAATTGCGCTTATCTTTTGACGACTTAACGCCAAGTCGTGTGCAATCTGCTTATCTTGTACGTAGTTTTGAGCCTCTTTATAGGCATCTAACAGTTTATTTTGGTACATGGTTGTCCCTCCATTTCCTTCAATTGTATACCGTCAGTCCACAAAAAGCGGTCTTGTCAGTCCTGATTTTTGTGTCTTATAGTACACACAAATCAGGACTGAGTTGTTTCACCTCAGTCAAATTCAAATTTTCAAGGTGATCACTATGGTAAATGTTCTATTAGTTTCTGGTTGTTTCCCTCGTTACTTTGCAGGCTTTGGAGTTACTGCAACTGGTAAACGCTTTGTGATCACCACAGCTCAGCACTTTCAAAGTAAATTCCTTTCTGTGTCAGATGCTCATGCGGTTGTTAACCAACTCCAAGCTTCTTGGCCTTTGGCTCAAACTTCTTACCCTGTGAGCCGTTAATCATGGATTCAATCTACTTCGACAATGAACCCAATCACGGTATCAACGCCTATTTCCCTTGGGGTCACAATTTCTTTAAGACTCCGCGTGATTTCTTCCAGTTCATGGAAGCTCACTATGGAATGGTGTCATTTCAGATTGTTGAAATCACTGATGAAAACTACCAAGAGCTTTTGGTTAAGGGCGTGTTCAGTGCCATCTAAAAAACCACATAAGTTCCATGATGAGATTCGTCCAGTTCAAGTGGATCACCTAGCCTTTTCATT
Organism: Vibrio sp. 99K-1; assembly: GCF_013114585.1. Lineage (NCBI taxonomy): Bacteria > Pseudomonadati > Pseudomonadota > Gammaproteobacteria > Vibrionales > Vibrionaceae > Vibrio > Vibrio sp. 99K-1. The sequence goes on from NZ_VTXF01000005.1 coordinate 154,634, forward strand.
TTCGTATGGCTCGCTGAGGCATTTGGATAACTCTAACGAACAAGACTTTATCAACTTGCAGTTTCCTGAGTTTAAGAAGCAAACCGTTAAAGGCCGTCTTAACTCACCAGAAGCGATAGAAAAATCAATCGAGTTACACCGTAACAAATGTCGTAAGGTTTTGGCTGATAGGTTTGATGAGTTCATGGCGAAAGTCTTTAACTTCCGTCTGTCGCCTATGCGCGGTCGTGGCTTGCATGGCTATGAAGATTCGATGGTGATTTACGATTCTACGGGAACTGTTGAATGTGGTTTGGTTGGTGTTGGCGGCAACAATGACACGGTCTATGTACAGATTAATGGTACTGGTTGCGCGAAGGTATTCGACTTCACCACACACAAAAAGCTGCACTGGTGGCTTTCTCTCTTGGGTATCACTCGCCTAGCCCGTTTGGATCTCTGCGTGGATGACTACACCGGAATCTTTGATTGTAAGTATGCTGAGAAATGTTTTTATGAGGGAGCATTTCGCACTGCTTCTCGTGGTCGTGGTCCGACAATGGTTCCTCATAAGCGCGTTTCACAGTCTGGTGAATTATCAGAGGAAGCGGTTCTTGTTGGCTCTCGTACGTCTGCAGTTTACTGGCGTATCTACAACAAGAAGTTTGAGCAAAACATCGCTGACCCTGAAGTGATTTGGTACCGCAATGAAGTGGAATTGAAGAAGTGCGATTTAGCTCTACTCGCCTCGCCTGCTTCGGCCTTTGCTGGTCTGTGTGACTTCGCCGCCAGTATCGACCCTGCTGAACCAATGAAGCTTGAACTGAATAAGAAGAAAGCCGGACTGGAGTTTATGGCTCGTATTGCTTGGGTTCGTCGTCAATGTGGTAAGGCTCTATCTGAGGTTGTTGCTATGACTGAGGGAGACTTGGGTGAAGCGTTTGGAATGCTTATTCCTACGCACCATCGCCGCGCTAATTTCAATACATCGTTGGGCATTCCTGACGAATACACTAAACAGAAAATCGAAATTTTGGAGTCAAGAATATGCCTACAATAACTGGTATCTCTATCAAGCGTTTCCCTAAATCTGGCATGGAGTTCGCCGAGCTGTCTGTACTTCGTGCCGTTGAAGAAGTCGATAACGAGAAGTTTCAACAAACGGGCATCGGCTTTTCAACTGACATCCCATACAACAAGCAAGCACTGAAAATTGATGTGGAATACGCACGTCAGCTAATCCAATCACGCGCTTTTGTGGCTAACCGTGACTACGAGCTCAACTTTGGTGCTAACCCAAATGACCCGCTCGATATCTTGGTCAACAAGCTTGTCCCTGTCGATGAGGAAATCAAAAAGCACTTCGATAACTTCATGAAAGCTAACAAGGCTTAACAATGAACTGCATTACGACCACTCAACAAGGTTACTTAAGAACGTCAACCGACTTTGACTGTCAGCTCGTAATGCTTAGCGACAGCGAATACAACAAATTAGTCTCTGGAGCACAGTCTCTAACTATTGATTCAGAGCTATACACAACTGTTTCAGGTTGGGTTTTATTATCTTTCGTTTCAGGCCATGTGCTTGGACGAATCTTAAAAACTCTTGGCAAAGGCTAAGGGTCAATGTTTAGTAACACACTCTTAAAAAAGGAAATAACATGAAAAAACGTCTATTGGTTCTAGGTTCTACAGCGCTTGTATCGGCTTCATCATTCGCTGATACTTCACCTATCACAACCGCGATTAATGACGCGGTAAGTACTGGTCAAGCAAACTACGGTTTAGTTGTTGTTGGCCTGATTGGTCTTGCTGCACTTGGCTTTGGTCTCCGCGCTATCGTCAACTCTATGGGGAACTAATGGGAGACATTGTCTCTCAAGTTGTAACCATCCTGTTTGGGGTGGTTATGGCGATGTCATTCGTATATGGCGTATATACGGGTATCAATGCCTCCTAGTTTGGAGGCGTTTTCTTATCTAGGGTTTTACAGTGAAACGATATCGACAATACCTCTCACTTTCTTTGGCTCTTATCGCTTTCAATTCTAATGCTTTGCAGTGTGGCGCGGGTGAAGTTGAGGTTGATGGCGTTTGCGTGAGTTCCTGCAAGATATTAAAAGGCACCGGAAAAAACTTAACTTGGGACTCTTACATTTGGGGGGATAATCCCCGCTCTTACTGTATTGGCGATCGCTCTACTGGTGCTGCCTGCAACATGGCTCCGAGTACAGTGTCAGTTTCTGTTGAAGCAGGACGTTGGACTAATAAGTTTTACTACACAGGCTCGACTTGTAGCTTTGACCAAATCAACCGTTATTCAGGTGACGTTCCTGAGCTCTTTCCATTTGAAGGTGATGTTAACCAAAATGGCGTTCAAGATGACTTAGAGGATTGGGATGGCGACGGCATTAAAAACGGTGAAGACCCTAACCCTTATAGCAATGACAACCAAGTTACGGATTCTGATGGTAACAATGTTCCTGATAATTTAGACGAGTTTTATGAACGTCTAGAAGAAGCACAAACCATTAATAATTGTTTTGTTGACGACGATAATAGAGATTGTCTCCATTACCGTTATGTTATGGATGATTTGAACGATAATAACTCTAAATTAATAGGAATTGTTTCTGATTTAAGCAGACGTAATTTAACCAAAGAAGATTTTAATCGAGCGGTTGCAGAGTTAATCAATACTCAAAAGACCAATGATTTATCTTTTGCTCACAAGATAGACTCTTTAACGGCCGCTCAAGGTGGATTAGAAAACACCGTTAGAGAGAGTGTTTTTGCTGCGAGACAAGATATCAAAAATCGTTTGGATGATCGTTATAGACAGACCTTTCATAGATTTGATGATCTAGATGAAGAAGTCGCGATTGTTAAACGCAACACTCAATCCATAATCCACTCCATTTCAGATTTCCCTGCTGGCGGTGGCGGCGCTCTCACTGATGCTCAAAGCAATTGGCTCTTAGATTCTGTTCGAAACAGTGTTAGCAATATGACTAAAAATGACCAACTCATTGCCGGACAAAAAACCGAGCGAGATTTGATGGTCACTTTGAATCGCGATTTAGCCAGTAAGATTCAAGCTTTGGAGGTTTCTGGCGGTGGCCTTACTGACCAACAAAAAAGTCAAATAAGGAACGCAGCAAAAGCAAACCTTAACAACAAGCTCTTAAAAGCCATGTCCTCTGATGTTGCCCGCCTTTCAAATATCGAAGAAAAGGTTTTAAGCAATAACTCTATGATTGATGGCCTTTACTATGAGTTCGAAGACGTTAATTCAAAAATAGACTCTTTGGGCACACCTGATTTATCCGGTATTGAAGCCAGTCTTTCTGACCTATCAACAAAACTAGACGGGCTTGAAACTGGTGACATGTCGGGTGTCGAAAACAAATTAACAGACCTCATCGATAGTGTAACCAACACCAATAACTTTAATGAACCCAATTACGGATTCAGCGGTGAAGACTTCATCATCACTCCAGCTCAAATAGCTGAAGCTCAAAATGAGGTCTTGGAGATCAAACAAGAGATGGCAGATGAATATGAAAAGTTCAAAGCGCTCTTCTCTATCGATACCAGTTCGTTTAACAACGGCACCTATAAAGAGCACTCATTAAACCTTAACGTAAACCACACTGAACGCTCTTTCAAATCAGGAGTCTTCGAAGCGTTACTCGATAACGCATCGCTGATTGCAGCTGTGATTATGTTTATGTTTGTGGTGTCTGGCATCAAAATGTTAGGGAAGGATTAGTTATGGATTACATCTACTCTTTTATCGATTGGATCAGCTTACAGATGTCGTTTATCACTGACTTCTTTAAAGCCATCCCGCAGATGACACTAGACCTATTTTCATACATTCAGATCTTCATGATTAAGATGAAATTGAAGGCGGAATTGGAGTTCATCAAGCTCTCTTATAACTCGGCACAAATTCTTCTACAGGAGATCGGCTTTAACGAGATTCTGTCTAACGTTTTTAACGCTTTACCTGATGAATTACGATTTTATGCGTTTAAGTTTGGCGTCCCTCAAGCCCTGTCGGTATGGGCCAACTTCTTCACTACGGCTTTAGTTATGAGGCTCTCTAGATAATGGCTATCACGATTAGAACCGGAGCAAATGGCTCTTACAAATCGGCTTACACGGCTTACTTCTCTATCTATCAAGCTCTAAAGGCAGGACGAACCGTTGTTACCAACATGGAAGGAATGCAGCCCTTAGCTGTCATCGAAGAGCGCTTTGATATTAAGTTTCCAAGCACAGCTAAACTCTTTCGTGTTAGCTCTAGAGATGAATCAGGGGTTCACCTCTGGACTCATTTCTTCTGTTGGTGCCCTATTGGCGCGCTGATTGTCATTGATGAGTGCCAGGATATCTTTTCTAAGAACGTGGGTTTTGATATACGCAAAGTGAAGTATAAACCGCTCTCTGATTTCATCACTCAATCACCACAAGACGGGCTACTCCCTAAAGATTACGAACGCTTTTTTAACTCTCGTTACACGCCTGCCAACATGGACGCATTGAAAGACTCAGAGATAGATGATCGCGGAATTGCCGAATACGATTCCGAAGGAAGAATCATCTATCCGCACAGCTTTAATGAAGGCTTCATGAGACACCGAAAGTACGATTGGGACATCGAGTTACTTTCCCCTGATTGGAAGCAAATCGATTCAGGAATCAAGGCATGTGCTAACCAGAACTTTTTTCATAAGGGCCGTGACCAGTTCTTTTGGACCAAGCGCAACCCTTATATTTGGAAGCACGACAAAGCAGTAACAACGCCAGCCATTCCTAAGAAAAAGGACGTTAACTTAACCAATCAGAAAATCCCCTTAGACTCTTTCCTGCTCTACAAATCAACGGGGACAGGCAGCGCCAAACAACAATTAGCTATGAATACGCTGTTTCGTAGCCCTAAAGCTATTTTGATTTTCCTACTATCCATATTCTGTTTCGGGTACATAATTTATGACTTATCCAATCGTTTTATTGAAACTACTGAGACGGTGGAGGAAGCGAGACAAACAACGTCTTCAACTGCCGTTCCTAAGCAAAATCAAACACAACCTAACAAAGATACTCAAGCTTCTGGGGATGTACGTTCTAGTGGGGATAGCAGTAAAGGTAACCACAAAGATGATGTTGCTCATGTTCCTATAGCCGAGGTGCTGCCGTTTGAGGGCATCAAGAAAGCTTTTGTTACTGGTGTGAATTTCGCAATCAAAAATGGCACGATTGAAAGACATGTTAGCATTGAGGTGGAAGCTCTTGATGGCTTCTACTCAGTAAACGAAAGCTTCCTCAAAGCTTACGACATTACGTTTGACCGTATTGATGATTGCTTGTTGAAGTTAAACAGAGGCGAGCTAACCAAGTTAATAACATGCAAGCCCTACTCAGCTGCGGTTGCTGTGCCAGAAGTAAGACAAGCGGAAGTCAGTTTGTTTTAAGCCCCGCAGGGATAAGAGAGTGCGAAGCGCGAACGAGGCACCGAGCCACACCGTAGAGGTTATTAGTCCGTATGTCTCAACTGGCGAGTGTTTCTAACTGCCAATGCTAATGAGCCGCACCCTCCCTCATCCTGCCAGAATGCTCTTTAAGGCCTTACCACATCGGTAAGGCCTTTTTGTGTTCACTGGCTTTCTTTAAGATCATTTGGGTGCTGAAAAGGATCTCTTTCTAATGCTGACGGACAACAAGTGAGGACGACGAAGACTGAGGAGGACGAGCGCGGCGGGAGGAAGCCAACCCCCGTGTTGTATCACGGGGGTAAATTCAACCAAGCTATCAGCTCTTAGCAAGACTTTTCTTATTCTTTAGCTGCTCTATTTCTTTCTCAAGCTCGGCTAACCTAGCTTTGTACCAATCTTTACTCTGCTTTGACTCAATATCGATATGAGATGCTTTTAAAGCTCGGTAAAAATATGCCAAAGAAACAAGGAATGCTAGATTTGATAAGCTACCAATAAAAGGTTCTGATATTAAGCCTAATATGACATATATAGCACCATGTATGCTTCGATTTATAGCTACTTGAATTGCTAGAACCTTGATACCAGTGCGTGCGCGCCTAGCCTCCTCTCCTTCTAATAGCTCTTGAATAACGTGAGATTGTTGTGAAAGAAGATACTCCATTCGCCATTCGTGATTAATACGTGTGCCAAATTCCAGCACAAGGTCGAAAAATCTTTTAGTCAGCTCGTAAGCAAGCCAAAATAAGAATGAGCCAAGGGCTCCTTGTATGATTACTGGTAAGTCTACGATTTTATTGATTAATTCCATGTTCACAACATATAAGTATCTAAGTCAAATTAGTTAGTTCTGGAAACCTAACCTTCAGTATGATCATATTTAAAAATCTGATGAATCAAGAAAGTTGCCATTTTTTGCTTATGTCAAGCGAGCTAAATGGTCCATCACTTCAGAGCCTCTATCGATCAGTTTCGCCCATGTATCAGCAGACTTGTTTAGTTGAGCCGCCTTTTCAGTTGCCCCCTGAACCTGTCCCCACGCTTTATGAAGCAATTGTACAATTGGTTGTTCTTTGTTCTCATCGATTAAATCTGCGTTTTCAACAATCTCACCAAGACCATCCACGTAACATTTTTGTATAGCTTTCGACCCACGAATTTTAACGTCGTGCAAGCCACGTTCTAAAAGTTTAATCTGTTCAGAAACGAAATGAACAAGTTCAGCATCTACTGTTGACTCATTTAGACTTGTCTTCAATTCATCAATAAGATTTATTATTTGCTGAATACTTTGTTCATCAAAATCGACCTCGTTCTCTTCAATTATAAACTCTGAAAACTTGAGACAAAGTAACAACTCATTAGTGATTTTCTTTTTAAAGTTAGACCATGTTGCATTCATGCTCTCAATTGAAGTTGCATTGTAAGCACTGTTGAAATGAGCCACATAAATATTTTGTGGAACGCCTGCTTTTATCAGTTTTCTCTCTATATTTTTGATTTCACTTCGCAACAAATTCACCAACCGGATCACTTCAAAAGAGTCCATGGGTTCATTAGATTGAGTTAATACTGATTTCCATACAGTAACAGTGACGGAGTTTTCTTGATGAGTACGAGCCTTACTAAGCAGATTAAATGCTCTAGTGGCTGAGTTATTTTTGTGTTCCACAAACTTTCCTTTCTCTAATGGGGTAGTTGTTGGTGAGATAGAAACTCAACACGATGGACTTCATCTCCCTACCTATCAATTGATTTTTCATTGTATTGATTCACACTCTTAATGATAGTGTTTTGATCATGAAAACAGTTAGTTACTGTAATAAAGATATTAAGTACTAACACATTCCCACGAAGTACGGTTACAAAAGAACATCAAAGTTGGTGTCTGAGTAAACTTATCAACAATCGATTAGAAACACTTCTATGGCAACTCACATGTCTTGGTAAAAAATACTTACTATTTGATTAGTGCAATGACATAACGTAGTATTAGATAGAACCTGTTTCGTTTGACAGGTTAATCTAGAAGGTGCATATTATGCAAAAACAGACATCTAATGCTAAAGCCATTGTAAAACAAGAACTAAACAAACGTGCAAGCTCTAGCGAGCATATTGGTTTTTCGTTGGACAACAAAATGTCAGGCAGTCAAATTGAATCAGCTATGCTAGCGAAACTTTTTGCTGTTAGAAAGGAGCTTGGCTTAGCTTAACCGGGAAAGCCGAAAAATTGCCAGTAGATAAAATACATTTCCACAATGATTTCTTTCGAGGTCTTACAAATACAGCGTATTTTAAAGATTTTGCCACCTTTGATGTTATAAACAGTTCATCAGATCGTATGCACTTTGCACGAATCACTAAATTTGCGAAATCCGTACTAAGTGGCGAACCTCTGATTGGAAAAAATGTCGAGAACGACGGCAGTTATTCTGATTATGATACATGGCACTATCATAGTGGCCCTTGGGATAATGTTTCCAACGCCTCTAGTGCAAAAGTTGATAAAGAAAACCCTCTAGGAGCTACGTCAGGTCCTGCAATCCATTATACTTGGCAAGGGGATTTGAACGAGATTGTGATAATTGGTTACTCACCTGAAAGACATGACAAACCCTTTCCTCAATTAGATTCTCCAAACAATCCATTGACTGATCGCGTCAAAGTTGGAGATGAATATTTCACGAGTGAAGAGTTGGAAGACTTAACTCCACATTTCGCTGAAGATACTGCTTAAACCTGAAAATACAACTAATCAATTATTCTTCTTCAGATGTCAACCCAACGCTAAATTAATGCGTTGGGTATTGAGTATTATTTTAAGTACTAAAAACTAAAGTTACTAACTCCTATCAGTGATTGACCTGAGCTATTTAATTCTCGCTATCGATCGAGCAATTTTTAGTAGATATGTTGACGTCTTGATCTCTAGTTCAGATTGAATCCCTAACAGCGCAATCCCTGCTAAAATCTGTTGTGGCGTAACAACTTGCCCTGTCGGCAGTTCCATTCGGTCGTATAACATTTTGAACTGTTCCCAGTCCTCACTAATACTGAGTTCCCGACCTCTAGCCATTCTCATTAGCCTTTTACACTCGGGAGGAATTGGGTTCCCCTCATCCCATCCCGTGACAGTCCTCACACTTTTAAAACACAGTTCAGCGACCTCTTCCTTGGTCATTTGGCATTCTAATTCTCGAAAAATGTAATTCTTACTCATTTCGCGACACTTCACAGATGAAACCTCTAAATACAAGAGGTTGCACTGCATTGATAAGATATGCACTATTGAACATAAGCAGACATAATACGCACCGAAGGAGATTGAAATCTGAGGCGTTTCAGTACATTAGTCCTTGCAGATTTTACGTACAGCGCTTGATTAAGTCCTTAATGTCGTTGGTTTTATGGATTGGCTACATGTTTAATCGATATAATTCCCACCACCTTGATTGCATCAGATAAACACTCTTACAGGCTCCAATCAAAGCGTCTGTCAAAATTAACTTTTACCTCATTACATTACAGCGCCTGCTGGAAAAATTTCAGGTCGACTTCTTGCAAAAACTAACTCTATCTTGATGTTATCCACTCGCTGTTGAAAACAGTTTATCTCTGAGACCTGAACAAACTGAAAAGCCTGAATAACCTGGCCAGCTCATAGTGCTCGTGCATTCCAAGATCTCCCACACATGACTAATGTCTAATCTGAATTGCTGATTACTTAGTTGGGCTCTTTCAAGTTGAGCTCGCTTTAAGCTCTATCAATTTACATCGTTCTCATTACTCAGGCTTAATTAGCTTGTCTCTGATACTCAAAAGAGATTCTTAGAAAGCTGCATAGCATTGAAAATGTATCCGTAGTTAATCGCACTGCAGTAAATTGTGGATAAGTGACAACGCAACGTATTTACTGTTCATATTCATCACTTTGTTGGTGCTCTTCATACCTTGTCTTACATGTGAGATGTTGATACTTCTATTACCTACAAGCTTTTAAAATCAGATATTTAGACAGGTTTCGTATTAACTAATACGTCTTTTGTTTGATAGCATGTCCGGGAAATCAATAACTTACTAAATAAAGGTTTTACATGAAAAGCAGTATGGTCGCCCTATCACTATTATCTATCTTCGCAATGAGCTTCCAAGCGGTTGCTAGTGATAAAGAAGCTTCATCTAAGGAGCTTGGTCAGTTTTATGTTGGTGCTGATATCGGCTTTTACAATGAAACCGAATTTGAATTCCCTAACAACGCTATTGAAGATTCATCAGACCTTTCTGACCTCAGTTATAACCTAGTTGGAGGCTACGAATTCAATACTCATGATGTTGTTAAGTTAGGACTAGAAGCCGAATACCGAAAAATTGGTAAGGTAAGCTATAGCGATTCGATGGATATCGAAGGTCAGGCTTTCTTCGTCAACGTTAAGCCAAAATTCATTGTTAAAGGAGATGCGTTAGACTTATACGTATCACTATTAGCTGGTGTTGGCTCGATGGATATGGACGGAACCTCGGAATCTAAATCAGAAGCAGCTTACCAAGTTGGTGCAGAGCTTGGTGCGATAGTCTCAAACAATATCGACATCCACCTTGGCTACCGAAATGCACGTGTTGAAATCTACGATGTCGATGTTTCTTCACAAACCGCTTATATTGGTGCGCGATACAAGTTTTAACCCCTTCGAATAACCGTTAGTCCACTCTAGCAAAGCCTTCCTCTCTAAAGTGGGCGTTACTCGGTCCTTTATCTTGACTGAATCGGCCTATATAAGTTACGTTGTATCTTATTTTGTGTAGGTATAGGAAGTTTAAGGGACTACGTTTTGCAAAATAAACCACCTAAACAGACCACTATTTCGTGTTTAAATTTTGATCTATCAAACAGTTATAATTGAAAATAAGGTGATTAAGCAATCAAATGCTGTGCATTCGGAGTTGCATTACCAATTAAAGTGTTAACATCAGGAAATGTTGTAAACTAGGTGTTTGATATGTTGCCTAAACTTTATAAGTTCAGATCGCTCCACGATAGAAACATACAATCTATATCCGAGTGTTCGTTGTGGTTTGATTACGCTAAATCCTTTAACAACCCTTTTGATTCTAACCACATCTTCAGCCAGTGCCTTCAAAATGATTTTAAGGTGATGTGTTTCTCGCAGTCCAGCGACCACCCTATACTGTGGTCTCAGTATGGTGACAACTTCAAAGGTATGTGTATTGAGTATGACCTTAACTATTATGAGGGTGACGCGAACCTAAATTGCTTTGAGGTTCAATATGAAGACCATCCAAACAATATCTGTTTGCCTTTGTTAGAGAAGTTACCGCCATTAAACTTAGGTACCGAACTCTTTAAGGTAAAGCACTCTAATTGGCGCTATGAGCGAGAATATCGCTGGGTACTTCCTAAGGAAGAGCTCGAAGGCAATAAACTGTTTCTTAACAAGCAATGCCTTACTTCAGTCATTCTCTCAGAGCATGCTCCAGCGGATAGAAAGCTTAAACTGTTAATGACATGCCAACGCCTAGGTATTCCAGTCAAACAAGCAATGGCCAAACAGGACTCATTCACGTTTGAAGTGGTTTGCTAAACAGCCACTGTTGGTAAGTCCGGCTTTGTCAGCAACCTAAATAAAGTGACAGTGCAACTTAAAAGAAAGAGCCACACAAGTGTGGCTCTCTTCATTACATCTTATCGGTGATTTTACCTGGTACCCTATTCTGCATTTGCTCAATTGTCGTTGCTGACATTTGAACATTCGAGAACCAATAAGGTCTGTGCTTAATATTAAAGAAATCACTGTTGCTCAGTGCTTCAAAAATTGAGAACTTTCTTCCTTGAGCCAGTGCTGCTCCGTAGAGGGTTCTTTCTAACGCTGGAACATCGTTCACTTCCTCTAATAGAGCTCTCTTTATAAACTGGTTGCCAGGACTCCAATCAATGAATTCAACAAGCTTCTGAAGCAGTTTCAACTCAAGTTGCTCTACCATAGACTCAAGAAACTGAGTATTTGGAATGACTTCAGCACAAGCGTAATATTCTTCATGCCTGTCACTGGCATCTCGATAACCGAGCATAGTTTTCACCAAGGCATCTTCGAAAGTTGAAGAAAAGTGATTACAAATCAAGAATAAAGGTAACACTCTCAAAACGCCAAGAAGGATGCCAACGTTCGGATCTGTAACGGACGTTTCTTGTAGTCTTATACGCGTAGCATTTGAAGTCACCACCAAGTGTTGCCAAACCTTTGGCACAATATGCTTGATATTGCCGTCGTTCCACTTGATCAACTGTTGGCTCATCAATAATGGAAACAACAACCGACAGTTTTCTATACCAATTTGCCTTGCTGCAACTTTAGGGTCGAGTATGATTTTCGATTTCTTGCCGTATTTCTCTGTAAACTCACGATTGGAAACAAACTCAACAAGACTAGAGCTAAGTCCCCGGCTCTCGGATGAAATTTTGTGTAACTTGGAAAAGTTTAAAGATGGAGAATACGCCACACTCGCAAACTGATTGTAATCTGGCAGCTGTGTGAACAGAGAGCTTATCAGTGTACCTTGAAGCTTCTCTAACATGAGCACTGAAGCCGCGTCACTCACATCGTCAATAACGTAACGCAGTGTTTGTTGTTTGGCCGCTACCTTCTCACGTTTGGCATTAACTCTATCTTGTTCACAACGCAAAAGAATACGTTGGTTATGTGAGATTCGGTCTGCCTCATTAAAGATGACGCTCTCGCAGTATCTATTTTCTAAGCTAAGTAGCGTATCGACCGTGGATTGGTCAAGTTTATACTTTTCAGATATCAACCACTTAGTAAAACGAGCCTCAACGTTAATTGAAACTTTTCTAGAGATCTCTATGACTTCTGGGGTGTAATTTTTATTTGCTAGCAACAACCGAGACTTTCCTTTGCCCTAATCTTCTTTTGGCAGCATATGCTGACTTTATAAGTGAGCTAAATATTAATAGAAATTAGAGATTGGTTCACGAAATTGTTTCATTAAAATTATAGATATTTAGTTATAGTGCATTAGAGCGATTATTCTGATATGTGAAGACGAATGTATTTCTCAGGAAAGCTGTACTTGAACTTTTTACGCTTAGGCAGATGCTTTTTAGCTTCTTTACAGATTTTGCTATCCCCAGAGGTTCTGACCTTTTTGATTCTTGCATAACCTTTGGCGTGCTTCATCTCAATCATAAGATCACAATATCCTTCTACCTCAACATGACTCTTACTGAGCCCTTTAAGGACAGAGGTCTTAATCTTCTTTGCTACTGGGTTAATCAAGGCATCGTCGGAAAGTGTTAGTGGTGACAAAAAGCACAATAAAATTACAAGATATCTCATACTGTTCTCTTTTAGTTAAGATTGAAAACAGTATGCAGATAATGGAGAGATGTTTAGGATTAACTTAGTATGATGTTGTATTGGATAACACGTAATTATCGAAAATTAAGCTTTCTTTGAGCCTTTAGACTTGAATCCGTTATGCGGGAACACATTGCGAATGCGTTGCTGTACGCTTTTAGGTACGTCCTTAGTGAACTTCAAGTTATAGCCAGAACGTTTCGCATACACTTTTAATTCGCCCTTAAACGCATTGTTGTGGCCGATCTCTTGAAGGTTGTGCTTAAAACTCGGCGGAAGATGACCTTTAACCTGCTCAATAGCGCCATCATTGAATTTGATTTTCAGGACGGGTCTATCTACAGCGACCAACCAAAATACCAACACTGCACCGATTAAGATTACATACATCATAACGTCACCACTAATATTGATGGTTACTTATCGTCAGAAAGAAGCTTGCTTAAATCTTCTTTAAGGCTCGTTACCGTTTTACTCGCCTGTTCGCTGCGTGATGCTTCACTCACCAAATATTCGATGGCGTCAGACAAGGTACAACCTAGCTCATTCGCTCTTTGAGATAGCTTTTCCCAGACGCGATAATCGAGGTCGATTGATTTCTTTTTGGTATGAACTTGTTCAGCGTTAAAGTGGCGTTTGCGCTTCGCCCTAATCGCTTGTTTGAGCTTATTGTCGAGCTCTGGAGACATGTTGTCTGATATCCACTCAAGCACACCTGTAGGTTGGTGTTCGAGCTTTAATAACGCCTGAATAGCGACGTCAGCTTCACTTGAATCAATGTGGCAGGTGATCGATTCGCCTTCTTTCCATTTTTTGACCAGATAGTTCCATTTCCAACCACATTCTAAGTTTTCAAGTTGCTGATATTTCATGTCTAATCTCGAGTGTTAATCCTAGTGACAGCGTAACCCAAAATGGGCGATTTAACAATTATTGTCTTGAAAGAATAGACCAAGATCATACTTATATTAGTCCAGTGATCGGTAACGTCCATATAGAGCTACAAGCGAGATCGGTTTTTCTATATACTCCCTACCTCATTATCATAATCAGAAACTTAAATGACTCAAGTAGATTGGCGACATGTTACGCCTCAGTACGACGAATATAGCGCTCAATTAGAGCAATTCCATGACATCTCGCCTCTCCCATTTTCAGATATTCAACACAGATTCAGAGACGCGTTGACTCGCTTTGTCCGCTTATCAAACCTTTCACGTGTTTTGTTGGTCAACTCTCCGGACAACTCAATCTATCGCCAAATGATCGTTGAATCTTTAGTCGCTGAACTGAATGACGATACACAGCCCGTTATCAAAACCGAATCGCTGAATGCAATTTCTCTGTTTGACCAAGTTCAGTCTAGAGATGGAAAAATAATCGCGACGAAACCTGGTCTACTCACCAGAGCAAACAACGGCTACTTGATCGTATCTGCAAATTTGATTCTTGCTAATCCGGGTAGCTGGTTATTATTAAAATCTGCGCTTCTTGGCGAAGCTGTGGAGCCAATCAGCAGTAACCCTGAGCACTTGAATCAATCACCAACGCTTCCTCTTACATACAACATCAAATTGATTGTCGTTGGAGACAGAGCGCAACTCGGTGACCTTGATTACTTGGATAGCGATATTCAAACCGGTTTTTGTCTTTTTAGTGAAATTGAACAAGACATTAAACTGTCTGAAGAGACTTTGACTCAATATCTAGGCTATCTGAAGTGGCTTCAGCAGCGTTACGAACTGCCCAATATTACTCAACAAGCGTTGACGGCGATTTTGACCGCAGGCGCCCGAGAAACAGAAGATCAAAGTTACATTCCATTGTGTCCGATTTGGCACAACGCGCTACTGAATGAAGCGCTGATTGAAGCCAATAACGGCAAGATTGATATTCAGCATATCCAACAAGCTCAACAGCATAAATACAATCGAGAATCATACCTACCAGAGCGCGCACTTGATGATATTCGAGATGGCCAAGTCATCATCGAAACTGAAGGTGAACAAGTGGGCCAAGTGAACGGCCTAACCGTTATCGATGTTCCAGGTCACCCAATCTCTTATGGTGAGCCTGCACGTATTTCGTGTGTGATTCACTTTGGCGATGGTGATATTGCCGATGTTGAACGTAAAGCTGAGCTTGGTGGCAACCTGCATGCGAAAGGCATGATGATCATGCAAGCGTTCGTTAGCAGTGCGCTAAACCTGGAAGATCCATTGCCATACGCTGCGTCTGTCGTGTTTGAACAATCGTATTGCGAAGTTGATGGCGACAGTGCTTCACTTGCTGAGCTGTGTTCTCTAGTGAGCGCACTATCTGAATACCCTATCGACCAACAAATCGCTGTAACAGGCGCAGTCGACCAATTTGGTCGTGTGCAAGCGGTCGGTGGCCTCAATGAGAAGATCGAAGGTTTCTACCATGTTTGTAAGCATCAAGGCCTAACAGGCAAACAAGGCGTGATACTTCCAAGGTCTAATCTGAGACATCTTGCACTGAAACCAGACCTTATCGAAAGCATCAAAAACGAAGAATTTCACATCTGGTCTGTGTCAAATGTAGACGAAGCTATTCCTCTCATTATGAACAAACCATTTAGAGACGATGAAGAAGAAAGCGTTCTTAGTAAAATCGCGGAACGTATTGAAAACTTTGAAAGACATGAGCACCCAATTGGAATTGTTGGACGCATGAAAAACTGGTTTGTCTAGTACTGATCGGACTTGTTTAGCGTACACCTGTTCACTAATATGCACCTATCAAAAATCGGAGTAATTGATAATGCAAAACAAACGTGATTCTTACACTCGCGAAGAGCTTCTAGCTTCAAGCCAAGGCGAACTATGGCCACAAGGTCCTCAACTACCAGCACCAAACATGTTGATGATGGACCGCATCACTAAAATGTCTGAGACTGAAGGTGATTTCGGTAAAGGTTTGGTTCTTGCTGAGCTCGATATTACTCCTGACCTATGGTTCTTTGATTGTCACTTCCCTGGTGACCCAGTAATGCCTGGTTGTCTAGGTCTAGACGCTATGTGGCAACTGGTTGGTTTTTACCTTGGTTGGGTTGGCGGCGAAGGTAAAGGCCGAGCTCTAGGTGTTGGTGAAGTTAAATTCACAGGTCAAATCCTGCCTACAGCGAAAAAAGTAACATACGAGATCCACATGAAGCGTGTTGTTAACCGTCGCCTAGTTATGGGCCTTGCTGATGGTCGCGTACTTGTTGATGGCAAAGAGATCTATGTTGCTAAAGATTTGAAAGTTGGCCTTTTCCAAGACACGTCAGCATTCTAATTAGATAGTTAAATTTAAATAAAGCAGCCAATGGCTGCTTTATTTTTATCTGCAATATATTTAGTTATAGTGCATTAAGGTTCGAATTAATTGAGATATCACGTCCACCAGCTATGAATGAAACATGAATATCATAGAAACATTGCTCTTGGCCGTTTCGCCGTTTGCAAACTTTATCTCCCCCTTTAACTAACAAGGCTCCATTGTATTTGAAACAATGGAGCCCTGACCTTGAATTCGTTGCGCTCTATCTACTTGTAGAGACCTGCTTGTTTATCATCTCTGGCATCTCGCCAACCACCTAACCAATAAGACCGAGAATCCATTTGGCTATATGGGCAAGCTTCTTGTGACCTACCGTTTAAACCAGCTTTATAGCCTTGAGATTGTGCTCGTTCTAGTCGATCACGTTTTTGTCTCTTCATAGTGCAGTCCTCATACGGGTATTTCGATTTACTAACATACAATGATTACAACTTTGCGGAGTTTTTGTGACTCCAAGTTTAAGAATCGACCAATTTTTCGATTTTCTCAAGGCGAAAAAAAGCCCGAGTTCAGAATTGTGAACTCGGGCTCAAGAGAAGATATTATTTAAATTTCCTACGGAACCCTAACAGACCAAGCACAGTCAAAGTTAACCAACCAAGGCTACCACCTTGACGATCGACTTTCTCTGAGTCGGCACTACGAGCTTGAATATCAGCTTGAGTTTTACCAGCAATAGGAACAAGTTTAACCGCTACAACCTCTTCTACCGCATTAGATGATGCGCCACCACAGTATGAGTTGTGAGACGTTGTATCATACGGCTGAGCTGTTCCACCAACAGTACACTTAATCGCAGTCGCCGAGATTACACCAGCGTCGTTGATGTCAGTTGCGTCGATGATTCTAAACTTGTTGTTTTCACCAGAAGCATCACCATCATTGGTTAGATCGTCTAGCCACCAAGCTTTGCTCTGAAACAGCGCAATTCTTGATGAGTCAGTGCCATTTGCTTGATACGGGTAAATAAAGCCACGATGTCTACGTTCACTACCGTCAACTTCACGAGTCGTTTCCGCATCAATCTGGCCTACAAATTCATTGTAGTTATTTACCGCTTTAGCTTCGCCACTTGAGCCGCTAAAGAAAATGCCATCCGACAAGAATGTTGCAGTTGGTTTTTTCGCATCGGTAACAACGAAAATCTTATTCCCTGCGCTGCCGTTTTCTGGCACATAGCCATTACGTTTAGCATAACCAACAGCGAACAAGTTATCGTTAATATCAGTCGCGACAGAGTTACTGTATCTCGCATCGTCGTTAGACGAGCCAGACTTAACCTCTGCGCCGCTAATCTGTGTAGTTGTCCATGTCGCACTCGTTAGATCTAACGAATTGCTCACAAAGACACTGGCATTCATGTCTTGTAGGTCGCCGTTACCATTTTCGGTATTATAGCCAACACCATAGAAAACAGAGTTTGATTCAACGATTGAGCGCATGCTGCCTTGAGCAAAATAATCACCTTCTTGAGCATTACCGCTGCGAATCCAATCAATTTCTTTGGTCGTAGTGTCATCCCAGATTGCCGCTTTAGAAGCAAAAGCTTTGTCTGGCTCAGATGTATCTGTAGGTGCAAACTCCTCAGACACACTACCTACATTGTAAACAGTGCCGTTACTTGCTGTGATAGCTTTCCAAGCACGTGTTTCAGAAGTACCAGTAGGTCCATTTGTCGTCGTAAATAGTGCGTTGTTGCGGATACCACCTTCAGATTTAACACCTAATGGTTGAGCTGTATCATCTAGAGAGTTAATCACCGTATTACGGCTCTCATATGTGGCACCACCTTCGACAAAGGCTTTAGCGTTTACATGAGTGAGATCATTTCTTTCCTTGCTCCAAGTATCGTTCCAACGATTTTGAGCCCAGCTCTCACATGTAGAATATCTCAGTTCTCGATAGCAATAGTTTTCGAAATCATCAAACTCTTGGATGTACTGGAATGGAGCATCCATAGCGAAAGGCACTTCTTCGCGATAACTTACCGCTTCAACCGTATTGCGAGTTTCGCCAGCAAGTTTGAATGTAGTGTCAGCACAGTTTGTTGCCGCTGAGTCAAAACATCCTAGTGCAAGGTCATTCGTTCCGTCGGTAGCACTACCAGGCTGGATCGCTACACCAAAAATTTCAGATGCACCGGTAATCGAAGGCGTTACTTCAACGACCTTATACAGCGCAGCGTTGGCATTAGTTGCAGCCAAAACTAGAGCTGCAACTGTTGTTAATTTAAATTTAGTACAAGTCATTATTACTTCTTAACTTTCCTGTTGTAGTGCCTCGAGCTCTTCCCAGCGCTCAAATGCAACTTCAAGCTCCTGCTCTGTCGCAGTTAGCTTATCTAAAACTGGCTGTGTCTGCTCTACAGATTTCGAAAAGAAGCTTGGATCATTAACTTCTTCCTGAAGAGCTTCAATTTGTGTTTCCAATTCTTCTAAACGTTGTGGTAACGCTTCTAGCTCTCGCTGTAGCTTATACGATAACTTCTTAGGTTTAGCTTTAACTGGTGCAGTTTTGGGAGTTTCCTCAACTACTTTCGCTGGCTTTGATGGCTTTTCAACCTGTCGGTATTCAAGTGCCTGCTTTCTTTGCTGTTGCGCATCGTGATAGCCACCAACAAATTCTTCAATCACGCCGTTACCTTCGAAGATCCAACTTGTCATCACTGTATTATCTACAAACTGACGATCGTGGCTTACTAAAAGAAGCGTACCCTGATAGTTGGCAAGCAAATCTTCTAAAAGTTCCAAAGTTTCGATATCTAGATCGTTGGTTGGCTCATCGAGAATAAGTAAGTTGTTTGATTTAAGGAAAATACGAGCTAATAGAAGACGGTTTTTCTCACCACCAGACAGCGCTTTAACAGGAGTACGAGCACGTTTAGGCGAGAATAAGAAATCTTGTAAGTAGCTAAGCGCATGACGCTCACGACCGCCTACAGTTACTTCTTGCTTACCATCCGCTAGGTTATCGATAACCGACTTCTCTGGGTCAAGGATCTCGCGGTATTGGTCAAAGTACGCCACTTCAAGTTTCGTACCGCAATGCAGACGACCTGAATCAGGTTTTAACTGGTCAAGTAGCAACTTCAGAACGGTACTCTTACCACAACCATTCGGACCGATAAGAGCGATACGATCACCACGCATGATATTGAAGCTGAAGTCTTTAACAATCTCTTTGCCTTCGAAACCAAAGTTAATATTCTCAGCTTCAAATACAATCTTACCTGAACGCTGAGCATCATCGATTTGGATAACCGCTTTGCCCTGCACTTCACGACGATTCAAACGCTCTTCACGTAGCTTTTTAAGCGCACGTACACGACCTTCGTTACGAGTACGACGAGCTTTGATGCCCTGACGAATCCAAACTTCTTCCTGAGCAAGCTTTTTATCAAATTCAGCGTTCTGCATTTCTTCCACGCGAAGCGCTTCTTCTTTCTCAACTAGATAATTCTCGTAGTCACCAGGGAAAGAACTCAGCTTACCGCGATCAAGGTCTACGATACGTGTTGCCATCGATTTAATGAATGCACGGTCGTGCGAAATAAAGATGATTGAGCCGCGGAAGTCTTTCAGGAAGCCTTCTAACCATTCAATAGTAGCAACATCCAAGTGGTTAGTCGGTTCGTCGAGTAAAAGCACGTCAGGGTCACACACAAGCGCACGAGCGAGAGCTGCTTTACGTTGCCAACCACCAGACAGGTCTGTCAGTTTAGTTTCGGCAGTCAGCTTTAGAGCGCCCAGAACATTCGTTACACGATCTTCAAAACGCCATGCATTAGCGTGATCCAATTGTTCTTGTACACGAGTAAGACGGTTTAGGTTCTTTTCACTTGGGTCGGTCGCGATTAGATCTAGAAGATCATGATAGATCTTTAGCTGCTCGCCGATTTCAGCAAGACCACCAGCTACATAATCATAAACTGTGCCTTCTTCGTTACGCGGCGGATCTTGTTCTAAGCGAGACACTACCACATCTTGTGTAATTTGCATCTTGCCGTCATCCATGATGATGTTGCCAGAGAGGACTTTCATCAACGTAGACTTACCTGCACCGTTGCGCCCTACTAAACAAACACGCTCGTTTTCTTGCAGCGCGAAGTCTGCACGGTCTAATAGTGGGTGGTCGCCAAATGCTAACTGCCCATTATGAATTGTAAGTAATGCCATTCTTCTTTAACCAATCATTAAGTTCTAACAAGCCAAATGGCCAGTTAAGCTCTGAGTGTTGAGAACCGTCAGAGCTTTCAAATTTGAGCACCGGAATAGTGACCCCGTAACGGGAAAAGAGCTCATCATCGAATGCGATGTCGACAACATTGATATGATGGCTAATGTTTAACTGTTCCGTGAGTTGGAATGCCATCTCACATAGATGGCACCCTTCTGTACTGTAGAGAGTCAGCACTATATATCCTTATACAATCTCTTAACTACTTATGAGATGAGTAATCAACCAGCAGTTATGAATATGCTTATTGCGAGAGAAATCTAGTGGAAGTGTCTTCGCTGAGATGTTCTGAGCCTTAAGACCTAATTCGTCTAGAGCTTCCAAGTCCATTTTGAAGTGACGCTTGTTGTTAGAGAACACAATCGTACCTTCCTCACGAAGCAGGCGTTTTAGGTTCTCCATCAATTGGATATGATCACGTTGAACATCGAAAGATTGATCCATACGCTTCGAGTTAGAGAACGTTGGTGGATCAATAAAGATCAGATCATAAGAACCCTGCTCTTTAGCCAGCCATTGTAGACAGTCAGCTTGAACAAATTGATGTTGACGACCGACACGTCCGTTAAGCTCCATGTTCTCTTTCGCCCACTCTAGGTAGGTATTCGACATGTCAACGGTGGTTGTAGAGCGTGCGCCGCCCACAGCAGCGTGTACAGATGCACTACCTGTATAAGCAAACAGGTTTAGGAAATCTTTGCCTGCTGCCATTTCACCGATACGACGACGAGTAATCTTATGATCAAGGAATAAACCGGTATCTAGGTAGTCGTGAAGGTTAACAATCAGCTTAACGCCGTATTCATTTACTTCTAGGTTCGATGAATCTTGAGAAAGCTTCTGGTATTGAGAACGCCCTTTTTGCTTCTGACGAACTTTCAGCACAACGTTATTGGCTTCAACGCCGGTCACTTGAATAGAAGCACGGATAATATCGGTTAGACGACGTTTTGCTTTCTCTTCCGGTACATCTTTAGGTGCAGCGTATTCTTGAATCACAAGGTGACCTGGGTATACATCAATCGCTACATTGAACTCTGGTAAATCTGCATCATAGATACGGTAACAATCTAGTTGCTCTTTCTTGGCCCACTTGCCAATTTTGCCGATGTTCTTCTTGAGACGGTTCGCGAAATCAGGCGCAATCTGCTGTTCTTGTTGCTCTGCAGGACGCTCTGACATCGGACGATCTGAAATTGAGTAGTTCTTTTGGTGACACGGTAACGCACCATTATTCAGTTTGAACTGTTTATCAGCACGCATACGTAAGCAGCTTAGTAGCTCGTCTGAGCTAGAGAAGATAGATGCGTGACAACCACCAAACTCAGCTTTAAGCTGTGCGCCAAATGCCGTGTATAGTGCAATCAAGCCAGGCTCTGTGCCTAAACGCTCACCATAAGGTGGGTTTGATACAACCACGCCGTTATCGAAATCAGCAGGACGCTTAACTAGCGCAGCATCACCTACTTCAAATTGAATTAAGTCTTCAACACCGGCACGACGCGCATTGTCACGTGCAGTCTTGATCATTCGCTCATCGTTATCGTAACCGTAGAACTTACACTCGACTTTCTTAACACCACGGCGACCTTGAACATTCGCTTCTGATTTAACTTCAGCCCATAGCTCTGGTTCAAAATCTTCTAAAGCTTCGAAACACCATTTCTGACGCTTAACACCCGGAGCCATGTTCGCAGCCATCATTGCCGCTTCAATAACAAGCGTACCTGAACCACACATAGGATCTAAGAAAGGTTTTGTTGCATCCCAACCACTACGAAGAAGAATCGCTGCAGCCAATGTTTCACGTAATGGTGCACGACCTGATTCAGGACGGTAGCCGCGTTGGTGAAGGCCGCTGCCGACCATATCCAAACCAAGAATCGCTTTGTCACGGTGTAGACGAACGTGAATACGAACATCTGGGTTTTCTTTACTAATAGAAGGACGAGGCAATGACTTCTTCTCGAAGCAATCAACGATAGCGTCTTTCACTTTCATCGCGCCGTATTGGCTGTTGCGGATTTCACGGTTAGTACCGTTGAAGTCAACCACAAAACGCTTAGAGCTATGGAATTGATTCACCCAGTTAACCGCAGTAGTCGATAGGTACAAATCCATGTCGTCCTGACAAGTGAATTCAGAAAGGACACGTACAAATCGAGAAGCCAAACGACTCCACAAACAACAACGATAAATTTGCTCATTGGTCGCTTTGAATTTAACACCTGCTTGAACAGGTTTTGCGTTTGTAATCCCTAGTTGGGTTAGTTCTTCAACTAATAAATTCTCAAGGCCGTTTGAGGTAACCGCTAGATATTGATTCATAGTGTTCTTTTATTGATAAAAATGAGCTCGATTATACCTGATTTTGTTACCAGAGCATCACTCTAAACTCGTCTTTTCATTGAATCTTTCGACTAACTGGCTAGCAAACACACAGTACTGAAGCGATCGCTTACCCAGTCCCCCTTACAGCATAAGACCTAACAAACCCAATTTTTTTACATCCAATTCTCGACCGAATCAACATTGTGAATTAATATTCACCTTAAAATTGGTATATACCAACAGGAAATAATGGGTGAAATTTAGCTACAAAAGAGCGAAAACAGGGAATAAAGAAGACTAAATTACACTTTTGAGGAATTAAATGAGGTGAAATTAACGTAAAAAAAATTGTCTTAACTTCACTATTTTGATGGTTAGCGAGTGATGCATTTATCAGGATGAGGTTTTTTAGGCACAAAAAAATCGGCTATTAAGCCGATTATTTGGAAGGTTTAGTGAGGTTGTTCTGTGCGACGTATGGCGAAATGATGTATTAAACTTGGGTTAGCCTACCATCGCAATATGATGAGATTGATGCAGAATTGCGTTAGCATCAAGCATTCTATCGTGCATCACCTTGATTGAGTCGCCAAAGCGCAATCCTTTTGAAGGAGTCAGTAGGAACTCTTCTAGGTCTACAAACGCGCACAAGCTCGCACACTCGCCCACTTCTAATACAATGAAGTAACCAAGGCTATGCTCGTTATTCATTTGTACAATATCCCCTTCCTGAGGATACTCATGGCCTGCACCTTGAGGTGCAAAGAACCAACTCTTTGGTTGTACAGGCTTGTGGAAACGCTTCGCAGCCACGCAGTAAAGCGCTAGTTCTGCTTGGCGAGGCTCAGATAGCTCTAAGCCAGAAATTTGTTCTTTGAAGGTTTGGTATGAGGATGCGTCATCAACGGTGAATTCATTATCTCGAAACGCGCAGTCCACCAGCTTATTGCGGACCAGATTCGTTTTGAAAATCATATCCTCTCCGAGGTTTAGCATTAATGAACATTGCTGCTCATCGTAATACCAACTCCATGTATCGCTAGGTTTAAGCATCATTTCGTCTCACACTGTTGAACCATTCCATTAGGTAAAACGCAAAATTACCTTCAATTGCAGTAATTTTACTGAGCAATAGGCAAAAAAAAAGAGGAAATGAATTCCTCTTTCTTATCGCTTTTCTCTACAACTCAGGGAGTTACAGTGTCTCTTTTAGTAAGACGATGTCAGTTTATAGGTACTTCTGATATTGATGTTCTATAACGACCTAGTTTACAAACTACAGGTTTTTGACAATGTCAGCTACAAGGCGTGGACCTTTGTAGATAAAGCCAGAGTAAACCTGAACAAGCTTAGCGCCTGCCATCATTTTCTCTTTTGCAGCAACATAAGAGTCAACGCCACCTACCCCGATGATCGGCAGTTGGTCACCTAGCTCTTGGTGAAGTTTACGAACTACTTCAGTACTACGAGACTGAACTGGACGTCCACTTAGGCCACCGGCTTCGTCACAGTGTTTCATGCCTTCGACAATTGAACGATCCAATGTCGTGTTTGTTGCGATCACACCATCGATCTTATTTTTGATCAATGATTCGCAAATTTGGCTGATTTCGTCGTCACTTAGATCCGGCGCAATCTTAAGAGCTAGAGGAACATACTTACCATGCTTCTCTTCTAGTTCAGCTTGTTTTGCTTTCAGCTCAGACAGCAAATCATCAAGTGCTTCGCCGTATTGTAGAGAACGTAGCCCTGGTGTGTTTGGTGAAGATATATTTACCGCAATGTAACCCGCGTATTGGTATACCTTCTCCATACAGATCAAGTAATCTTCTGCGCCCTTTTCAATTGGCGTGTCTTTATTTTTACCAATGTTGATGCCCAAGATGCCGTCGTAGTTTGACTTCTTAACATTCTCAACCAGGTTATCTACGCCTAGGTTGTTGAAACCCATGCGGTTGATGATACCTTCAGCTTCAACAAGACGGAATAAACGAGGTTTATCGTTACCCGCTTGTGGACGTGGAGTCACAGTCCCTACTTCTACAAAGCCAAAACCCATCGCGCCAAATGCATCAATACACTCGCCGTTTTTATCTAGGCCAGCCGCAAGGCCAACTGGGTTTTTAAAAGTAAGACCCATGCATTCTACAGGTCGATGAGGTAATTGTTGGCGATACAAAAGATCAATGGGAGTGCCGGTAAAGCGTTTGAAATTTTGAATTGCAAGATCATGTGCCTTTTCGGCATCAAGTTGGAAAAAGCCAGTTCTGGCTAGACGGTAAAGCATTGTGCCTCCGATAGAAAAAAGCCCCGTGTAAACGGGGCGATATTATTTACTTATTTACCCAACTATTCAATCTATTACTGTCTGTAAGGGTAAGATAATCGAGTTTGCTAACGAATGAGCTTCTTTATTAAGCAAACGTTACCGTTATCTAGGCAGTTAGCACTCTTTAATTCACTATCCAGTGAATCGGTTTGAGACATTACGAATTTACGGCTACTCACTTTCCAGGGTAAGCAATCATAACCCGAAACGAAAAAGGCAGACCAAATGGCCTGCCCTGAAATCGTTTTACTTGAGTCTAATCGTTAGTCTTTCGACATGCAGTTTAGATTCAGTAGCATCAATTCGCGCAACGCAACTGAGAACTTAGCAAACTCGTGAACAGAACCCACTTTGAATTCGTTCAGGATACTTTCCCAACGATGTAGAGAAACAGAATTGCTTTCCATCCAATCGTCGAGCGCTTTGATCACATCAAGATCCGAACCACAACCGCAGTTAAGTACTTGACCTGTTAATTGACGTTGCTGCCAATCCAGATCTTCTCTGAATGCAGCGCGTGCCAATGCTTGCCAGTTGTTGTCGACGGCTTGGCCATTGATCTGCTTCAAGAACCAGTGCAGAGACAGGCGGTCGCCAAGGTTGAAGTAAAGCTTAGATGCTTGCTGTACTGTTTTACCCGTTTCACGGGCCACTGTGGATATATCCAGTGCTGAATACAAGCTAGACAGACGAGCTACTGAATTCGCCAATTCTGCTGTAACGCCTTGGTCAATCCATACTTGCGCCATTGCTTGATGCTCTTCTACTTCTGAAGCAACCAGATTTTCATCCAGTTTCTCAGTAATAGCTACTACATCGCCTTGGTAAAGTTCAACCAGTGCTTTCACAGATTGTTTGCCAGTACGGTTTCTTAGTAACCAGCGTGTTAAACGGCGTAGTGTACGACGTACATGGTACAGCAACTCATATTGAGCTTCTGAGCTAGAGATATTGTCCAGTTCACGGATGCTCTTAAGCACTTGACCCAAACCATAGATTTCACGTGATGCCGCGTAAGCATTCGCAATATCGACAATGTTTGCGCCCGTCTCTTCTTGTAGACGAGTGATGAAGTTACAGCCCATTTCGTTAACCATTTGGTTAGCAAGAGCCGTCGCAATGATCTCTGCACGCAGTGGATGGTTATCCATGTGTTGAGAATAGTTACGGCGTAACTCTGTTGGGAAGTATTGCATCAATTGTTGCGCATGGAACTCATCATTCGCAATATCATCACTCACAAGATCTTCTTTTAGAACCATCTTACCGTAAGCAATCAATACTGATAGCTCAGGTCGCGTCAGGCCTTGACCTTGCTTCTCACGCTCTAGCAGAGTTTCATCATCTGGGATGTATTCCAAACCACGATCCAGATACCCTGCTTTCTCCATAGTATGAATGAAGCGGATTTGCTCTTTAACTAAACTCACGCCTTGGTGTTCAGTTACCGAAATAGATTCAGCTTGGCAGTACGCGTCATCAAGAACGATTTCACCAACTTCATCTTCCATTGACTCAAGCACTTGGTTACGTTGCTTAACAGTGAGATCACCATTAGACACCAAACCGTTCAAGAAGATCTTAATGTTTACTTCGTTATCTGAACAGTCAACACCACCCACGTTATCAACGAAGTCTGTGTTCACTCGGCCGCCGGTAAGCGCATATTCAATACGACCCAATTGAGTCATACCCAAGTTACCGCCTTCACCAACAACTTTTGCTTTCAAATCGCCGCCATTGATACGCAACACGTCATTAGCACGGTCGCCAACATCAGTGTGAGTTTCACTAGAAGACTTAACGTAAGTACCGATGCCACCATTCCAAAGTAGATCAACTTCCATAGACAAGATCGCTTTGATCAGATCATTTGGCGCCATTGATGCTTTCTTGGTACCCAGCATTTTCTGAATTTCAGGTGTTAGAGAGATAGACTTCGCTCGACGAGAGAAGATGCCACCCCCCTGAGAAATCAGTTCTTTGTTATAATCTTCCCAGCTTGAGCGAGGTAGATTGAACAAACGATCACGCTCTACCCAGCTTGATGCTGAATCTGGATTCGGATCAATGAAGATGTGCATGTGGTTAAATGCAGCTTGTAGGCGGATGTGCTTAGATAGCAGCATACCGTTACCAAATACGTCACCTGCCATATCACCAACACCGATCGCAGTGAAGTCTGTAGTCTGACAGTTAATGCCCATTTCACGGAAGTGACGCTTAACCGATTCCCAACCACCTTTTGCTGTGATACCCATCGCTTTGTGGTCGTAACCGTTAGAGCCACCCGAAGCGAACGCATCACCTAACCAGAAGTTGTACTCTTCAGATACTGAGTTCGCTAAGTCAGAGAACGTTGCTGTACCTTTATCAGCTGCAACAACCAAGTACGGGTCATCTTCATCATGACGAACCACGTTCTTAGGTGGGATAACCTCACCTTCAATGATGTTGTCTGAAACGTCTAGTAGTGCACGGATGAAGCGCTTGTAACAGCGTTGACCTTCAGCAAAGATTTCATCACGGCCAGACATAGTGTGCTGACGTTTACAAACGAAACCACCTTTTGCACCAACAGGTACAATTACCGTGTTCTTAACTTGTTGTGCTTTAACTAGGCCCAGAATCTCAGTACGGAAGTCCTCTTGACGGTCTGACCAACGTAAACCACCACGTGCTACTTTACCGCCACGTAGATGAACACCTTCAATATCTGGTGCGTAAACGAAAATCTCAAACGCAGGAACCGGCGCAGGGATATCTGGAATCTCGCTTGGTCTCATTTTCAGAGCCAACCAAGGCTTAGACTGCTTGTTTTCGTCTACTTGGTAGTAGTTAGTACGAAGCGTTGCAGTGATCATTTCCATGTAGCGACGAATGATACGATCATCATCCAAGCTCTCTACATGATCCAACTGTTCAGTGATCTTCTTAATAAGATCTTGTTGGCCTTTCGCGCTGCCCTTCAATTTCGGGTCAAAACGCTTGCCAAACAAGCTCACTAGCCCTTTTGCTAACTCTGGGTAATGAGACAATGTGTCTTCGATATATTGTTGGCTGAATGGGAAACCTACTTGACGCATGTAACGAGCATAAGCACGTAAGATTGAGATTTCACGGCCAGAAAGACCAGCGCCAAGTACTAAGCGGTTGAAACCATCGCTGTCTAACTCACCCGCCCAAATTGCAGCAAAGGCTTGTTGGAAAAGATCGCGCGCTTCACGAAGATCAATTGTTTGGTCGCTCTTATGAAGCATTGAGAAATCTAAGATCCAATAGGTTGTACCGTTGGTCTTACGCACTTCGTATGGCGACTCACCGATTACGCGTAGGCCAAAGTTTTCAAGCATTGGCATCACATCAGAAAGGTGAATTGGCTCTGCACTGTGGTAGAACAGCTTTAAGCGCACTGCTTTCGAGTCTGCAGCTTCTTCTTGTGGACGGTAGAAAAGCATACCAAGTTTGTTGTCTTCACTCAGTGCTTCTAAACGTTCGATGTCTGCAACGGCAGAACCTGGCATCATGTCTTCTTTGTACGAACGTGGGAATGCACGCATGTACTCTTTCGACAATGGAAGCCCTTTACTCTCACCAAAGTTTGCAATGATTGATTCAGATAGACGGTCATCCCACGTAGACGATACTTCCATTAAATTTTGCTCAATTGTTTTCACGTCCACATCCATGTTGTTGTTATCAACACGAACAATATAGTGCGTTCTTGCCAGAGGGCTCTCAGAGAAGTACGTTGTAAATTCTACTTCTTCTTCACACCCAAAGTACTGCTTCAAGATGCGCTGTGTTTGGCGACGAAGTTCAGTGTTGTAACGATCTTTTGTTACGTAAACCATACAGCTAAAGAAACGGCCAAACGGGTCTTTGCGAACGAACAGACGCAGAAGATCACGATCTTGCATCTGTACGACACCCGTACCCACTTCAAGCAGTTCTTCTTCTCGAGCTTGAAGCAGTTCATCACGTGGGTAGTTTTCAAGAATGTTGTGCAGAGCTTTGTAAGAGTATGAACCCTCACGATAACCACTCGCGTTTAAGATACGCTCTACTTTCTCACGAACTAGAGGAATCGTTTCAACGGTTTGGTTATAAACAGCAGAAGTGTAAAGACCAGTGAAACGGTGCTCACCAATTACCTTGCCGTTCTTATCGAATTTCTTAATGCCGATGTAGTCATTGTAAGCTGGGCGGTGAATGCGTGAAGCCGTGTTGCCCTTTGTTACGATAAGTACATACGGTTTTTTTGCTTCTAAACGCGCCGAGTCAGAAAACTCAGACAACTTAACGTTACGTACACGATCTGAATTCGCAAACAAACCAAGACCTTGCTCCTTGGTCGGTTGCAGCTCAGTATCGCCGTTAACTGAAACTAGGTCATATTCCTTATAACCCATAAAGGTAAAGTTGTGTTCACCTAACCAACGAAGAAACGCCAACGTCTCATCAAAACGTTGACCATCTACTGGAATGCTTTCTTTTTGCTGTTCAACTTGGTCAGTGACTTCTTTCAGCTTTTCAACCATCGTTAACCAGTCGTTAACCACTAGGCTAGTGTCAGTGAAAATGTCTAGAAGCTCTGTCTTAAGTGCCGTCATTTCTGCTTTGCTACTTAGACGGTCAACCTCGATGTGGAACAAAGATTGGAAAACACCTTCACCACTGCTCACACCCACTACACTTCCCGAATCAGAGCGAGAGATTTGCGTTGGGTTATGCAGCATAAGGTGAGAAGAAAGGTCTAGGCGAGTCAGTGCCATTTTTACAGAATCAACAAGGAAAGGACTGTCCGGTACCACTATCTCAACGATAGTGTGAGTGGACTGCCAACCTTGACGACTTACCGTCGGGTTGAAAACGCGTACTGAGATTTCGTCAGCTTTCTTTTCGTTGATGTGGTGCCATAAACTAACTACAGCACCATATAAATCGGATTCATTTCTCTGAGTCAGGTCGTCATGAGAAACGTTACTAAACAAGTGTTGAGCAAGTTGAGTTACGAGAGGTCGATGAGCAAGGTCAAGTTTGTCTTGAATCAGCTTGTAAACTTTTTCAAGTAAAACTGGAACCACAGTTTCACGTGCGGTCATAGTCACACTCCACAATTAGAATTATATTTTATTATTAGGGGTATCACTTAATCTGGCGTTTGAATCGCGCTTTTGAACACTTTTCTACTAACGAGTTAAGCAAAGGTAATGCATTCATTT
Organism: Vibrio sp. 99K-1; assembly: GCF_013114585.1. NCBI lineage: Bacteria > Pseudomonadati > Pseudomonadota > Gammaproteobacteria > Vibrionales > Vibrionaceae > Vibrio > Vibrio sp. 99K-1. The sequence continues at coordinate 184,974 of NZ_VTXF01000005.1, forward strand.
ATTGTAAAAGCATTATTGAAAAATGGTTAATTGTTTTGGAGGTGGTAAGAGGTGAAATGTTTGATTATGTGATTAAGATTCCTTTTAACTCACTAGGCATGCCAAGCTTTACAGAGCTTCTAACTTAATAAACTTATTTTTTTGGTCAGTTGTCAGCCTAAATTGCCCTCTAACCCCTATTTGTGTAAGAAAAGGTCTGAACCGAGTTGCAGGTAACTGAATACGCAATCCTGTTGTTGTCATTACTTGTACTTTACTTGCCGCACCAGAATAACTGGCCAAAAACTGCTGATATGAGATGTTAAGTTGGAAAATATAGTGATTCATACGATACCTGTATAAATATACAGTGCCGGTATTTTTTGGCACTTAACGATGTCTGACAGTGAGACTGAGCTTGAAACTGTTCTAGCTTATCGAAAATTCGATGAGCCAGAAACAAAAAATCAGTGGCAGATATTCTCTACCACTGATGACTTTTCTTTGTAAGTAAACAGTTTATAAGTAAACCGTTAGCCTTGAGAACGCTTAACTTAAGCTTCTAGTGCTTTCGTTACTTTCTCAAATAAGTCTTTTGCTAAGTTATCCATGTTCTTCAATGTCTCAAGTTCTTGCTTGATAAGAGCTTGGCGATCATCATCATACTTACGGAATTTAAGCAGTGGATCAATCAGACGTGAAGCCACTTGCGGGTTACTGCTGTTTAGCTCACGTAAGATCTCGCCAGCAAATGCGTAGCCCTGACCTGATTTGTCATGGAACTGAACTGGGTTCATGTTTAAGAACGAACCGACCAAGTTACGAGTACGGTTTGGGTTCTTTAAGCTGAACGCTTGATGTGACATAGACTCTTTGATCACTTCAAGGGCATTTGAACTTGGGTTTGTACCTTGCAATGCAAACCACTTATCCATAACAAGACCATCGTGTTTCCACTTGTCACTGTAATCCGCCATCAAGGTTTCACGACATGCTAGTTGTGCACTGTTTGCCGCACCCATTGCTGCCATCGTATCTGTCATGTTATTCGCTTGTTGGTACATCGCAACAACCAAGTCATTACCCTGCTCAGTGTGAGCTAAGTAACTTAGGCAAACTTTACGTAGAGTACGCTTACCAATCGAATCGTGATCGATCGTGTATTCTGTTAGAGCGTGGCTGTGATAAACAGCCGCTAACTCGTCTTCAAGTTCTGCAGCTAGTGTTACTTTCATCGAGTTAAGGACCGATGCGACCGCATCAATATCAACACGCTCGTACCAACCCGATACTTCATTGTGGCTTGGCAGTGAAAGCATTTCTGCAATAAACGCAGGCTCTAGTGAATCGCTCAGCAGTACGCCACGGAATGCGTCAACAACAGAATCAGAAAGCTCAAACGCTTGACCCTGTTGAACCTTCTCCACGTTACTGCGGATGTACTTCGCTAATAGCATTTGACCCGCATCCCAACGAGAGAACTCATTGCGAGCATTCACCATCAAGAAGATCAGCTCTTCATCTGAATAGTCGTATTCCAATTTCACTGGCGCAGAAAATTCACGAAGTAATGATGGGATCGGTTGTTCCGCAACGTTTTCAAACACGAAAGTTTGTTCCGCTTCTTTCACGTCTAACACGTTATGAACTGGCTCACCGTTACATTGTAACTCAACAACATCACCCGACGCAGTGTACAACTCGATATCTAGAGGGATATGCAAAGCCTGCTTTTCAGCTTGTTCGTGAGTTGGCGCCGTTACTTGACGGGTTGTTAATGTGTACTGTTTCTTCTCTGCGTCGTAATGGCTTTCAACGGACAGCGTCGGCGTACCAGACTGGCTGTACCATAAACGGAACTGAGACAGATCAACACCCGATGCATCTTCCATTGCGGCAACAAAATCTTCACACGTTGCTGCCGTGCCATCGTGACGTTCGAAGTACAGTTTCATGCCTTTTTGGAAACCGTCTTCACCCAATAATGTGTGGATCATACGGATCACTTCACTGCCCTTTTCGTACACGGTCAATGTATAGAAGTTATTCATTTCTATCACTTTTTCAGGACGAATTGGGTGAGACATTGGGCTTGCATCTTCGGCAAATTGTGGACCTCGAATGATACGCACATTGTTGATACGGTTAACTGCGCGAGAACCAAGATCCGAAGAGAACTCTTGGTCGCGGAATACGGTTAAACCTTCTTTCAGACTCAATTGGAACCAATCACGACAAGTCACTCGGTTACCCGTCCAGTTATGGAAGTATTCGTGACCAATTACCGCTTCAATACCTAAGTAATCGGTATCCGTTGCTGTTTGGTCGTTCGCTAAAACAAACTTAGAGTTGAATACGTTGAGACCCTTGTTCTCCATCGCACCCATGTTAAAGAAATCAACCGCTACGATCATGTAGATATCAAGGTCGTACTCTAAGTTGAAACGCTCTTCATCCCACTTCATTGAATTAATCAAAGACACCATTGCATGGTTTGCACGGTCTAGGTTGCCTTTATCAACAAAGATTTCTAGGTCAACTTTGCGACCCGATTGCGTGGTGTATGCGTCACGAAGTACATCGAAGTCACCGGCTACGAGTGCAAACAAGTACGCTGGTTTTGGATGCGGGTCTTGCCATTTCACCCAATGACGACCATTTTCTGCCTCGCCTTCATCAACACGGTTACCGTTACTTAATAAGAACGGGTTCTCTGCTTTGTCGGCGATAACTGTTGTTGTGAATTTCGCCAACACATCTGGACGGTCCATGTAGTAAGTAATACGACGGAAACCTTCGGCTTCACACTGAGTACAGAAAGCGCCACCTGACTTGTATAAACCTTCTAGTGCACTGTTACCTTCTGGGTTCACTTCAGTAACGATGGTTAACGTAAATTCCTTCGGAAGATCAGTTAACGTTAGTTGAGTTTCAGACTGCTCGTATTGCGTCCACTCATTGCCTTCAACCAACACAGAAACCAACTTCAAGCCTTCACCATCCAGTACTAATGTTGAGCTGTCTTTTTCTTGCTTAACACTAGACACCGCAGTAATGATGGATGCTGAATCGTATAAATCGAAAGTAAGATCGATTTCAGAAATAGTGTGAGATGGTGATTGATAATCTTTACGATACTTGGCTTGAGGTGTATGTGCCATGACGAGTTCCTTTTGATCGTTATACGTAATAATTTTTTAACTGTATATATCTAAAGGTTGATCGCCAATAAAACAAGGGGAATATTAAAAAAAGGAGGCATTGTAGGAAAATGCCTCCATGTTTTGCTATTTTATCAATCAAACTAGACAGGAACGACTAATAAATGAACTGTGCACAATATTATCAACGAGTACCACTTTACGTCTAAAACTCACGATTATCGGATGCGATTCAGCACCGCAAACATATCTCCCTCTTCACCTTGTAGCGTTAACACATCGCTGTTCAGTGTATATCGAGTGCCGTGTTCACCGTTTTCATAAAGTAACACTAGTTGGTCGCCTTCGGTGTAATACACCCCGCGACGAATAACTTCGCCACCTTCTTCATCAGACACGCGGAACATGAAGATAAAGTCAGGCTGCAAAACCAAATCCATTTTTTGGATGTTACTCGCTCTTAAATCGCTACCCGATAGCTCAGCGCTAGACCAAATACCCGCCAGTGCATTGGGTAATGCTTTAGTAAACATCACACCATTAAGATTCAGCATGTTGTGATTACTGCTGTAAGAATAGACTTGAGGCTCAGAAGTGTTCAGACCCAGAATAATTGTGTCTTCATTGGCATTATATAAACCTTCCCAATGGTCGACACTATAGTCTTTTTTCTGGATATCGATAGTAAACGAATAATTTGAATCGAGAGTCAGCTTTATTGCTCTAAAGTTTTCAGTGCCTTGCTCCGGATCTGGATTCATTAAATACCAGTCACCAAGCAACAAAGGAAGGTCAAAATGGGATAAGTTACTATCACTTTTTGATTGCTGACCGTTAGGAGTAACTTCACTCCCAAAAGCAGCAAAACTTAAACAAGATAAAAATAGTAGAATCCATTTCATAAGCGCCCCCTCGTTTTTCTTTAAGCTTAGGCACGTAATGAATAGAAAGCGAAAAAATATGATCCAAGTCACTAAATTTTAAATGCGAAGTAACTTAAATGTCATTATTTACCAAACAGAAATCTAGAAAACTCACAGGGCATTCGCTTACTAACTAGCAATAAAAACCAAAAGAAACATATAGATAGAGATACATCAGACCGAACAGATACAAAAAAAGCGAGCCTAAGCTCGCTTTTTAATTTCAACAGGCGGTAAGCCTATTTCTTTATCATATCTAGCATGATTGCAACCGACTCATCAAGATAAGCGTCAGGGGCTTCATAGTCGTTCGGAACATCGTCCAACGTTTTGAAAGGCTCTAACTTAGCGACTTTTTGACGTTGATTAATACGTTCTAAACGAAGTGCTTCCGCATCATCACTCTCTTGCTGGCGAACCTTTTCATTCAGAGAAAGTTCGTTGTCGTCTTTATCCGCCTTATACTTTTCAATATCTTGCGCAATAAAGCCGAATTCCATGTCTGTCGCGATACGAGCTTGGTGTTTAGCCGTTAACGCCGCGATTTCCTCATCGTTACGCTGTAACACAGAGTACTTCGCTTTGTCGATGCTATCCCAAGGTAGTGCATTATCTTCAACACTTTCACCTGTATCTGCTGGATCAATCGGCGTTGGGTATGCAATATCAGGAACTACCCCTTTGTTTTGCGTACTACCACCATTGATACGGTAGAATTTTTGGATTGTGTATTGAACATAGCCTAACTCTTTATCGAACAAATCATAGATATGATTCAAAGAACGATGCTGTTGTACCGTTCCTTTACCGAAAGAGTTCTCACCCAGGATTATCGCACGACCATAGTCTTGCATTGCAGCGGCAAAGATCTCAGATGCTGATGCACTGTAACGATTCACCAATACCGTTAACGGACCTTGGTAGCTGATCTTACCATCGGTGTCACTGTTCACTTTGACACGACCATAGCTATCACGAACTTGGACAACAGGTCCCTCTTTGATAAATAGACCAGAGAGTTCCGTTGCTTCGGTAAGTGCACCACCACCGTTATTACGAAGATCGACAATGATACCCTCGACACCTTGCTCTTTGAGCTCAGCGATCAGTTTGTCGGTATCTTTAGAAAGGCCAACGTAGAAACTTGGCACTTCTAGTACACCAATCTTCTTACCATCTTTCTCGATAACTTCTGATTTAACAGCACGGTCTTCTAGACGAATCTTATCACGAACAATTGTGACAACGTGACTTTTTGCATCTTTACCATCAGGTAAGATCTGCAGCTTCACTTTAGTCCCTTTCGGGCCTTTAATAAGTTGTACTACATCGTCTAAGCGCCAGCCAATAACATCAACAATCTCTTCTCCATCTTGACCAACGCCGACAATACGATCGCCATCGCTCAATTGTTTACTGTTTGACGCAGGGCCACCAGCAACTAAAGAACGGATAACGGTGTAGTCGTCTGTCATTTGAAGCACAGCACCAATCCCTTCTAGAGAAAGATTCATCTCAGATTGGAATTGCTCTGCATTTCTTGGAGAAAGGTAGCTAGTGTGAGGATCGACCTCTCGTGCAAATGCGTTCATGTAGATCTGGAAAGCATCTTCATTATGCGATTGCGTAATACGCTTCATCGCATTGTTGTAACGCTTTTCCAAAACTTCTTGAATCTCTGGCCACTCTTTACCAGTTAGTTTTAGATTCAACGCATCGTATTTAACGCGTTTTCTCCAAAGCTCATTCACTTGAGCGATATCTTTCGGCCACGCTGCTTCACTACGATTAAGTTCGATAGTTTCATCGGTATCAAACTTGATTTCAGTATCGAGCAAAGACAATGCATACTGGAAACGTTCAAAACGCTTCTGCATAGACAAATTGTAAACATCGAAAGCAATCTGGTTATTGCCTGCTTTTAACTGGTCATCGATTTGCTTCGATGCCGCAGAGAAAGAGTCAATATCAGCTTGGGTGAAGATATTACGATTGTAATCCAGCATCTCTAAGTAACGATTAAAGATAGCTTGAGAGAAATCGTCGTTGAGATTGAAGTGTTTATAGTGGGAACGAGTAAATCGAGAAGTAACACGTTTACTAGCAGTTTCGTGTTGGACCTCAGGAGCGAGTAGAGGTAAATCGTCCTGATCTAATTTGGCTTCAAGAGCCTGAGCTGAAGCTGCTAGCAAAAAGCTAGCAGCAATCAGTGTCAATTTTGAACGGCATTTCATGCGTAGGAGTATCTCCTTTAAGCGCGCAAGTGCTCCGCTTTAACAACCATTTGTAGGCCGTTTGCTAACTGAACACGTACATCTTCCTTATTGATTTCAACAATGGTCGCAGCCATGTTTCCTTTACCCATGTTCACATTTACTTCTTTGCCAGCGATGAATTCGTCAGCGTTCAAAGCGCGTGTTTCTACAGGCTTTTCTACTTTTGGTGCTTTAGGCGCTTGGCGACGAGGCTGTGGAGCTTTCTTCGCCTTAGGTTTCGCTTTGCCTTCTTCGCGAGCTTTTTGTGCTTGCTCTTTACGACGAGCCTGAACTTTAGCTTTGCTTTCTGCAAGTGTAGCTTTAGCGTGCTCAACGTGCTCTTCTTCTAGTGTGCCACACGCGTTGCCGTCTAGGTCAACACGCTCTGCACCAGCTTTTACGCCGTGCAGGTAACGCCATGATGATGTGTACTGTCTTAACGCTGCACGAAGCTGAGTCTTACTTACTTTTTCGTCTTCATTTAGACGTTCAGCAAGATCTTGAAAAATACCAATTTTAAGTGGCTTCGCTTCACCTTCTAAAGTAAAGCATTTAGGGAAACATTCAGCAATATATGCGATAACTTCTTTGCTGTTTTTTAACTTTTCAGTGTTTTCCATGTGGGTTCCTGGTTTTTGCGGTTTTCCGCGAGCATTAAGAAAATATTTTTACGTATTATAGAGAGATGCTTGGGAAAAACCACAGTAAGAGAATAATTTATGCCTTGTTCGCGTGCGAATTAAGCAGCTTTTCCACTTCAGCCATGAAAAACGTCAGTCCTTCCTCGTCAATTTCGCTAAATCGACCAACATTTGGACTATCGATATCCAGTACGCCTGCTATTTTTCCATCAATCGTAAACGGAATCACAATTTCTGAGTTACTTGCCGCGTCACAAGCAATGTGACCTTCGAACTCATGCACGTCGTATATACGTTGAACGGTGTTTGTCGAAACCGCAGTTCCGCATACACCACGACCGACAGGAATACGTACACATGCAGGCTTACCCTGAAATGGACCAAGAACCAATTCATCGCCCTTCATTAAGTAAAAGCCTGCCCAGTTAAGATCGTCAAGTTCCATCGACAGTAATGCACTGATATTTGACAAATTTGCGATCATATCGGTTTCTGATTCGATTAATGCAACGGCTTGTTTGGTTAAGCGATGGTAATGTTCTATTTTCATATTAACTTCCAATTAAATTGAGACTTCCATTATTAAGAGAACACAGTAGAATGCGACCACCCACCTAAATAGGACTTATTCTCATTAAAATGACCAATTCAGATGACACTATTAGCCGTTCTTGGCTGATAACTCAAGTAAAAAAACACAAGTCCAAACTGGTGTTTGCCAACATCATCGCCATACTCGCGACATTAATTAGCGTCCCTATACCACTACTTATGCCACTGATGGTCGATGAGGTACTTCTCGATAAGCCAGCATCTGGGCTTGAGATGATGAACCATCTATTGTCAACCTCAATGCAAACTCCTACCGGCTATATTGCATTAACCCTATTACTTGTCATTTTGATGCGTACCGTCAGCCAAGGGCTTAACATCCTTCAAGGACGTCAGTTCACTCTAGTCTCTAAAACCATCACTTATAAGATGCGCAGCAAAATGATCGACAAACTCGGTCGCATCAGCATCAAACAATACGAGACAAAAGGCAGTGGCGGCATTAATGCTCACTTAATCACAGACATAGAGACCATCGATAAGTTTATTGGTTCAACACTGTCTAAATTCATTATCAGCTTCTTAACTGTGTTCGGCACCGCTATCGTTTTGTTGTGGCTTGAGTGGCGCTTAGGGCTGTTCATTTTACTGGTCAATCCTGTTGTCATTTACTTCTCACGTAAACTAGGCAGTAAAGTTAAGCACCTGAAGAAACACGAGAACCAATCATTTGAACGTTTTCAAAACCGATTAGTAGAAACACTAGATGGCATCTATCAACTGCGTGCAGCTAACAAAGAACGTATCTTCCTGGATGAACTCAAAGTTCAAGCGAATCAAGTAAGAATCGATGCTGACAAATACGCATGGCAATCAGAAGCTGCCGGGCGCGTTTCATTTCTACTTTTCTTATTAGGCTTTGAGCTGTTCCGAGCGGTCGCGATGCTGATGGTTCTGTTCAGTGACTTAACCATTGGTCAAATCTTTGCGGTATTCGGCTACTTATGGTTTATGTTAGGACCTGTTCAAGAGCTACTCGGCATTCAATTCTCGTGGTATAGCGCTAAGGCAGCACTGCAGCGTATTAACGATCTCCTACAACTGGAAGAAGAGAGACGCCCGGTTAGTAAGGTAAATCCATTCCATGATGATAAGGAAGTGACAGTCGACATTGAAAACGTTACATTCTCTTACACATTAGAAAACACTGTTTTAAATAACCTTTCGCTACACATACCTGCTGGTAAAAAGGTGGCTTTGGTGGGCGCAAGCGGGGGTGGTAAATCCACACTAATCCAGTTACTGATTGGGGTTTATCAAGCTGACTCTGGGTGTATACGTTATAACGGTGAAACCACCGACGACATCAGCTTTGATATTATACGCAATCAAATTGCTGTTGTTTTACAACAACCTATACTCTTCAACGATACATTAAGGCATAATCTGACACTTGGTGCTGACTACGATGAGATGTCGTTGTGGCGTGCGCTTGAAGTCTCTCAAATGCAAGACGTAATCAAGCAGCTAAGTAACGGTTTAGATACTCAAATTGGTAGGAATGGCGTTCGCCTTTCAGGTGGTCAACGACAACGCCTAGCCATCGCCCGCATGGTGCTGAGTAATCCTAAGTTTGTTATTCTTGATGAAGCGACATCAGCACTAGATACGGCAACAGAGTCCGCTTTACACAAAGCATTGAGCGAGTTTTTGAAAGATCGCACAACTTTGATCGTGGCTCATCGATTATCAGCGGTGAAACAAGCCGATTTAATCTATGTTTTAGAAGATGGGCAAGTCACACAGACGGGAACACATGGTGAACTGGTTGAACAACAAGGACTTTATCAAACACTCTATGGCAGTGTGCAGTCGCACGCCTGATGTTTATTGTTCTACTTACGTACACCACACTTCTAAACTGACGCACAATTCTATTTGGGAGGTCGCATGACCTCCCCATCCGTACCCCAAGACTTATCAACCGAACATCAATGCGACAGCAGCTCTGTGCGACTATGCCAAGGCTGCGAACTGCCCGTTGATAAAATGGATATCCCGTTAGGTAAGTCGGCCTATTGCCCAAGGTGCGGCACTCAACTTTACCGCGGCGGCACCCCTAGCCTATCTGGAAACCTAGCAATTGCAATTACCTGCTTATTGCTGTTTATCCCATCGCACTTTTTTGAATTCATCAGTATTCGCCTGATTGGCGTCATGATACCCGCGACGTTACCATCCGGCGTCTTTACCTTAATGGGTGAAGGTTTTCCACTACTTGGATTGCTTATCCTGTTCTGCAGTTCCATTGCCCCTTTATTGGTATGTGGCTCTGTGCTCATTAGCCATTTTTCACTTCGTTTCGCACTTTTTACGCCGTTCCGCTACTCGCTGGCAATCATTCAAACCTTAAAACACTGGATGATGCTGGATGTATTCTTAGTCAGCGTTGCTATCTCGTGCTTTAAGCTACAAGACTATTCAGACATCTTTGTTGGCCCCGGCTTAATTGGCCTTATCTTGTTGCAGCTGTTTAGCGTTTTACTGGTGAGCCGAATTAGTGTTCGACGTTACTGGGAAGCATGGGCAAAAGAGTCGGAATACAGCTTTACCGAAAGCAAGAACGTGCACTGCCATAACTGCCATCTTTCTCAGCCCGAAGGTCACGCTTGCGTTCGTTGTCATCATGCTCTGTATCACCGCAAGCCTTACTCGATACAAAAAACATGGGCACTACTGTTTGCCGCCGCCGTTGCGATTGTGCCAGCCAACGTGATTCCTATATCTATTCTTATTACAAACGGGCAAAGGCTGGAAGATACGATCATCTCCGGTGTTGCCTCTCTTATCAATAGTGACATGTACGGCATCGCTGCCATCATTTTTATTGCGAGTATTGTCGTTCCCGTTGCCAAAATCCTTGGGCTTGCTTACATACTGATTTGCATTCAAATGAAGCGAGCTCTCTACCACAGACAACGAATGACCATCTATTTTATCGTGAAGTGGGTGGGAAAATGGTCCGTTATGGATCTGTTCGTTATTTCGATCATGATGACACTGGTCGACCGTGGACAAATTTTAAACTTCACACCAGGTTATGGTGCAGTCGCTTTCGGCGTTGTTGTGGTTCTCACAATGCTGGCAGCGGAAAGCTTAGATCCTAGGCTAATTTGGGATAACTATACCTCTAAAGATGAGTCAGTGAATGAACGACAATAACCAATCACAAACATCATATTCACCGGAAGTCAGAAAAAACAAAGGCATTTCCCCTTTGTGGATTCTCCCGATCCTCACCGTCGCGCTTGCGGGCTGGCTAGTAATGAAGTCAGTCCATGATGCAGGCCAACGTGTACAGATCTACTTCTCAGATGCGGCAGGCTTAGTCGCAGGACGCACCACAATTCGCTACCAAGGCTTAGAAGTGGGTATGGTTCGCGATATTACCCTCTCGAAAGACTTATCTAATATCTATGTTGATGCTGATATTTATCCGGAAGCGAAAAAGCTGCTGTCTAAAGGCACTCGATTTTGGTTAGTGAAGCCGACCGCAAGCTTATCTGGTATTTCTGGGCTAGATGCGCTTGTATCTGGTAACTACATTGCAATTCACCCAAGTGAGACCAAACAAGAGCCAGAAACTGTTTTCCAAGCTTTAGAGTCTGCACCTTCTGACTTGTTAGCTGCCGATGGCTTGAACATATCACTGACAACAAAAGATTTGGGTGGCGTCTCTGTTGGCTCTCAGATTGTTTATCGTAAGATCCCAATCGGTGAGGTCTACAACTACCAGCTTAACGAAAGCGGCAAGTCAGTCACGATTCAAGCGGCTATTAAAGATGAATACAGCCATATCATTACCGACCAAAGCCGTTTCTGGAATGTTAGTGGCTTAGGGGCAAGCATTGGGTTTTCAGGCGTTGATGTTCGTTTAGAGAGCCTAAGCGCTCTATTAGGTGGTTCTATCGCCGTAGACTCACCTGGAGATGGTCAGCCAGTTGAGATGAACACCAAATTCAAACTCTACCCAGATCTAAAAACTGCTGGTCGTGGTATTTCTATTAAGATTGCTGTTCCTGATGACAATAAGATCAGTGCAACTGGCGCTCCAATCATGTACCGCGGCATCGAAATCGGTCAAATTACCGACTTATCACTCAGCGAAGGCCGAGAAAACGTTGTTGCTTCAGCAGCTATCCAGCCTGCTTTCAGCGACTTCCTAAACAGTGGTAGTAAGTTCATTCTTGAGGAAGCCGAACTATCACTGACGGGTATGAAGAATATCGCGAACTTAGTAACAGGCAACTTCTTAACGCTAGTCCCTGGTGAGGGTGAAAAAGCGCGCCGCTTTACCGCGATTCGCAAAACGGAATACAGCCAAGAACAGGAAAAATCAGTAGCGATTCGCTTAACCTCCAATAACTCTTTCGGTTTAGATGTTGGTACGCAGCTACTTTACAAAGGCATTGCAGTCGGCTCTATCATCAAAGTCGGTTTAGTTGATGGCGTTGGCACAGGAAGCGATAAGCATGAAGTGTTCATGGATGCGTTGATCGATAATGAATACGCGCATCTCATAAAAAGCAAAAACCGCTTCTTCGTAACAGGTAGCGCGAGTGCAGAATTAACTGAGTCTGGTTTAAGCGTTACCGTTCCGCCTGCAAAACAACTACTGACTGGCTCAATTAGCTTTGTAAGTGAAGGTAAGGCTCAAGCAAGACCAAGTTACCAACTGTTCCAAAGCAAATCACTGGCAGAAATCGCCAAGTTCAACCAATCGGGTTCGAAGACACTGTCACTGTTTGCCAGCGAATTACCGTCAATTTCAAAAGGCAGCCCACTACTCTACCGCAATCTTCAGGTCGGTGGCATCAGTGACTTCCAGCTTGCCGACGGTGGTGTGAGAATCCAGGTCACCATTGAAAACCGTTACACACACCTAATCAACAAACACACGGTTTTCTGGAACCGTTCAGGTGTTGAGGTTGACGCGTCTTTGTCTGGTATCAGCATCAAAGCGGCTCCGGTTAAAACTCTGATTCAAGGCGGTATCGCGTTTGATTCACTGCCAGGTATCGACAACAAACTGGGTGATGTTTGGAAACTCTATACTGATTCTAAATCTGCTCGTAAATTTGGTCGTGCTATCACGATTACTTCTTCGGGCGATCAAGAGATTAGCAAAGGTACACCAATTAAATATCAAGGCGTCAATGTCGGTGAAGTGACTTTAGTCGTTCCGAATTTCACTAAAGGTGGCATTGAAATTACGGCTCGTATCCTGCCTGAGTATGTCGATAAGATAGCTGTTGCTGGTAGCCATTTTTGGCTAGCTGAACCGGAGATTGGTTTGAATGGGATTAAGAATGTCTCTTCTCTGATTTCTAAGCACATTAAAGTTGAACCGGGTAAAGGAAGCAAAACCACAGCATTCAAGCTAAGTAATGGTCCGGTTCAACCTGAAGGCAAGATTTTCACGCTGCAAAGTGAGAGTCGCGGTTCAGTATCAGAAGGTACGCCGATTCTATTCCGCGAACTAGAAATCGGCACAGTCATTGACGTTCAACTTGGTGAGTTTGCAGATCGTATTATCTCTACCATTCAAATCAAACCAGAGTTCGCTTACTTAATTCGTGCCAACAGTGTGTTCTGGAATGTATCGGGTGTGGATGTGTCTATCGGCTTGTCTGGTGCAAACATCAAGGCAGGTACTGTCGATAGCTTAATCAGAGGTGGTATTACTTTCTCAACACCACCCACTAATGAACTTCAGCCTTTGGCACAAGAAGACCAGTCATTCTACTTGTACCCTAAAGCCGAAGACGAGTGGAAGTCGTGGAGAACCGCTATCCCTCGCCCATAAACGCGCGTTATAGCATCGGTTCTCTGAGCGAATAGCCGACAATTAACATCCAAATGCAGCCTTTGAGCTGCATTTTTATTGTTTAAAGCAAATTTGGTTTAGGACAATCTCATTTTGCTTTAAACTGCCCGCATTAACGCTATAAATCGAGATACCCTTTTGCACGCTAACGTATATATCCCAGAAGAATTCCTTACTCATATTGAAAGCATTATGCCTAGCCATTTAGACATGGCTTCGTTTGTCGCTTCTTGTCAAAAGCCACTTCGTAAAAGTATTCGAGTGAACACTCTCAAAATCAGTGTTGAAGACTTTCTGGTACGCGCGAAAGATAAAGGTTGGGAACTGGAACCAGTACCTTGGTGTGAAACGGGTTTTTGGATCAATGCCGATGAAACTGAAGCGCCACTAGGTAATACTGCCGAGCACATGTCTGGCTTGTTCTACATCCAAGAAGCCAGCTCAATGATGCCACCGTCAGCTCTTTTCCAAGGTGAAGAGAACTATCAAGCAGTTCTAGATACCGCTGCGGCTCCAGGTTCTAAAACCACTCAAATAGCAGCGCTGATGAACAACCGTGGTGTGTTGGTTGCCAATGAATACGCAGCAAGCCGAGTTAAAGTGCTTCACGCCAACATTGAACGCTGCGGCGTAAGAAACGCAGCACTCAGTAACTTTGATGGTCGCGTGTTTGGTGGATGGTTACCTGAACAATTCGACGCTGTATTACTAGATGCGCCCTGCTCTGGTGAAGGCACGATTCGTAAAGATGCCGACGCAATGAAGAACTGGACGTATCAATCGGTTGTTGAAATTGCTGACACGCAAAAAGACCTCATTGAAAGTGCATTCCACGCTCTCAAACCTAATGGTGTATTGGTCTACTCGACGTGCACGTTAAGCACAGAAGAAAACCAACAAGTGTGTCATCACTTAAAAGAGACCTTTGGTGATGCGGTTGAGTTTGAATCTCTAGAATCTCTATTCGATAACGCGAAAGCGACCACAACAGAAGAAGGCTTCCTACACATATTCCCTCAGGTTTATGACTCTGAAGGTTTCTTCGTTGCTCGCATCCGAAAATTAGCATCAGTGACACCACCAAAAGTGAAGAAGCGTTTAGGCAAGTTTCCATTCGAGAAGGCTTCGAAGAAAGTACAACAAGAAGTTGCAGAACAGCTTTCAAGTGCGTTAGATATTGAGTTACCAAGCGATACTCAAGTATGGACACGTGACAAAGATGTATGGCTATTCCCTGAAGCGTTAGAGCCGATGATTGGTGAGTTTCGTTTCTCTCGCATGGGCATCAAGATCGCAGAAACCCATAAAAAGGGCTACCGCTGGCAACACCAAGTGGCGACAACCCTCGCGACAGGCAACGAAGCTAACATTGTTGAGCTCACTATCGACGATGCTCGCGAATGGTTCATGGGTAGAGATGTTCGCCCAGAAGGCTTATCCGGCAAAGGTGAAGTGCTGGTCAAATACAATGGCGTAGTCATTGGCCTTGGTAAGTGGGTTGGCAATCGAGTCAAAAACGGTCTACCACGAGAATTAGTGCGTGATAAGAACCTGTTCTAACCAACATTCCGGTTCTATCGCAAATTAGACAAACGAATGAACAAAAAGCCCAAACAACGCACGTTGCTTGGGCTTTTTCTATTGAACTTGAGTCATGCTATCTATATAGAAAGGTCTTTCGAACCAATACTTAATAACAAAACAATCAATTCAAGTCGCTATTTTAACGGTCAAAAATCGCATATTAGGAAAATTAAACTAAACTTCATCTAGTAAACAAAGAATTGAAACGATTAGCGTAGGCTCTTCGGAGCCCTTTCCCCTAAGCCCAAACAGGAAAGTTTGGGCTTTTTTTTAACCGAGAGCTCGTCTTATTTAGCTAAGCTAATGCCTTCTTTATCGATAGAGATCTTGCCAGCTTTGTACAAACCACCGATGGTCTTTTTGAATGTACCTTTACTGGTTCTGAAAGCAGAGAAAATAGCTTCAGGTGAAGACTTATCATTCAAAGGCAAAAAGCCGCCTTTCTTCTCAAGCAAGTCTAAGATCTTAATGCTTAAGTCATCCATCTTAGCTACGCCAACTTTCTGAAGGGAAAGGTCAATCTTACCGTCTTCTTCACGAATGTTTTTAATGTAGCCTTTCAGCGTCTTACCGATAAATAATTTACCGATGATGTCTGATGGGAAAATCATGCCCCAATGTTCGCCATTAACTATCGCTTTGTAGCCTAACTGACTACGTTCAGCGATGATTAAGTCAACTTGCTGGTTGCGTTTGTAATTCGCAGGAGTGTTGTCTAACCACTTGTTA
The DNA here is from genome assembly GCF_013114585.1 of Vibrio sp. 99K-1. NCBI lineage: Bacteria > Pseudomonadati > Pseudomonadota > Gammaproteobacteria > Vibrionales > Vibrionaceae > Vibrio > Vibrio sp. 99K-1. Next base: position 200,685 of record NZ_VTXF01000005.1, read on the forward strand.
AACTTAGTTGTACCTACAATGCGGCTAGATGCTTTATCAATGTACACATATACTAAGATTGACTGGCCTTCGTTTAATCGACCACGTTGTTCGCTGAAAGGAACCAATAGGTCTTTGCCTTTCACGCCCCAGTTCATGAATGCACCGGTGCTGTTTACACCTTCAACAGTCATCAAGCCAAACTGGCCAACTTGTGCGATAGGTTTTTCAGTCGTTGCAGCGATCTGGTTGTCAGAATCAATGTATAAGAACACATCTAACTTTTGACCAATTTCAACACCTTCAGGAGTAAATCGTTTCGGCAGCAACACCGTTCCATAGTCGCTAGCGTCAAGGAATACACCGAAATCTGCTTGTTTTACTACTTCTAAGTTGTTTATTTGACCAATATTAATCATCAAGATTGTCTCTACTTTAAATTTGGCGGAGATTATACGTGATCTCTGATATGCTTTCGCTAGTTTCATTCATATTTTTACATTCTAGGAGCCATCGTTGATCACCGTTGATAAACAAGATGCGATAACACTCAAAATTAACCATGCAATGGCTAAAACCAAAAAGCTCGACATGGATGTTTATCTATTCATTCCCGGTGAACTTGGACTCACTCCAGAAGTACTTTCTGAGAGCGCATTTTTCTATAGCTCAATCACTCAAAAACGCGCGTACTACAGTGATAAAACACTACTCCCCCTAGTACACAGCCGTTTAGCAAAACGTGGACGACTGTCTACCACTCAATACCGTGTAAGCTTGAGCTTGTTCGCCTACCAATATGTTATCGCTTTAGATAAAGCGGTCAGCAGCTTAAATAAAAATGATAGTGACGACGTAACGGCTGACGAAGTGGATGAGGTTATCGAACTGGCTTTAGACATATTAAAGAAGCTGCGTCGAAGTATCCCTTATGAAGAAAACCTGAAACGCTACTATGCCAATATAGACAACTACCTATCTTGGTATACCGAGCAAAAATTCCTATCGCTAGTGTCACACATGCCTCGTGGTAGCGAGTATTCAACCATCAAAGAGCGTCTTTTAACACTTTGCGATAAAGAGACCGCTCACCGCAAACTTAACCGCTACAACTCAGCCAAAGTTCGAGAAGATGTAACCCGCTTGAGTAACAAGATGCGTTTGCTGCGTCGTTTGATTGAGCACCCTATCGTACTCAAAGAGAAAACCACCTCAATGGGTAAAAACGTTAAACGAGCAGTGAAAGGTGTTGCGACTGGTTTAGTGATGGTGGTTGTGACCACAACGGTTATCTTAGCCCGAGATTTCCTAGGAGAGATTACCGCTTCTTTCATCGTCGCAATGTCTTTCATCTATGCACTACGTGAGATATTCAAAGACGATTTAAGAGACATTCTTTGGCGCTGGCTTCGTAAAGGCAAGCCAAAGTGGAAACGCCGTTATTACGATCCAACAACCAATAAGTCAGTTGGTCATAAACTTGAGTGGTTGGACTACGCAAACTTTTCTAAGCTCGCTGACCGCATTCAGTCGATACGTAAGAAACGTGTGGTGCAGCGTGAAGAGCAAATCTTGCATTACCGGTCGCACACAGAGATGTCGACATCAACCTTTATGAGTGGCTACGAGGAAACGCGTGAAACCTTGTCGATCAGTCTAAGAGCGCTGACACGCTTAATGGATAAGGGCTCGAACAAGATTTATCGATTGAATGAAGGTCAAGTGAGTCGAGAGTCCGTTGAGAAGCGTCACCTGCTCAATCTGATCATTAAAGAGAACAACCACGATAATGAACCAACTTACTATCGTTGGAAAATAGTCATGAACCGTTCAAAGATTGTCGATATCGAGCAAATCACACAAGAGTCATAGAACTACTGCGATTCGTGCTATTACGGTATGTGGATATACATTCACATACCGTTTTTGTTAGTTCGAGCCCCACCAAATACCATTCTAAGCAGATACTTGTGGTTACTTTCTAGATGGGATTTTTTTGATAGAGAGCGTGAGTGTAAATTCTGCCATGGGCTCTTCGCCATGCAGTGATGGGCAGGTTGCGATAATGGTTACTGGCTGATTTACTCGCTCTCCGGTCGACATGGTTTCTGCCAGCATAGTGTTGATCAGCTCACCGTCAGTACAAGTGAAATGCACATCGCCTTCAGGTCGCTTCAGAAAGTTACCTGTCACCTCTTTAAACGCCAAAGAGATCTTCTCACCTTGCTGTTGAGATTTACTCATAGCAAGAAAGCCACCTGCTACATCCGCACCTACAGCTAAAACTCCGAAATACATGCTATTGAGATGGTTTTTGGTGCGCCTTCTAAGCGGAATTTTCACCTCTACACGCTCGTTATCGAGTACCAGAAGCTTTGGACGACACAGCCAGATGAGTGGGACTTTGAAAAAACCAAACATGCTTAAATAGAAATTTGCTTTTTGTAGAGAGGTTAACATTGGAATTACCTAGCCTAATCAGTCATCAGACCAGTTAATCGACTAACGATTAAGATGTCAAAAAAATGTTACAAAAAAGAGATATCATCACACAATGATATCTCTTTTATTCTCAAAGCATTAGCGCTTCGAACCAACTCATACGCCAAGTTGATAAATTACAGCAACAGACTGATTTATGCCGTCACGACGGTTTCAACCCCTTCAAGGTCAGCGATGTAACCTTGTAAGCGCGGATAATCAACCAAACCTTGAGTAACAAGTAAAACGGGTTTCTTAGCGTTCTGTGTCGCCTTAACAATCATATCTAGCAGTGTAATTACCGCTTCGTTTTGTGGATCAAAAGCGTGTTGCTGCGCTTCATTCTGCTTATCAACACCAAGTGTGAAAGACGCTAGGTTGTCGACATTCACCACAACACCATCAAAGTAATGCAGTAGACGTTCACTCAGTAGAACGGCAGATGGCACATCGCATGAGAACAATACCTTCAAGCCATTCAAACCGCGAGGCAAGCCTTGCTCTGCAAGTAAATCGATGATCTTAGCCGCGTCGCTTAATGCGCGTACATAAGGAACCACGACTTCGACATTGATGCCTTGTTCGCGCAGTGTTTTAACTACCTGACACTCCAAAGCAAACGCTTTGCTGTACTCTGGCGTCGCATAACGAGCAACACCACGAACACCCAGTGCCGGGTTCACCTCTTCTACTTCGCAATTACCACCTAACAGCGAACGAAAGCCGTAGCTGTCAGCATTGCTTAAAGCGATACGCACAGAACTATGGTTTGGTTGAACAGCCGCTTGAATCGCCGTTACCAAGGTCGAAACGAAATGTTCATCAACGCTTTTGCCACCAAGAATCGCGTCTAGAGAGGTTTTCTCTATATCAGAAAGTGTGTCTAAATGGCTTTCAATACTTGGATGATAGAAGACACGATCCATGACCAATTCAGAGAGAGATACGTATAAGTGGTTGGAATTATTATTATCGTTATAAGAAGGCAGCACATCGCCTAAGACCAGTTCTGGGTGCAAAGTGCTTTGATTTTCTTGAGTCATTGCTGCTCCAGCATTTTTATGTTGTGTTCAAACGAAAATACCGATAGCTGCCTGTTAATACAAGTGAAAATCCCGTATTTAGCGTCGGGCTGCTGATAAAAATAAGAATATTAGTAATAACAGAGATAACTTTGACTTAAGAGAGTTTATTCCTCGGTTCAATTCCGTTATCTTAACCACTTCGCAATAGAATAAAAAAGCTATCACATGCCATTAAAAACTGATGAGTTGAGAACCCAAGCTCTGGGTCCTATGCCAACTCCTGCCGAATTAGGCAACGCACACCCTATTACTGACGACGTTGCTGAGCGTATTGCAAATTCTCGCCGCCAAATCGAAGATATCCTAACTGGTCGTGATAACCGCCTATTAGTTATCGTAGGCCCTTGCTCTGTTCACGATACAGAAGCGGCACTTGATTACGCTGAGCGTCTAAGCCAGATTCAAGAACAATACAAAGACGAATTGTTTGTTGTCATGAGAACCTACTTCGAGAAACCTCGTACGGTTGTAGGTTGGAAAGGCTTAATTACCGATCCAAACCTTGATGGTTCTTACGCACTTGAGACAGGCTTAAACAAAGCACGTCAGCTTTTGCTTGATATCAACAAGCTTGGTCTAGCAACCGCAACTGAATTCCTTGATATGATCACAGGTCAATACATTGCAGACCTGATCACTTGGGGCGCAATCGGGGCACGTACTACCGAATCTCAGATTCACCGTGAAATGGCTTCAGCATTGTCTTGCCCAGTTGGCTTCAAAAACGCGACAAACGGCAACATCAAGATCGCTATTGATGCAATTCGCGCGTCACAAGCTTCTCACTACTTCTACTCACCAGATAAAAATGGTCGCATGACAGTTTACCGCACTTCGGGCAACCCATACGGTCACGTAATTCTGCGTGGTGGTGATAAAGGTCCAAACTTTGATGCACAATCTGTGGATAGCGCATGTAAGCAACTAGCTGAGTTCGACCTACCTCAACGTTTGGTGGTGGACTTCAGCCACGCTAACTGTGAAAAGCAACACCGCAAACAGTTGGACGTTGCAAAAGACATCTGTGAACAGATCAAATCGAACAAAAATCAAATTGCAGGCATCATGGCAGAAAGCTTCATTAAAGAAGGTAACCAGCCAATGACGGATATCAACAACCTAGAATACGGCAAGTCGATTACTGACCCGTGTCTAAGCTGGGAAGATACCGCGACAATGTTAGACATGCTTGCAACAGCAATCAAAGATAGAAACTTAGCTTAAGGAAATAAAACAATGCCATCATTTGACATTATCTCTGAAGTAGAAGCAGTAGAACTACGTAACGCTGTAGACAATGCTAACCGTGAACTATCGACTCGTTTCGATTTCCGCGGTGTTGACGCTAGCTTTGACTACAAAGATGAGTCGGTAAAACTGACTGCTCAAGACGATTTCCAGCTTAAGCAAATGCGCGATATTCTTCGTAGTAACCTAACGAAGCGCAATGTTGACCCTAACGCGATGGAAGCGAAAGCAGCAGATCAAACAGGTCGCACTTGGCACCAAACGGTTATCTTTAAGCAAGGTATCGAAACTGATGTTGCAAAGAAAATCGTTAAGCTAATTAAAGACAACAAGATTAAGGTTCAAGCGTCTATTCAAGGTGAAAAAGTACGTGTAACAGGTAAGAAGCGTGACGACCTACAAGCTGTAATGGCACTAGTTCGTAACGGTGAGCTTGGTCAACCTTTCCAATTCGATAACTTCCGCGACTAATTTTGAGTTAAGCAACTACGTTTATTTGTTGCTCATTGATCGTCACGATATTGTGTTCGAAATAGCAAAAAGCCACTTCCTGCGAAGTGGCTTTTTATTTATCTAGTGATATTAGCGTATTAGACACCAGTTTTATGACAGCTAGCTGGTCTGCTTCTTAGCTCAAAACCTTGGCAGAAGACAGCTTGAGGTCTTTCCCTACCAACAAATTGAATTCAACGCTCGCTGGTGGGATGAACACACATACTCTTAAGTTTTCAGCTTTTGCTTGCTCAAGCTTCGTTGAGAGCTCTCCACTGTTTGCGTAACTTTCTCTTTCCGCATCACGACGACATAGATCTACGTATTCGAATGGGCACTCTTTCGGAGACAATACCAGCTCAGCTTCCTGCATCAAGCGTAACGCCTTCATAGACAGCAACTCGACATCTTGTTCAAATTCGATCCAGGTTACCTGCCCTTCACTATCAACGCCTTCTGTCAGCGCTTGCTGATAATACGTTTCTAATTGCTCTCTATCCGTTACCTGCTCGATAAAACTGGACGATAAAAAGCGTTCCCAAAACTTGCGACGTTCATCGACGGTAGGAAACGACTCTTTGATCGAGTTGCGTTTTGATGCACCAAAGTCTGCGAGAAGGCCGATATTCTGAGGCAATACGGTTTCGAGTTTTTCTCTAATATTTCTCACTAAAACAGGTGATGCACCACCACTAGATATGGCAATTTGGATTCTTCCACGATTTATCATTGAAGGTGTAATGAAGTCACAGTATGGCAAATCATCAACCACATTGACTAAAATACCCAGTTTCTTTGCATCATTATACACCTGATGATTCAAGCTAGGGTTATCTGTGGTCGCCCATACTTGAAGGTATTCTTTCGATATAATTTGTGATGAGTAAAAGTTTTGAACCCAGTGAAGTTTGTTCTCATCAACAAGCTGCTGTAAGTACGGCGCAACCTTAGGAGAAACTAACGTAACGTTAGCGCCTGCTCTTAGCAAGCTATCCACTTTACGGCAAGCAACCTCACCCCCACCGACCACGAGAATCGGCTTATTCTCTACATCCAAAAACATTGGGAAATAACGCATGTTCTTCCTTGAGACGACTTCAATAACTATTCAGCCATGCTACCAAATTTGGAGCATATTAATAACTATCGAAGTGTAATAAAAATATTTATTGACCAAATTTCAATCTTTTTTAAGTTTAATGTTTCACCAACGTGAGATTCATTCAGGATTTTTATCTAGTCGATTATCAATATAAAAATCTAAATCTTGTTGCACCAACAGTGTGAACCCTTGCACTATTTACATTCAGTTAACATTTGGTCATTCTAAATGTGTTCGGATTTGTGATTTCATTCAAAATTCTTTTTAAATTATACATTTGTGAAACTACGGATCCTTTCCTAACCTTATAAACAGTTGATTAAATCGCACACAGTTTCATTTGCAAAATGCAACTCGTTTGATTTAGACAACGAGGTCATAGAAAACGCAACACATATAGAAAACTCAAATGAGCACGAGTATCAGGTGTCACCTGGTTAACAAGGAAGGATACAAATGACAAATAAACTAACACTTCTTGCTTCAGTAGTAGCTGCATCAACTGCGATGATGGCAACATCAGCATCAGCGGCAGAAAGCACTCTGGACAAAGTCACATCTCAAGGCTTCTTAACTTGTGGTGTAAGTACAGGTCTTCCAGGGTTCTCTAACCCAAACTCAAAAGGTGAATGGGAAGGAATCGATGTTGAGTATTGTCAAGCTCTTGCAGCGGCTGTACTCGGTGACAAGACTAAAGTTAAGTATGTACCTCTAACAGCAAAAGAGCGTTTTACTGCGCTTCAATCTGGCGAAATCGACGTACTGTCTCGCAACACAACATGGACACTGCATCGTGATACCGCTCTAGGTCTTAACTTCGTAGGCGTTAACTACTACGATGGTCAAGGCTTCATGGTTAAGAAAGATCTTGGCCTAACCAGCGCTCTAGAACTTGATGGCGCGTCTGTATGTGTTCAATCAGGCACAACGACTGAGCTTAACCTAGCCGATTACTTCCGTAACAACGGCATGTCTTACAAGCCAGTGGTATTTGATACAGCAGCACAAACATCTAAAGGTTTCGACGCAGGTCGTTGTGATGTGCTAACCACTGACCAATCTGGTCTATACGCGCTTCGCCTTAACCTAGCTGATCCTAAATCTGCACAAGTACTTCCTGAAATTATCTCTAAAGAGCCTCTAGGCCCAGTTGTTCGTCAAGATGATGACAAATGGTTCAACGTAGCTAAGTGGACACTTTCAGCAATGGTCAATGCGGAAGAATACGGCATCACTTCTAAAAATGCTGATGAAATGCTCAAGTCAAAAGATCCAAACATCAAACGTATTCTTGGTGTAGACGGTCCTAAAGGTAAAGGCCTTGGCATTCGTGACGACTGGGGTTACCAAGTAATCAAACAAGTTGGTAACTACGGTGAAAGTTTTGAGCGTACTGTTGGTACAGGTTCTCCACTTCAGATCGATCGTGGTGTAAATGCGTTATGGAATGCGGGCGGCTTTATGTACGCTCCACCAATCCGTTAATAGCACAGGACGTGATTACTTGTTCGTAATCGTTGCTATCGCTCTTGTTGAGGGTGATAGCAGCAACCCAAAAATGAATGTTTGAGTAACACGATTTAGGGCGGTTTTTCCGCCCTAAATGTTAAATGGATTTGAGGTTATTGCAGTATGAAACCTAACAACACTCTTACTCCTTCCCAGGAAAAGCCCGAAGCTAAAAGTGCTAACCTTTTATACAACCCGACTTTTCGATCTGTCGTTTTCCAGATCATCGCCATCGGAGCACTTGGCGCTTTCTTCTATACCATCGTAAACAACGCCCTTACCAACCTTGAAGCCCGAGGCATTGCCACTGGTTTTGACTTTTTAAGTCAAGAGGCGGGGTTTGGTATCGGCCTTACCCTCGTCGAATATGACGAAACCTTCTCATATGGTCGAACATTCGTTGTCGGCTTATTAAACACCGCTTTAGTATCTGTGTTAGGTATTATCTTAGCAACGGTTCTTGGCTTCTCTATGGGTGTCGCTCGTCTGTCATCTAACTGGCTAGTGAGCCGATTTGCCGCGGTATACATTGAAATCTTCCGAAATATCCCACTACTACTTCAAATCTTCTTTTGGTATTTCGCGGTTCTTCAAGCTCTCCCCTCTGCAAGACAAAGTCTCAGTTTGGGCGAAGCGATTTTCCTAAACGTGCGTGGTCTTTATTTCCCAGCCCCTGTTCTTGAGCAAGGAAGCAGCATCGTTATTGCGTCACTGATTGCTGGTATCGTAGCTACCATCATCATCAACATTTGGGCTAACAACAAACAGAAACTAACTGGGCAACAAACCCCTATGTTTCGAATTGCTCTTAGCTTGATCGTGGGTTTGCCTCTAGTTGTCTATTTTGTGCTTGGTATGCCGATTTCAGCTGAATACCCGGAACTGAAAGGCTTTAACTTCAGAGGTGGTATCAGCATTATTCCTGAATTAGCCGCTCTTGTATTAGCACTAAGTATCTATACGGCGTCTTTCATCGCAGAGATCGTTCGTTCTGGTATTAATGCAGTTAGCCACGGCCAAACAGAAGCTGCGATGTCTCTAGGTCTTCCTCGAGCTCGCACATTAAAGCTGGTTATTATTCCTCAAGCGTTGCGAATCATTATTCCACCGCTAACTAGCCAATACTTAAACCTCACTAAGAACTCTTCGTTAGCAATGGCTATTGGCTACCCTGACTTAGTTTCTGTGTTCGCAGGTACAACTCTCAACCAAACAGGTCAAGCTATCGAAATCATTGCCATGACCATGGGTGTATACCTAACGCTAAGCTTATTGACATCTGCGTTAATGAATATCTATAACCGTAAAGTCGCATTGGTGGAGAGATAATATGAGCACACATCAATTTCAACCGGATCTTCCACCTCCCGCTAATACCGTTGGCGTAGTCGGCTGGTTAAGAAAGAATCTCTTTAATGGACCGGTAAACAGCATCGTCACCGTTGTTTTGGGTTACATCGCCTTTTCACTGCTCTGGACAACCTTCGATTGGGCTTTCCTAAATGCAGACTGGGTTGGCACAACACGTGATGCTTGTACTAGTGACGGTGCTTGCTGGGTGTTCATCAACGTTCGCTGGGATCAGTTCATGTACGGGTTCTACCCTGAGGCAGAACTGTGGCGTCCTCGCCTTTTCTACGCAACGTTGGCTATCTTTGTAGCACTATTGGCTTACGAGAAAACACCTAAACGCACGTGGATTTGGTTATTTTTCGTAAACATCTACCCATTCATCATTGCTGGTTTGCTATACGGCGGTGTGTTTGGATTGGAAGTTGTTGATACGCACAAATGGGGTGGCCTACTCGTTACGCTTATCATTGCGTTGGTGGGTATCGTTGTATCGCTGCCGATTGGTGTCGCACTGGCGCTTGGCCGTCGCTCTGAAATGCCAATCATCCGTAGTATTTGTACTGTGTACATCGAAATTTGGCGTGGTGTTCCGCTGATTACTGTGCTGTTCATGGCGTCTGTAATGCTGCCACTATTCCTTACTGCGGGTTCTGAGACCGATAAGTTGTTCCGTGCGCTAGTAGGTGTGGTTCTATTTAGTGCCGCTTATATGGCCGAGGTAATTCGTGGTGGCCTGCAAGCTATTCCCAAAGGACAATATGAAGCCGCTGACGCACTGGGCTTAACCTATTGGAAAAAGATGGGGCTGATTATTCTTCCTCAAGCGCTGAAAATCACAATCCCATCAATCGTAAACACATTCATTGGCTTGTTTAAAGATACCAGTCTGGTACTTATCATTGGTATGTTCGATGTACTGGGTATTGGTCAAGCAGCGAACACCGACCCTGAGTGGTTAGGTTTCGCTACAGAAAGTTATGTATTTGTCGCGTTAGTGTTCTGGGTGTTCTGTTTTGGCATGTCGAGATACTCGATATGGCTAGAAAACAGACTTCACACCGGTCACAAACGATAGTTAATAAGATCAAGGACGTATTATGACGCAACAACTAAATCCAGAATCGCAAGAGTTGATGATTGAACTGAAAGACATGAACAAGTGGTACGGTGAGTTCCACGTTCTTAAGAACATCAACTTAGAAGTAAAAAAAGGCGAGAAAATCGTTATCTGTGGGCCTTCTGGCTCAGGCAAATCGACTATGATTCGCTGTATCAATAGACTGGAAGAGCATCAAAAGGGACACATCTTTGTGTCTGGCAATGAGCTTACTGAAGATCTAAAAAACATCGAAGCCGTTCGTCGTGACGTTGGCATGTGTTTCCAGCACTTCAATCTATTTCCGCATCTTACGGTACTAGAAAACTGTACCTTAGCCCCTATCTGGGTGAAAAAGATGCCGAAAGAAGAAGCTGAAGCGATTGCGATGAAATATCTAGAGCGTGTAAAGATCCCTGAGCAAGCAGACAAGTTCCCAGGTCAGCTCTCTGGTGGTCAGCAACAGCGTGTAGCGATTGCTCGTTCTCTGTGTATGAACCCACAAGTCATGCTGTTTGATGAACCAACATCAGCGCTCGACCCAGAAATGGTTCGTGAAGTTCTAGACGTTATGGTTGAACTAGCAGAAGAAGGCATGACCATGCTTTGTGTAACGCACGAGATGGGCTTTGCTAAGGAGGTAGCCGATAGGGTTATCTTCATGGATGCCGGGGAAATCATTGAAGAGAACAACCCTGTCGACTTCTTTGAAAATCCGCAGTCAGACAGAACGCAAAACTTCTTGAGTCAAATCTTACACCATTAATGTGTTATGATGCATAATTAAGAGAGGCGGCTTAGGTCGCCTTTTTATTTTTCAAATTGATAGTTGGTTGATAGAAGGATATAAATAGGTACGCAAGTATAAAGGTTAAACATCGGGTGTTCGTGGCACTTTGATATCAGCATAAGACATACTTTGTTACACCTTCAGAAATACTTAACCAGCTATTTTGATTATTATTTTAAGTATACAAGTGGACTGTAAGACTTGATTTTTCGAACTTTCAGCCCCATAAATGTACTAATAACTATTGAAGTCACCTTACGAGGAAGATTATGAACAGCCCTATGTTTTCACGCACAGCATCTCAAGAAAGTGCTCTGCAAACCAATAAAGTGTTGCGTAATACCTACGCACTACTGTCTATGACACTACTTTGGTCTGCTGTTGTAGCAGGCGTATCTATGGCGATGAACCTTCCACGTCCTGGTCTTATCATGATGCTAGTTGGTTTCTACGGCCTACTTTTCCTAACAGAGAAGAACCGTGACAACAGCATGGGTCTAGTCTTTACGTTCCTGTTCACAGGTTTCCTAGGCTACACCATCGGTCCAATCTTAAACATGTACGTTGGCGCAGGCATGGGTGATGTTATCCTAACTGCTCTAGGCGGCACCGCATTAGCATTCATGGGGGCATCGGCTTACGCTCTTACTACTAAGCGTGACCTGTCTTTCCTTAACGGTATGCTACTAGCAGGTTTCGTCGTGCTACTTGTAGGCATGGTTGCAAATATCTTCCTACAAATGCCGATTCTGTCATTAGCAATGAGTGGTATGTTCATCCTGTTCTCGACTGGTGTTATTTTGCTGACAACGCAAAACATCATCCGTGGCGGTGAAACTAACTACATCTCAGCGACAGTTAGCCTATACGTATCAATCTACAACATCTTCATCAGCCTACTAAGCATCCTAGGCATCATGGGCAGCGACGACTAATCACTCGCCTAATTGAAGAATATCTAGCCCAAGAGCCTATCTCTTGGGCTTTTTTGTATCTATAGGATCAATATTTTTCAAGATCGCAACGATATCTATTGAGAAAGGTAAACTTGGTCATGTACCCTACCTAAATAGTTAATTGGATTCTGGACTAAACATGTTTGAATATAACGGCAAGCAAATCGAAACCGACGCTCAAGGCTACCTGTTGGATTACACACAATGGGAAGAAGGTATGATTGAAATTCTTGCACAAGATGAAGCCATTGAGCTTACCGAAGCGCACTTAGAAGTGGTGCATTTTGTAAGGAGCTTTTACGAAGAGTTCAACACTTCCCCTGCGGTTCGCATGCTGGTTAAAGCGATGGAAAAAGCCCATGGCCCAGAAAAAGGTAACAGTAAATACCTGTTCAAATTATTCAAAAAAGGCCCAGCGAAACAAGCGACCAAACTCGCAGGCTTACCTAAACCAGCAAAGTGTCTGTAACAACAGGTTACTAATTATCTCAATCAAATACTGTGGCCTGTTAGCTACAGTATTTGGAACTCCCCAACACGCACATTGCGCTTTTCACCTTCTCCCAACCTTTGCTTAACCACATTGTCTACCGTTGCGCTCGCAGGACCTACTTGCAACCATTGGTATAGCTTATCTACCTGGCCACTTTCGCCAACAGCCAACACTTCAACTCGACCATCATTTAAGTTCTTGGCATACCCTGAAATGGCAAGCTTCTGCGCTTCTCTGCTGGTGTGATAACGGAAGCCAACACACTGAACTACGCCTGACACGACAAATATAGATTGTGAATTTTTCATAACGTTGCCTCATAAATTGTATGAATGATATAGTTGAGACTCTATTCATTCACCGCTTATTGGTGGACTTACTTCGAGTATAACGATTATGAAAGAAATCCCATTTCGTTGGATTGATAAATATCTCATTCACCTAAAAATCCAAGAAAAGTTTTATCTCCTCTTTTTATTACCTCTTCTCGCTCTTGTTATATTAACTCTCGTTTTAGATAGTGCAGCAGATTCACTACTGGCCCACCTCTATCAAGAAGAATTGCTCTTAATGAAGGGGCTTATCGAAGCTGGTCAACTCACCAAAGAACAAGTTGCTCAACTGGTTAATAGCTCCGAAACTATCTCCCTTGGTTATGGCGCAGGCTCTGTTTCAGTTATGAATGGTGCATTTAGTTTGGTTGCTAACCACGACCAAAACCTGTGGTCTGCGCTTTCAGCAACACAGGTATCGATCATTGCGGTCACCCTAACTTTAATTGCACTCGGTGTTTACTACATCATGACTTTCATTGGCGGAGCAATGTTCTCAATGAACAAAGCACTGAGCACACTCGCGAATGGTGACCTAACTTGTCGTATGAACTACTTCCCTGTTCGTGATGAGTTTAGTGAAATCGCAATTACTATCGACAAGGTAGCAGAACGCGAGCAAAACATGGTGCTTTCGATTCAAGAGTCTGTAGCGCTCATGCAGCAAATTAGCTCTGACTTGAATCAGTCAACACAGCAAAGCTCTGATATCTCAGGAAACCAACAAGAGCATCTGAACAGTCTAGCAAGTGCGACTGAACAAATGGCCGCAACCATTCGTGAGGTAGCAACCCTTGCTCATGCATCAAGCTCTCAAACGATGGACGCTCGTGGTGTTGCACAAAGTGGTCAAGTAAAAGTTTCAAACACGCTGGAATCTATCTCTAACCTATCTCAAGAGATTCAATCTGCTTCACAAGCCGTTGAAGAGCTGGATGCAAACGCAGCGCAAATAGATGAAGTCGTGACAACCATCAATGGTATTTCAGAGCAGACCAATCTACTTGCATTGAACGCCGCCATCGAGGCCGCTCGCGCGGGTGAACAAGGTCGAGGTTTTGCGGTTGTTGCTGATGAAGTTCGTGCACTTGCCGGTCGAACTCAACAAGCAACGGTTGAGATCCAAAGTATGATTGAATCATTACAACGTAACAGCCAGTCGCTGACAAAGCTGATGGAAGTGACGGTGAACAACGCCAATGAAGGGCAAACATTGATGTCTGAAGTGAATGTTGAGATCGGCTCGCTAGCTGAAAAGAATCAATCCATTTCTGATAGCAGTACCCAAATCGCGACAGCAGCCGAAGAGCAAGGTGTCGTTGCTGATAACATTGCACAGAGCGTCGAAGAAATTCGTCATCAATCAGATAGCATCTGTGAAATGATCAGTAAGAGCAATTCTAATGTTGACCAGCTTCGTAAGCAAAGTGACACCATGGAAGGCTTATTGACAGGTCTTAAAGCATAATCTTGGTCTTTCAAAGGCAGTATTTAGAATATTGCTATCTAACTGATTAAAATCATGACAAGGGCTGCTCACGTGGCCCTTTCTTATTTGCTTTTCACCTGCACTTCCCCGACAATACCCCTCCTTCAAATTCAACAAACAGAGTAAATTATGACTCCTTCTATTCATCTAGCGAAAGGCCGTGACAAATCATTACGCCGCAAACACCCATGGGTATTTTCACGCGGTATCGATAAAGTCGAGGGTGAGCCAAAACAGGGTGAAACGGTAGACGTATATGCTCAAAATGGTCAGTGGTTAGCGAAGGCTGCTTACTCACCATCTTCTCAAATTCGAGCACGTGTTTGGACATTTGAAAAAGAAGACATCAACAAAGCGTTCTTCGTAAAACGAATTCAAGACGCACAGTCATTACGCGAAGACATCATCGAACGTGATGGCCTAACAGGTTACCGCCTGACCGCAGCAGAATCAGACGGCTTACCAGGTATCACCATCGATAAGTATCAAGACTACTTAGTTTGCCAACTCCTTAGTGCTGGTGCTGAATTTAACAAAAGCGTATTGGTTGAAGCGCTAATTGAGTGCTTCCCAGACTGCAATATTTACGAGCGCTCTGACGTAGCGGTTCGTAAGAAAGAAGGCTTAGAACAAGTGGTTGGCGTTCTTCACGGTGAAGAGCCACCAAAGTCTATCGTAATTGAAGAAAACGGCGTTAAGATCAGCGTAAACATCATGGAAGGTCACAAAACAGGCTTCTACATGGACCAACGTGATAGCCGTAAAGAGTCAATGAAATACGTAAAAGGCAAAGATGTCCTTAACTGTTTCTCGTACACTGGTGGTTTTGGCCTGTACGCGCTTAAAGGCGATGCAAAGCGAGTCATCAACGCAGACGTATCTCAACTTGCTCTTGATACAGCCAAATTCAACGCTGAGCTTAACGAGTTTGATATCTCGAAAAAGCGCGCTGTATTCCTAAATGCTGACGTCTTCAAGCTGCTTCGCGAATACCGTGACCAAGGCACTAAATTTGACGTGGTGATCATGGACCCACCGAAGTTTGTTTCAAGTAAGAACAACCTGACATCAGGTGCAAACGGCTATAAAGATGTAAACATGCTTGCAATGCAAATCCTAAAGCCAGGCGGTACGCTACTTACCTACTCTTGCTCTGGCCTAATGGGTACAGACCTATTCCAAAAGATCATCGCTGATGCGGCCATTGACGCTGGCAGAACCGTTAAGTTCGTCGAGCGCTTCGAGCAAGCCGCTGACCACCTAACCGACACTGCTTACCCGGAAGGTTTCTACCTGAAAGGCTTTGCTTGTAAAGTTCTGTAGACAGTTAAGCTTTCAATAACGAGTTAATAAAAAAGGGCCTTTCGGCCCTTTTTTTAGTATTGGTCAGGTAAGTTCACAAACAACTGACTCACCAAGTTGGTCAAATCACCATTAACAACAGAGCCATCAACTTGTGAATTCACCGAGTCGAATTGGTCACCGACATTATCTAGGACAATCGTTTGGGTCTGTCCTGTATTATCTGTGTTTTCAGAGATGGTAATGACAAGGTCTTTGTCACCGCTACCATTATCGACTTTTTCAATAGTGATGTGATCAAGAAGATCAAACATTGAACTTTCATTTGGTAACAACTCTGATATATCGAGGTGGTCTTCACCCAAAGCAAAATCAGTTATTGTATCGACGTCATCTTGGAACGGTTCATCAACCCATTTGAACAAGTCGTCGCCTTCGTCACCAGTTAGAATATCGTCTCCAATACCACCAATGAGTATATCATTACCAGAACCACCGATTAGCGTGTCTTCACCAGTGCCACCACGAAGTCCATCGTTTCCTTCTCCTCCGTCAAGGCTATCATTACCTTCACCACCAAAAATCAAATCTACACCACCTTGACCATAAATAGCATCGTCTCCGCCCCCGCCATGACCGAGGTCGACATAAGCATTCGAAGATGCAGCTAACGTTGTAAAACCGCCAGATTCAAGGCCGCCTTGTAAGTGAGAGCTATCAGAGCCATTACTAAAAGTGTCATCCAGCAACTGTTGTGCATTATCAAGTTTTTGTTGGTGTGAGGCATCATTATCCAAACCAGAAGCATGACTATCCCCGAGGTAAATTGTGTCGTCACCGGAGCCTAGATATACATCATCACCGGCTGCACCGACATCAACGACTAAGCCAGATTGAGTTTGGTCTAAGTTAAACGTAGTAGGAACTTGACCTGAAGGAGCCCATTGTGTGAACGCATATTGAGTTTCAGCATGTACTACCTGCACAGAATCTACTATGTCGCCTTCAGATTTAACATCCGCAATAGAGCTTAGTGATGTCGCCGCGATATTAATTTGAATAGTGCTAGAGCTTGTATCTCCATCGTTATCAGCGATCGTGTAGGCAAAATCGAACGAGGTATCCGCCGCAACGCTAGCACCATAAAATTCATAGTCGCCGGTTTCCAAGTTGATAACAAATGAGTGTTCGTTGTTTATAAACAAAGATAGGGTATTGTTAGAATCATCAAATGAATGATTCGATGAAGACTGGCTTTGTGGATTAATTAAGGTGTTACCATCAAATTGATAAGTCACTCCATCAAATACAATACTTTGGATATAACCTCCATCTGCACCAAAACCATTACCCGCAGAACCAGATCCCCCAATATTACCTGAAACAGGGGTAATAATAGATTGCAAAAGAACGGGGGGTAGCTGACTGATATCTGAAACAATCACAGGGCTAATATCGATACCTTTATCACCATCGAAAGCGACAGGTTCCATATGTTCGCTCGAAATGTTCGCGCCCATCCCGTATGCAAGTGATGTGACGCCATACTTGGTTAACTGAGATTCCCAAGCGGCCTGCTCTGAAGCATTGATCCTATGATTAGCTGAGCTAGGATCTCCATCGGACAAGAAGTAACTGATATTACTTCCTCCTGAAACCATATCACTGTTACCCCAAATGCTATCACTACCCGCTAACCGAACAGCGTCATCGTAATCCGTACCACCACCTGCTGTTAAAGAATTTATGACTCCGATTGCGGTATCAACATCCATCCAAATCGTTGAAAGGTTAGAAGGCAATGAGTTATCAGAAGACCAACTGCCATTTTCATTAACAACATTCGCGTCAGATTCAAATACAGTTACTTGAACTTTGGTTTCTCCAAGCAATTGATACCCTTGAAGCAAAGCTATCGCAGATTGCTTCATAACTGTCATTGCATTTCCTGACATCGATCCTGAGACGTCTAGAATTAATTGCACGTTTGCACCATCTTTAACTACTGATGCCAAATCATGAACTTTAGCCTGAGCAACAGGAACATCATCATCGATAGTCAATGAAATCGTGCCGGATTGAGTCCCGGTATCGTTAGTTGCTACAACACCGATATCAATCGACATATTGTTGACAGGTGTACTTCCGTTTAAATGATCAACCGGTCCGCTTAAACTTACTGAGTAATTTCCGGAATCGTCAATCATCGCGGTCACAATCTCAACCCCATTAGCGCTACCGACAAGGCTTTGACCACCATTTGAAGATACCCAAGTGATGCTTTGACCACCTGACGTATAGCTTTCTGAAGGCTCCTGCAAGGTAACGCTTTCTGCATAGAGAACATCTACATTGCCAGAAACAGTTTGTGTCGTAGTAGCATCCTCAGATACATCACGTGAAACGCTAGTCACTTCTGGAGACGGTTTAACGATAGAATCCGTCTCAATCGTGACTTGCGCTGTTGAGCTCTCTAAGTCACTAGAATCTTCTGCTTTATAATCAATGGTCTCTGTAACTTTGGCGTCCACAACATCAACGCCTTTAAAAGTAATGTTTGAATTTCTATTTGGATTTGATGAACCGTCTTGGGTAGTGAACACTCTAAGCTCTGTAAACGGAATAAAACCACCATTACCATCAGGAATAGAGACATTAACAGTCGCATTACCACTAGAATCAATGGATAGCGTATATTCGTTGCCAGAATTGGAGCTATTTTCGGTGTTGAAGTTGAAAGTACCAACAACGTTACCGGCAGAATCCAGTGCAACAACGTTGATCTCGCCATCAGCGCTACTATTAGGATTGTAATTCCCGTAAACGCTACCGAAATCTAGATTAGCAGACAAAATTTCCGCACCACTATTACCAAAGTCGACAGAAATAAATTCTTTAGACGTTACATCTAGCTCACTATCACCGCTCTTATTGGTAGAAACACCAAAACCATCCTCAACACCACTGCCGTCATAGTTCAGATAAACACCAGGGTTACTAACAACATCGTTGCCAACAGGTGAACTTCCCGTGTATGTACCAGCAGAAATCGAAATAAGATCGTTAAAATAAGAAATCGATGTGCTTCCGTTTGATGTATCAATATCAGAAGCAAGATCAGATGCACTAAAGCTAAGCTGGTCAGCAATATCTGAATCTACAACATATTCAAAATTATCAGCATCGCCATACTCTTGCCCAATCACAACTTCAGTTTTAGTACCATCATCCGCGACTTCATACAAAGTACCGAAAATAGGTTCACTCTCGACAATTACCGAAGTTTCAATACCAGCGGCGTCATCCTCTTCGTCGCTAGTATGTGGCGCGAAATCGACTGTGGTTGAACTGTTGGTTGTAGTTTCAGTGAAATCGTTGGCTTCCGGGGCATCATTCATATTAACTAGCGCAATACTTGTGATATCTAGAGCTTCAAAATCCCCTCCACTAACTGAGTCAATAGTCAGGGTTTGGTCATCTAAAACAGAAAAGAGCGTTGAGGAGACCAAGTCTCCCGGGATGTAAGCTGTTCCAAAAGTAATGGATGCGCCGTTGCTTAGCGTAACGGTAAACTCTGACGCTGGTGTATGATCTAGTGAAGCAGTGATAGCTGCGCTAGTCCCTACTTGGTCTATAGAAATACCAAACAAGCTCACTGTGGTCACGTCTGAGTCATCATTGATGGTCGTCGTTGCTGCTGTTGGGTCTTTCACCAAGCTCTCGAAGTTGCCGCCCGTTGCATCAGTGATA
>NZ_VTXF01000041.1:0-37487 GCF_013114585.1 Vibrio sp. 99K-1
TTGTGCGCTTCAATGAGGCGGTTATCTCCGCCAATAAGTGCAAGAACGCTGAGGGATTTGGGCGCAGAAAAGGTCAGGTCGAAGCCAGATTTGTGTTTTTCTCGCTTCCCTTTAATGGTTTCACCGCCAAGATTGCCAGAAAGCACCGATTCTAGGGTGGCTTGATCTACGGGTTTATCTGCCAGTCCCGCTTCGATGGCCAGCTTGCCATGCCAGAAGGTGTTTTCTACCTGGTCTTGTTCTTTGAGGTAATAGTTATCGCCCGCGTCTTTTTCTAAAGAGACGTCAGGTAGGTCTTTGGGGGTTTCTTCGCTTAGGTAATATTTGGCAGCGCCAGAAGCGGATTTTAATGGGCTAATAGAAAGCATGAGTATTTTCCTTATGCAACGCAAATTGCCGCTAGCAGCAAAACTGAGCGGTGAGTGGAGGTTAAGGGGGAAGTGGAATTAAAAGAGGTGTGGTTACAAAATGATCCCAACACAAGCAAAGGAATTGCTAGCGGTTAACGTTCGTTCTTCGTGAATGATGACGCCATTTTCATCAATGTGAATGGATGTAATGCCCGCTTTAAATCGGTCTAACGCTACAATTTCTTCATTGGTTAAATGCTTGATATGAGTTAGGCATTCCAGGCGGTTAAAGCTATATTCATCGGCGGCCATCGCTAGTTTCGAAGAATCAGAATGCTTCATGCACTCATTGCCATACAGCCAATCTTGAGCACACTCTATATTTGGCTCTAACTGGTAAGTCATATGGTGGGTGACGCTTGCAAAAGAATGGGACTGGCTTGTCCATTTGTAGCTTACTTGAAAACAATCAACCTCATCGGGAATGACGGCATACCAACCTCGACTTTTCGGCGAGGTCTCTAAATGCACAGACACGTAGCGTTTGTTTGGCCAAAAGCGCTTTGTTTTTAGATTGCCGTTTGGTTTCGCCCAGTCGGGGCCTATAAACTCAAAATGAATGTCTGTTACCTTGTTGCTGGTCAGCTCAGGTGTCAGAAATATTCTAGGCGTAAATTGAAGGTATCGCTCCTTGGGGTATTGAGGCAAATGGATGTCGAGTTGGTGTTTAATGGCCGATTGGATCTCTGAGTGTGCTTGAGTGTAGCATTCTGACCATTCAAGACTTTTTGCCGCCTCAATGGGTGACATGCCCCGGGCATATAAATCGATATAGGGTGTCCAATCTATCTTGATGTATCGGTATGGGATTTTTTTGAGATGCGCTGCAAATGCCTTAAACCATTCTTTCCATTGGTCGTCATATTCGTTGGTCATTTTTCCGTTGAGATAATTAAGACCTTTGCGAGTAAAAGTTACGCACCTTTGATCATCGTTGAGGTCTAGGTAATTTTCTGAAATCAGTTGCTCTAATATGTCTCTGATTAGCATGCCAGAGTGTGGGTAAACATCCAAAGCGCGCTCTTTTGCTTGAGACTTGCTCAAGCTCATTCGCTTTTCTTTCATGTGCGCTAGATACTGAGTGTTGATTGGGTCTACTTGGTAATTTTTTGTTCTTGGCCACAGCCAATCTAAAAGGTCGCGGGCATAGGCCGTATTCGGTCCTAATTCTAACGTATAGGACGTTGGCGCTTTGGGTAGTGGTGGAAGCTCTTCTTTATTGCCATTCATGGCGTTTAACTCTTAGGTAGTTAAGTTTCTTAGTATGACATGGGTAAAGCCTTCAATATTGTCGATGTGCTCCCCCAAGTTGACTCTGACACTTTGGATGAAAGGAATGATGGATGCTTGGTTAAATAGAATGTTGTGGGTTGGCCCGTGGTGCGTGACTGCTTGCGCTTTTAAGTCGTCCCAGTCACCATAACCTACCGCTTGAGCGCAAATTGATAACCATGTGTATTTTTCGGGGGCGTTGCCCTGAATGATTTCAGCGAAGGTAAGTTGATCGAATATAGTGTGTAATTGTTTCTTTAATATCGGTAGATGGTCAGAATTAAAGAGGGTCTTATTTGGCATGGTTAATCCTTGATGAATGAACGTAAAAAAGCCTTGCAATGGCAAGGCTTGGAAGAGTGGTTGAGTGATTATTCGAGATGATGAGGCTCTATGGGGCGTTACGCTTTTTATCGATTTTCCTTTGAGGAATCTCATCAATGATAGGGCTTACGTGCGCTTATGGTGCACTATAACTAAATATCTAATCATGACTAAGATTGAATCAGTGCACTTTTTAACACTATGGGTGCTAAGTACATGAAAGTCAGGCCTATCGAATTCAATAAACCAAATAACGAGTACTCCATGCTGATGCTCAGGAGTAAAGCGAATCCTGCAGAGGTGAGTACAATGTAGTGAGGAGTGTTGGGGCGTTTTTTAACAAAAAAACCACGATGCGCTTCAAACTATACAGTGATAAAAAGCGAGTGGACGCGATGAAAAGTTGCGTCCACTGAAATTGACTCTCGGTGATCTGCATAAGACAAAGTGCAAAAAATAAGAGTGAGACGACCAAGGTCTCGAAGATTAATCTAGACAAACTCGGTAACATAAAAATACCTAATACATTTGGTTTGCAATGACCTATTTCTGTCTTGTTTGGCTATCGACTATTTGATGCGCTATTCAACCATATCGCCCGCTTCCATCTCGATATCTTGAGATATCGCCGACTCTTCAAGCTCTTTTTGAGCGCGCTCTTGATGGTCATTGTCTGATTTGAGCTTTTCCGACTCCTTGCTGGCTAACGCTTTGACTGTCTCACTTCGTTGTGCTTGTTGGATTTGGTCGGTTTCCAGCTTCATCTCTTCCGGCGTTTCAAATTGCTTGGCTTGGATTTCTGTGAGTGCGTTACGCTCTTCTTCGTTGAGGAGCATACCTGGGGCGACACACTCAAAGTAAATCGCTTTTTGATACGCCTTGGTCATGGCGGGCGATGGGGTGTAATGACGTTTAATAAAGGCCGGTGTCACATCTCGCATCTTATCAAAGTGCAAATCCAGTTGAGTGATAAAGCTGCTTCCTGGTACGCGAAGGTAACATTGCAAATCATCCATGGCTTGGATTTCACTGCTAGAGACAACCGGGCGGGTGACGGTTTGGTGACCAATCGATACCCCGTCACGCAACGCATTTGCACCGTAAGAAATGTGCTCTATTGACACGTCCACCTCTTGCTCACCTAAATCTTTTGACGAGATTTGCGCCATTTGCGCGGAGGGGGCACGAAAGTAAAAACGGGAGTTGAGTAAGTCAAAAATGACGTCCGCGGTGTTTTTGCCGTAGGTTTTCACGAGCTGAGCATAAGACTGGAGACCAATCACATAACAGCCTCCAAACTTACGCACTTCGGCAATGATGGTGTCAAGCTCAGGCAGTTTATGCAGACTTGGCATTTCATCCATGATCACCCAGATACGGCGATCTTCATCGTCTTTGAGTCCCAAGATAGCGTTAGAAGCAATGGCAAGCCAAGTCGAAATCAAAGGACGCAGAGAGGCGTGTTGCTGCGCGTTACTGGATAAGAACAAAAAGCCTTTTTGTTTATCGTCTTGCACCCAATCGGTGATAGAAAACGGTTTGCGTTTGGGCTTTCCTTTCGCGTCTTTGTCATCCAATCCATCCAAAAATCGTAGGCTCTTGATGTAGGTGGCGAGCACCGACTTAATGGAGATGGCCGTCTTTTTTATGTCTTTCGAGACCAGGGATGCAGACTCTGTGCCTTGCAGGAAATTACCCAGGGTTTCAAGTTCAGACGTGAGTATCAGACTGAGCAGCCTTGCGGTCGAGCAGGGCTTGTCATCTTGGCTCATGCGATACGCCGCACTCGAAAAAATAGTCCGAGCGGAATCCACCCAGAACGGATCGCCTTCGCCATGTTGCGGGATAAGTGCGCTGGCTATATTTTCAAAGTCAGGGGCTTCTTTCGCATCACACCACACATCCCAATTGGCGCAGCGTTCATCGAAGGGATTGAGTAAGGTGTCTTGGGTAGGGTCAAAGAACTTACTGGTAAAGGTGCAGCCTTTATCATAAATAATGGCTTTATCTCCACGTTTACGTATCCAGCGTAATAGTTTACGAAGCATGACGGATTTACCTGCCCCTGTGGTGCCGTCGATGAGCATATGTTGAACTTCAAACTCATGTTTAAATAAGGCCTGCCCATCCACTTTGAAATCAGAAATCCGTCCGTTTCCTACGCCCTGTTTTTTGAGTTTCTTTGCCCGTTTTTTTAAATCGTTAGTGAGCACTTTGGGCTCTGCGTATTGAAAGCCTCGGACGTGAAAATCTTCACTTTGTTTTTCGCCTTGTCGTTTAAAGAAAGTCATGGCGAGCATTAAGATGGTGAAAGCAATACCGATGCCAATCAAAAAGTTGATTTGTATTTGGCGTATCACGTTATCGTAGAGATTGATGAGTTGGGTGTTGTCCAGTTGGGAAGCGAGCGTGCCAATGTAGCGTTTCCCGCTCCAGAAGGTCGTGACTTCGCTGTTAAGATCGTGTCCAAGGCTGGCATAGATATGATTGCGCCAATAGTAGAACACAGACCAAAAGGCGTTATCGGGCGCGCGTAGCCAGGTAAGAACGCCAGTGAGCGCTATCACCGACCAAATGGCGGCGTAGACTAAGGTATTGTTGACTTGAAAGAACATCCGAATGGAGTGAAAAGTAATTTGTCCGCCACGGGTAAAGTGGTTGCCGGACGCGCGTTTAGGTCTAGGCATCGTGGTTCCTTGAGAGTGAAATGGAGTACTTTTTAGATAATTACCTGCGTATGCAGATAATCTGGCCAACAATTGAACGGTTGTTGGCTAATGGTATTGCTGTGTAGGGCTCTGATATGAAAAAATTTACGCATGTCACGGATGTTCACCTCTTCGACGGGGTGGGGAGTCTAGAGCCCCGAGATGTTGGCAAAACTTGGGTGGTTTTATTTCCTTGCGCTGATAATCGTCACGGTCTCGAACGTGGTCAGTGTTGTGCTCGAAACCTTCAAAGCAATCCTGATTACTATTTTTCAGAAGAAAAGCGAAATTGCTCTCTGTGTAATAGAGATGGTGAGCTTTATGTTGAGGATGGGCATCACCGGACAGTGATTGGTCGAGTGTTTTTGGAAACGAATGGCTTTGAGCCTATGATTAAAAATGTCCTCGTTGCTTATTGCGCTGGGCAGTGATCCATCGTATTCGTAATTTCCCTCGCCGGCTGATTTCAAGGCGATTTCATGGTAAATTTGTTAGAATGATAAAGTTCTTTATGACCTTCAACTTCAATGAATGACCAACTAACTCCAATCAACAAAGACCATTTAAAAAAACTTATCCGAGCAGAACTGGAACCGACATGGTTTGATAAGCAATCAGTTAGCCCTGATATGTCTTGGGTGACTCCTGCTGTGTTTGAAATATTGTTTACTGAGTTGATAACTCATACGCGCGGTAATCAGTCTAAGGCTGCTAGGGTTTTAGGGATTAACAGAGGTAATTTCACCAAAAAGTTAAATCAGATCACAACTCGTGAATTTGGATCGGATGAGAGCTTATAAGTATGTATCAGCCTATTGGTACCCTGACGAGGGTGCAGAGATTAACCAACCCCCATTACCTCTCAAGAAATCAATGGCAGTTGCTCTAATTCTTGCTTCAAGAATCACTGGCGCTTTTTACTTCAATTTGAAAACAATTATCGGCATTTTTAGGTGATATCAAGCTATTTAGTACCAGGAGCATAAACTCAACCTACGAAGGTTTTAGACAGGTCACGTCCAAACTTTGTGGATAACTGCTTATAATTTGTTATAAAAACATAATGTTAGGTTGGAATTTAACGAAGCAAGCAAAACGGAAGGCCAAATCAACCATGGAAAAGATAATTCACTACGATATTCAAAAGGTTAAAGTTAGAAGCGATAAAGAAAGCACTCGACTGACCAGCCAATGGGATCAGGTTCTACAAATCTGTCGTGACAAACCACTCGGAGAGCTCGCGAGAGCAAGATTAGCGTTTAACCTTGTCGATTACATCACAAGTGAAGATCTACCTTTTCGCTTATTCATCACCCGCGCACCACAAGCTATGGCCACCATAGGCGAGGAAACACGAGTGTATAAAGAGCATCGAGTTATTAATGGTAAACAAAGCGGAATGATTTACGCTAAAAGCGAACAAATGTTACCAAGAGAAATCCACTATACGAATGAGTTTGTGGCAACCCGCTACGTTGCTGGGACAAAAACACCACTCTCTGCCACCTCCCTCGTTGGTTGCCTCAAGGCTGGAGATGTCATAACACCACTCGATGGCATCTTGTTTTTAGGCTGCAAACGAATAGCCAGTGATATAGCACGTCTTAAAAAAATCGAACCCACCATGAACATCGCAATGAAACGTATCGAAGTATCAGACAACTTCACAGACACAACAAGAAAGATGGCAAGTTACGAATGAATAACGAGGCGTAAACGATTGCCGTATGCATTAACATGACAGATATAACTGAAACTAATCTTTGGACAAAACCTTGTTACGAACTTTATATTACAGATTAACTCGAATAACCTCAGCCACTGTAAAACCCTCAAATCATCTACAAAGTCATGGCGAATTTGATTCATCCTACACTTACAGCGCCTTAAATTTTTCTACCATATCCTTATCAATCTCCTTGATTAGATTAGGGGACAAGCCCAGGTGTTTGGCCTCAAGACTAAACGAGCGTGTTGTTTCAAATATTTCCTCAGCCATAACCATAATCGCTTTCTTTGATGACAACCCCGACTGAGCAGCTAACTGGTCTAGTGCGTTCTTTGGCGTTCGGCCATTACCACCAAATGCCGTCATATGCTCTTTGTAAGGGTTAGGGTTGTAAACAATGTCGTAGAAAGGCGATAGCGTCCAGTTATCGGCGTCACTGGCAAGGAAACTGAAGTTCTTACTGTGATCATCTTGGTTAACAGTTAGGTAATTAAACATGCAGCGCTTAATGAGCTTCTGAGACTCAGTGACACTACACATGATGCGCGTAGCTTTAACTAAATCCACATAGTCCAAAGAAGGCTCTCGAAACGGTGCATCTAACAACCCACACGCAGAAATCATATGGATTCGACCGCCTTGCTCGGTGCAATCAAATCGTTCCTGCTCTAGCCAAAATCGTCCATTACCTGCATCAATTAAATCAAAGTCAGGAACCTCAATGCCGACATTACGGGCCATCTGCATATAGCAATATTCGACTAATGATTCAGAGTGCTTCAAGTCAAACTTTTCAGATGTCAGTTTTACGATAAGCTTTGTTCCTAGTGCGTCATCTAATGTTGAATATTGCCCATTCAATAAACGTGTCACGTTCATTTTTGGCCTAGCACCACCCGAACCACCAGTATTCATCAAGTGCTCAAGCAAAGCAGACTCGGTGCCTTCAAACTCTTCAATCGCAGCTCGGCCAAGGGTAATGATATCAATCGACTCCTTGGACTCATCAAGTAAATCTAATTCAGGCTCATAGCTCAACGCCCCCATGCATCTGTCACCCAGATAAGCCAAACGCTCTAGGGCGGTAACTTCCTTTGGGTTATGATCGTTCTGTCTAAATACACGATCCATGAGATAAAGGCCCCAACCATCAGGGAGACTATCTCCAAATACTCCATGAATGCCGTAATGCGGCCCTCTAGGCGCAACTTGTAGGCTTGTATCAGCCTTTAAATTGAACGGAGCCAGAGAGGTTGAGTGAGCGCCTAAATAAGCCTCATCAAATTGAAAGAAGCTTTGCTTACTATTTTCAACTAGCTTGCCGACAAATACCTTTTCACCTGTGCTAAGCGTTCGTTTTACGGTTAGGGCTGATTTAAGCATGTCGAAGCACATCCTCTATTGATTTAAATTCAGGCTCAGACGACTTTGTTAGCTCTTTCACTTTTTTCAAGTCACCGACTGTCTCATAAAGCATGAGGAACTGACGCAATGAGATGTTGCCAGATGACTCAAACTTTCGGATCGTCGCGTAAGGTACGCCAGAGAGATCGGCCATCTTCTGAACACTGAGTTTATCTTTTTTCCGAGCAGACTTGATAAACTCTTTGAGTTCCATCTGCAAATCATAAGCGGTATAAAGAGATAACATACATGCCTCGTAAGTTGCTATTATGGTATCAATTATAACGCCAATCATAGTCTAATTGCTATTATTGTAGCAAATATAAAGTAATGACAATCATTACTTCATTAACACGAATGACAAAAAATTCCATCACTGTGACGGGTCTCCATTGCTACTATAGTAACAAATTAAGGTTTTTTTTGGCATTATTTGCTACCATTATAGCAGATTAAAAAACAAGGCTTTATGCACCCATTAGCTGTTTCACAAGAGCATACCTTGCTTTACATTCAGGTCGATCAACTAGCTGTGATGGCATTAGATTAGATATGAGAAAAGACAGGTTATCAATAATAGTAGAGCTTCTACTCCAACGCAGTTTGGGGCACTTTCGAGTTAGAAAGTGCCACGAGTCAAAATTCAGGTCTATGAAGCCTCTGGACAGGAATGAGTTACAATCTTTACTAAATTCGCATGTAACGGATTATGTAAGGTATTAAAAGAATTGCCATGATGTAAAAATGCCAACTCAATAAGCAAGGTAGGTACGCAAACATCGAAGTCTAGGTAGTTGCTTCTTTAACAATAATCCTAATATACAAGCAAAGGCCAATTTCGCTATTCAAAGCTGCATCTTGAAGTTAAACGTGTATGTCACCAATTTAACCACTCTCTTAGAGAGTGGTTTTCTATTTGGCTAGTTACAACAATAAAATCACTTAGCTCCGAGTCATTCGTATGAAAGAGCTACCAACGACTTCGTGAATTAAAATTGATAGTTCATTTCTACGCGCTGATCACCGTCAAAGTAGTCTTGGTCTTGTGTCCAGTTCGCATAATAACGAAGATTCAATCTAGGTGTGAATTGGTAAGAAACGGTGAATTCATTGGTAAATATATGACTATCACCGCCAAAACCTTGCTCAACAAACGCATCAGAACCTGCAATTGAAGTCAGCCACATTGGATTGTAGTTAATCCAAACATTGTCTGTGACTGTGATTCGGCTGTACATTCCAACCACACCATATACGCCAGGAATCGTGTAGCCAATTGAACGGTCAATTTCATAGGTGCCTGATTCTGTATTAATGGCTTCGTCAAATTTACCATTCATGACGCGAGCTCCTAAACCTGCTAGAGGGTAGAGCTGAATAGGTCCCCACTTTGGCAGTGCTTGCATAAGGCTGTATGACGCATCAAGCTGTTCATGTTCAACGTTATAATTTAAATCGATTTGTTGACCACGGCCATTAGTCGTATCAACCGTGAAATTGCGAAAGCGTACGCTATCGATCGAATCGTCGCGCTGACTTGAACCAGCCCAACCTAATTGTTCACCGGCAATGCCTTTCAATTCAATTACATTCATGCCCATGGATGTATCACTGCCAGTGTCGTAAGCCTGACCAATTTTTACATTCAATCCTTTGTCTGTTACCCCAAAACCCGCCTGAGTATATACCGCTAATGGGTCAGACATGTCTTGCACTTGGTCGTCAGAATCAACGGGCGCTTTTGAATCAGAAAGCACGTTGGAATCAGATCGCTGAGCAGTTGCTAAGATTGATACTTCAGTTTGTTGAGCAAACGCGCTTGATGCAAAGCACAGTAATGCGATTGTTGTCATCGTCGTTATTTTGGTATCCATGTTACTTCTCTCTAAAATCTAGCCGCTCAAAAAAAGCGACTCCTTACGGAGTCGCTGGGCTCATCAAAAACATTCATTAGTTTGGTAGTACAAGGTTGATATCATTCGCTTTGTTATGGTCAAACAAGCTAAAGAATGTATCAACAGAATGGCTATCACCGTCAATATTGGCGTGGCTCACATCTCCTGAATGGAAGTAACCCAATATCTCTAGTTTGTTGCCGTTCAGCGTAGCGTCTGCATCAGGATCTTGCTGTAGAGAGAAGACAGCAATTTCATTTCGCACGGTATAGTTCGCTAGCTCTCCTGTATCCGACACAGTAATGTTGATTGATAACTCTTTTCCTTGAGCACGTTCAGCATTTAAGTTGACGCGTTCTGTCTCTAAAATCTTTGTTGTTGGTAAGACTTTAACGATAGCTGGGTTGGCAAAATCCCATGCCACTGAGCGATCTAATGAACCATCTAGCTCTCCCGCATTAGAGATGGCAAAACCTCTCCAGTAGATATTGGTTTGCTCGTAACCCCATTCACGTAATGCTTCTGCTTTTAACGTACGTGCTTCCATATTTTCTGGATCGGCATTATTAACATGCGTAAGAACCTCAGCAGCCCAACCGTAGTTTTCTTCTTCGAACGCTTTCTCAGCGATATCGATTACATTGTCTTCGCCACCCATCGCATCGACGTAATCTTGTGCCATCTCTTTCACACTTGGGCGAGCCAATTTGGTTACATCGCCATCCCACCAACCAAGGTAACCGTTATAAATATTACGAACAGAATGCGCGACAGTACCGTAGTATTCACCGAGCCATGGGTCATTCGCTAAGTCAGCTGGTAGCGTCACTTTTTCAGCCAGCTCGTCACGCTTGATACCACGGTTAATGTGATAAATAGACTGGTCATGCACGTATTGAATTGCATCGCGGTAGTTGGTAATGCGTTCATTAATGAAATCGTGACCCACCCAAGCTCGCATGTGTGAACCACTGTACGTATTCGATTTTTCAGCGTACTCCGACAAGGTATCGATACCTTGATACCACTTTTGAACGTCGCGGTATTTTGTGCCACGCAATGTATATAGGTTAGGGAACGTTTCGCCCTGAATGGTTTCGCTACCATGAACGTGTTTGAACTGCGGGAAATAGATATCTATTTCGTCGTCACCCGCATCACCGTAGGCACCAAACACTTCCATCTCTATGCCTGACACATTAATTTTTAACGGTTTGTCGTTGCTGACCAACACATTTGGCATGAAAAAAGAAACCGGGCCTGCGGTGAAGGTAGGGCCTAAGCCAAAGTGAGCAGGACGCCCTTTTTCACCTTGAGGCAGATACACACTCGCATAGGCAGTGCGTTGCGTTAGGATTTTTCCGGTCACGCCCACATCGTTCACAAGGTTGGGAATAAAGTTATCAGAAGCAATGATTTTAACCTCGCCAGATGCCACTTGCTCTTCTGTTACCCCCCATCCCGCGGAACCAAACGCGTGATCAGGGTGACGGTGAGTATAGATAACAGCTTTAACTGGAAGCTTAGAAAACTGGCTAAATGCCTCCATGGATTCTTTCGCAGCCGTATCATTTTCACCAGGGTCGACGATGATTAAACCATCGTCACCTACAGCAACAAGTGTTGATGCAAGTTGAAAGCCCGAGATTGAATACAGTTTTCCTGGGGCAATC
The DNA here is from genome assembly GCF_013114585.1 of Vibrio sp. 99K-1. Lineage (NCBI taxonomy): Bacteria > Pseudomonadati > Pseudomonadota > Gammaproteobacteria > Vibrionales > Vibrionaceae > Vibrio > Vibrio sp. 99K-1. Next base: position 11,416 of record NZ_VTXF01000041.1, read on the forward strand.
TCTTGGATTTTTGGCGCCATTTGTTTGGCAAACTCAGTCATTGCAACAGGCATGTAGTCTGAGCTTTCTGTGAATGCTTTATTGTGCTCAGCATCTTCCCATACCACTTTTGCTAAATGACTTTGCACCGCTTCATTGGTGAAAAAAGAAGGGTCAGAACTGCGAACTAAGTTTTGATCCATCGCGAGTGCTGAACTTGCAGTAGTCGTTAGAAGTGCGAAGCAAATTGATTGTGTTAAAAATTTAGAAGGTTTCATGGAGCATATCTCTCTTAAGCTTGGCGGGTGCGACCATTCGGCCCGTCGATGAGAGAGATATTAAATGTGAACTGTTAATTCATCGATAGCTTGAAACTTAAACAATAATTAAGCAAAGCTTAATTCATCAGTTCGGTATTTTTAACCAAAGCCTCTCGCAGCCATTGGTGCCCCGTATCATTACGCTGAGAATGATGCCAGGTCATATAGACAGGTACAGGCTCTGCTTTAAATGGTAATTCCAAAATCTGATATTTACCCGTTGATAAAACGTTGGTCGCTAACCTTCGTGAATTAACACATAACCAGTCTGTGCTGCCTGCTAATGCCAGCCCAGTTAAACCCGAACCCGTTTTGTAAGCGACTTTACGTTCTGCCAATGGTAAATGAGTGACGGAGTTGAGCGTGTAATTGTCCATTCGTTGAGTTTGCCACAGAACATGATACTCGTTGAAAAACTGCTCGACACTGATGCTGCCTTGAATCCTGGGGTGATCAAGACTCAAGACCACAACAAGTTCTTCTTCAAACAGTTTTAAGTTGTGGTAACCGTGCTCATCCAATGGGACGGTCGACAAAATAAGATCCACTTTACGTTGTCGAAGATCATCTTGCCGAGCTTGTTCACTGATGTGTTCAATATCAGCTTCTATCTTGGTGTTTGGTGCAAACTCTGCTCGATACTTGGTTAAGCTGGGAACCACGAGAAGGTCGATATCTTTATGGCTCGAAATTCGAAAGGTCCGACGGCTCGTTAAAGCGTCGAAGTGCTTGCGCGATTTCGCCCCATTGAGCAATAAACTGAGCGGTTCTTGAACCTCGGCGTGCAGCTCAACGGCAAAGTTAGTGGGCGTAATGCCTCGACCTTTGCGAATGAAAAGCGGGTCATTGTATTGTTCTCTTAGGCGATTTAATGATTGGCTCACCGCAGGTGCAGAGATATCGAGTATTTCTGCCGCAAGATTCACACTGCGCGCTTTCATGACCACATCAAAGGTTTTCAGCAAATTAAGATCCATCACTACGACTCTAATAACGAGAATGAATAAGTAAAAATTAGCATTCAATGCCATTTATCGAAAGTATTAGTTATTTATTTATGTGTAAAATGCCTTCGAGTGATGGGAGTAACTATGGCATAGGCCGCGAGTGTTTATCATTTTTGTCATTGTACGATAAGGCTTTTGGTATGGGGAAACTAGCTATGTCAGAGGTTACAGGTGCAATATAGAGTGGCGAACAGTTGAAATGCATCACCTCACTTTGTATGGCTGACGATATATAAGTCTTCAGTCCCGCCAACTGAGTTGCTCTGATATAACGTTATTTCAAAAAGTATTCAGGAATCGACATATATTTATATAAAAGCTTCAATACAACTCCCATATTGAATAGGGTTTGATAAGACCGTTGTCCACAAACACTACACGGATTAGAAAAAGTAGGTCAAATACCTCCCCCGAAAGTGTGACGGATAAGTAAGCTAGCTTGGAATGGGGCGCTTTTGAGCTAGAAAGTGCCACAGGTAAAAATTCAACCTATAAGGGTTCTGGACATAAATGAGTTTCAAGAATTCTAATATTAGTGATTCATGAATAACTTTTTATAAGGCAAATTTGCCAGTTAATACGCCTTTGTACAGTGCGTATTTTGTCTGATTATGTTTAATCTTATAAAATCAGTGCAACCTCTTGTATTTAGGGGTTTTATCATTGAAGTATCGCGAAATGAGTAAGAATTACATTTTTCGAGAATTAGAGTGCCAAATGACAAAGGAAGAAGTCGCTGAACTCTGTTTTAAAACTGTGAGAACTGTCACAGGCTGGGACGAAGGAAAACCAATCCCGCCCGAGTGTAAAAGGCTTATGCGAATGGCAAAAGGTCGGGAACTAAGCGTTAGTGAAGACTGGGAACAGTTCAAAATGTTATATGACAGCATGGAACTGCCGACTGGCCAATTGGTTAGGCCGCAACAAATATTAGCTGGGATTGCGCTTCTGGGGATTCAATCGGAGTTAGAGATAAAAACTTCAACACATCTGCTTGGGCTAGCTAGAGCGATAGCCAATATAAAGAAATAGATTTAGAAAAGTATGGTTCTTTCACGCTTACCACTAAGAGCTGTGGTTATCGTATTCTATTATGAGCTAATTTCTTGTTAAAGTTACTACGACTGGGCAGGAGACTACCTTTCTGGGATTAACCAGTCCTCCTTTTTGGTCATATCAAGGAGAAAAAAGCCGGACTCATTGAGTTCGGCTTTTTTGCGACTATAGATGTCACTAAGAATGTCGATTTAGGCTATTAAAGTACGTTAATCTTTGTCTAAACTATCAAACTCTTTGGAATGTTTGAAGATAGTCCCGAGAGATTTCATTAACTTATCTATGTCGAAATCTTCATCATCCCTATATTTTAAGTATTCTGTTTGAGCTGCCTGTTTAGCATGAAAAAAAGCTTGTCCAGCACCATCACGACCACTTTTATCCAGCGGATTATGGTACAAATCTACCCCGAATAACTGAATGTTAATCTTAGTACCGTGGCTGGTTATCATTTGGCGCTGAGAAGCAAGATCTCTATCTCCCAGCAGCTGTTCCCAGTTAGCGTTAGGTATGTAGTCTAGTACTTCGTCATAAATGTCATATTTCTTGGCGTACTTAATCCACTCACCTTTATCTATAAAGGTTTGCCATTTTGAATAGCGCTCTGCTGGTTTTTTATTCTGAAAATAAACAAGAAGGCCAAAGTCTGTTTCTTTAGTCGCATACCTAGTGAGTATTTGCAGTAAACCTTCGAAAATGTAGTTATTAGTCTTGCCGAGTTTTGCTTCAATTAACCATTTATAGTTTTCATCACTAACTATGATATCGACATTACCGCGATTGTTTTCTTCTGTAGTAGCCTCTATTGATTGTCCAACAAGCAAGCCTGCTACAAATGAATTAAGTTCCTCTTCACCTTGATAGTAGAAACGATTAGCGGATTGCTCGATAATCGCAATGGCATTTTTTAGTGCATGTTGGGCGGCGCTTAAAAACTCTTCGTAAGAGTTAGGTTCGATTGCGTTGAAGCCTTCTACAATATCATCGGTTGAAGCAAGAGCTTTATATTCATCTACAGATGGATCATTGAGATAATCAATATCGTCTACCACTCATATTCCTCGTATTCAACTTCTACTTTTCTAACAAAGTAAAACTTAAGACGCTTGTTATCAAAAGGCTGTAAAAGGGTAGAGTCTTCCGTCTTAAAACTAGAATCAACAGATACTATCGCACTATTGAAATCCGTTTTTGTAATTTCAATTACATCATCGTCATGATTGATATAAATGAATTTAGGTTCGAGTAACGAAATCGATTTACTACAGAAGAATCTCGCTACAGACATGCTGTCAACAACGTCTAAATCAGTGATTTTTTTGATTTTTGCTAGAGGGTAATAAAAATCGTCTTGTTCTTTTTCGAGATAGTTTAAGAATGCCAACACCTTACCCTTCACTCCGGGAGCGAATTGTGCTTTTTCTGAGATGAATTCAACAACATTCTTATTCATAATTTATTTATTCGACTTTAATATATGGTCTAAGGTCTCAATTACTTTAGTGTTACCGATAGGGTTGTCCAGTATCAAGTAGTTACAAGTTTTGTAATCACTAACTGGGTCACACTCTAAGTGTAGCTTAGTTGTGACTAGAAGATTCTTTTTAGTGGTGCGTTTCTTAAATTGGATTTTAACACCAATGCACTTAACCTGCTCAACCTTCTCGCCAGCCTTATGATATTGTTGATCTCTTAGGCAATTGTCAGTAGAACGTTTTGTTGTTCTTGGCATTACGGTACGATTTTTTACACTGATAAACTTGGTGTCGACCACAGTTCCGTATTTATCTTGGTCATACAAGCTAACAATAGCTTTTTCTAATTGAACAATCTTCATCGACGCTAGAGAGATTTTATTGACTCTTAATATGTTATCGAAAACGTCTCTTAAGCTCTCTAAACAATCATTGATTTGTTTTTTGTGGGTATCTGACGAGATACGAAGTTCTATGCGGTCACCGTCTTTGGGAACAAAAATGACTTCGTAAGCGTGAACTTTTTGGTCTTCATCAATCATCACCGTCATCTTCTTGCCACCGTGTGTGACTGTAACTGGTACTGGTACGTTACATACTTTTGGCGTACTGAAATACATAACCCAACCATTACTTTGCTCTTCGATGTAAGTCAGAACAGGGATGTTTGCTGTAGTCAAAGAACCTATAGTTTCGAATGGGAAATTTTTCGAATATATATTAGAAGGAACTTGAAGTCTGCTGAGTAAAGCTCGCACCTCAATCATAACTTTGCTGTCAGCAGTTAAGATTTGAGTGATGTTTCGGTTACAAACGTGTAGTCGTTTACATGCTTGAGCTAGCTTGTCGTCAGCATCTGCCATAATCTGATTATTGTTGGGATCAAATACTTGGTTTAGGATCTCCGTTTGTGTTCCTAACCAACCTTTAGATGTATTAAAGCCTAGAGCTGTTAACGTTGTTCTAGCGTACGAGTTTTTAGCTATTCCTTCTAAAAACTTTAACTTTTTTTCGAAAAGTTGTTTATTTCGTGGAGAGTTAGACATGTTACTGATTCCAAAGTATTTTAAAAAGAAGATATCATCGAAATAAACTCTAGATCCATAACTACTATAAATAATTTGAGTTACGACACTACAAATTTGTAAAATGGTTAATGCTCAATCAGTTGCTGATAGTTTTAACAATTAAAGCAACATCCAAGTTGCGCTTTATAACTCGAAAGTAGAGCAATTGTTGAAACTATGTCGAATTTACCCCCGTGATACAACACGGGGATTTACGACGAACAGCATTAGAAGAATGGATAACTTCTAGTAGGGCAAAACCCCATGAACAGGATATGAATGAGTAAAGGTCTATCCAACAATGGGGCAGATCTTAGCTAGCAGGTACTTTGAGAGAAAAGTGCCACGTGTAAAATTTCAGCTCTATGAAGCCTCTGGACATTTCTACGTTACGAGTTCTGGTGAATGTCGGACGTTCGGATAAATTTTGCTAGGGTAAAAGGAAAGACCTGAGCCCTAGTATTAGATTAGCCAGTCCTCCTTTTTGGTCATACCAAGGAGAAAAAAGCCGGACTCATGAACTGACCCCCAATAGTTGGATAGCTATTTGGTGAAACCCTATTAGACTTCGACCAATATTGGTGCGGCAACCATATTCGCGATTTTTTGCTGAACCTCACTATAAATATCTACATCTACATCTGGTACGCTAAGCGAGACAACTAAAGAGTATCGAGCTTTTGAATCTACTCTTTGTTGTGAGTTTCGTGTCTTCCACCAACCACTTGCAGGGTAGATTGCGATTTTCCCTCTAGCTGCTAAGTCAGCAGCACTACCACGCCAAATATCCTTATGTATAGAGCCTCTATGTCGCTGAGTTACACCTAAAGCCCAGTTACCATCTCCATGTGAATCAGGCCTATCGCCCTCGGCTGCCGCATTTATTCGCCTCATAAACTCAGAGTCTGATTCGTCGTGATGCTTAACATCGAATCTCAACTGGTGGCTAGCATAACTATATTTATTGAGTACGTTTTTACTTGTTGGGTTTGGTTCAATGAAATAAGACAAGGTTATTGTCAACTCAACGTCGGCTTCACCTATTTTTTGTAGCTCTTCGATAGGCCATGGTAAGTCATGCAAATGCATGTCTTTTGTTTTAGCTGTTGATCCTGTTGGCTTTGTGTATGGTTGCATCTCATCTTGCACGATTAAGGACAGCGAGTTCCCGGCACTGTTTAGTGCTTTAGTTAGATTTGGTACACCAAACCCTACTTTTCTGATTAGCTTTGCCATGTCAGTTTTTAGGATGCTTTTGTCCGTACGACTAGCACCAATGAGCGAGTACATTTGGTCAGTCCAATCAGCAGAATGAACCATTAAAGCTCTAATCGTTTCAGGCCAAAAACTTCTGTATTGATACTGAATTTGTGCTGTAAATCTGGCAGCCAAAGCGGTCGCAGAACTTGTCGCATTTGCACATTGGTAATGCCTTTGAGAGAAATCGTTATACGTTGTTAATAATTGTAAGTCTTGAAGCCCTGAACAACCAAACTCATCACGACCAATGTTGCCGCCTTCAAATACAATTTCAGGTTTAATCGGCGAGTTTTTCCGATCCCATTCTAAAGAAGTTGTACTGTAAGGAGATATGTTTCCACGATTAGCTAATGGAGCGTAGCCACTTGGTTCGGATAGGGTGTGCTTATCTGTATATGCGCCAACAGTTATAGCATTCCATGACTGAGCGGGGTCATGTATTTCTTGTCTATAGTTATACTCAGGATAGTCCATCACGGAATCGATTTGAGCGTTGCCAGCACAAATAGTAAATAGGCGAGGTGATAGGCCTTCACCTAAGTAATCAACAGATAAAGAATCTAAAGCGCTTGACCAAGATGATGGTCGACCACGATTTGTCCCTTTACCCGAAGATAAAGACATTGAAAATGTTCTAGAACGGTCGATATTATTTAGTTCTACTTCTGTAATTGCGTCAGATGTTATGAGCCCTAACGATTTACCAGCATTATCTCCATTCGTATTCAGGGTTTTGACTGACTCAAGCTTATGATTTATCAATTGAATATCTGCTGATGCCAGCACTGGAGTTAAATCTCCCCAAATAGCTAACCCAGCCATACTAGTTCCATGCCCGTGGTTATCTGTTGGGTCTTGGTCTTCCGTGATGGTTAGTTGATCGTTTAAGTCGGCAAAAGGAGCGATTAAAGGGTGCTGTACATTTACACCTGTATCAATAATGCAAATATATGGCAGGTTGTCGCTGTCATCAGGTTGTCTTAAACGAGATAAAGCATCATCAGTCCATTGGCTTTGCTCAAGACTATCCATTGAATCAAAAAACTCAGCAGTTACTTGTGGGAAGCGAATTTCTGAGACTCGACATAGTAGGGATGTGTTTTCTTCAAGCTGAGTTTGGCTCGCTTGTAGTTGAATAACCGTATGTTCAGGAAAGCGTAGCGTGTCAGTGGAAACATTTAACTTTGCTCTCGCTGCTAGCTTCATAAAGTCAGAAATTATTGAACGATACTGTTTCTCTGTGTCAGATGCTTTTTTTGGAGTAGAAACCCAAACTTCCCACCAAACCGCTTTGTCTTTATCTGCGGGTAAGAGTTCTACATCATCAGACCACATAGAAGCAAAGGTTGCAGGGCTTATAGATTTAATCGAGTCGATTAATCTTTGGTGATCGTTGGCCTGTCCGTTACGGTTTTTTTTCTCTTCGACATAAGCAACGAGTTTTTTTTCATAGAAGTCCAATTTACCTTCAGGTACATAAGCCGTTGCAATAACGGTTTCCTTTCCGTCCGTCTGAACCGTCTTTACATTGTGTAACTCTATTCCTTGAGGAGCATTCGCTAAACTTGTGACTGCCATATTCACATCTGGGTGACCAACGAACTCGACTTGGATACCAATCCCCATTTCCAAATTCACGTCTGATATAGAGCTTTTTAATTCACTAAAGCTAGTTGCAACATTAGCAAGGTCTCCTCTCAGTTTCCTAGATTGATGCGCCCTATTTTGTGCTGGAACACTTTGAGAACCACCACCACCTTTACTTGGAGATGTGAAATTGTGGGAAGTTGCTGACGATTGTAGGAAGAAATGGGGTTTGTTATGAATATGTGTTGCCATTTAGGTTTAGAGTCCTTGTTTGCCTATAAGGTGCTGGCTTATATTTTGTCTATCTTGAATTGCTTTCTTAAGCATAGATATCGTAATCGAATCTAAGTCATGAATTAACATTTCTTTGATTGCATCATTGGAGGCAAGAGTTACTTCTGCGTTGCTTAAGCCTTTAGAAATTGCGGGTAATTTTTTCCAAGAAAAATTTTTGGCTACATAACTATGGAGACGAGATTTGAACAGTTGGATTACTTCGTCATCTGTTGGTAATTCATACCTAATAACATCATCAAAACGTCTAAATAGAGCATAATCTAGTGCTTCGATATGGTTTGTAGCACAAATAATGACACTATTAGAGTCATCTTGTTCAATCATTTGGAGGAAACTATTTAATATACGACGTGCTTCGCCCACATCGTTACTTGAACTTCGAGTTGTACCTAAAGCGTCAAATTCATCGAAGAAATATACGCCCCTGACTTCGCGGATAGTATCGAAAATCTGACGTAATTTAGCTGACGACTCACCTAAGTACTTTGTTATGACCGCATCTAACCGAACCTCAAAGAGGGGAAAGTCTAACTCTCCAGCTAATATTGATGCCGTATATGTTTTCCCAGTTCCTGGCATACCCGCAAGCAACATTTTTCTCCTTGGAGATAAGCCATGATTCTTTAAAACAGCTAAATGTTTCTGCTCTTTAACTAATCGCTTTAATCGGTCTTTTATATCTGAGGATACTATTAGATCTGAAAAGCGAAGTTTAGGGTAACTGGTTGTAAGTAAACCGGATGAATCCTTAACACCGCTGGCTATAGATACCGGTAAGTTTTTAGAGCTCTTTTTTTTAGCCTTATCAACAAGTAACTTTAATTCTTGAGCTAACTTTCCATGACCATTTCTTGCTTCATGTGCCGCAACCTGAAGTGCGACAGATAAAAATCTATCGTCATCTTGATCTATGTGCGACTGCATTAAAGCTTTAATTTGAGTGGAGCTGGCCATGAGATTAGGTTCTTTTTTTGAGTTCAAAATACCTATTTATAATAACCCACTTAGTAGTTTACCGCTATGATTCTCGACTACAAAACTCTATCAGAGCGAAGCTGAAATTAGGGGAATCCGGCAGGCTGCGATTTATGTCGAATTTCCCCCCATGCTCCAACACGAAGATTAGCAACGAACAGCATTCTAAGAATGGATAACTTTTAGTAAGGCAAACTCACACTAATAGAATATTAGCAGTTTTGGCCCTGGCTGAGTTTGGGGCAAAGACGTGTTTCATGCCTCATCAGATCACAAATAGCCGCGTACCGATGCGATCGCAGCCATTTTAAGAGTTTACTTTATTACTTGGTACTCCTGGGAACAGGGACGTAATACTTTACAGGGTTGAAAGAAACGTTTTGGCGCCCAAACAGCGGCTAACGAATACCCAGTCTAGAATAGAGACATTTAATCCATTCCTATTCTCTCGTACTGGCTTTTGACCTGGAATAACCTTCACTCTCGATGGATACCTTGTGCCGAGATTAATATTTCCAACCGTTAAATTGTAACGATTTAGGAATAGGGCTGTAGCAAGGGTATTCGGTTTGTAAGCCGTAGTTAATGACAGTTGCAGTGTCTACACTAAAAGCTGCTGCATAATTTCCTTGTCTAAAACCTTCTGGATCGATTTTGGCCGTTTTCTCTAACACCTTCCAGATGAGATCTACAATAAACTCTGGGTGACGTCTTGGGTCGAGCGCCATCGTGTCGCGCATACAGAACCAGCTGCCCCCCCCTAGTCGTTTTTGATTCGTAGCATTCTTAAAATACGCAGTATGCAAACCTTGTAGGTAGGCGTTTAAACGTATGGATCCCACAGTGTCTGTTTCATCAATGTGCTGCAAGAAGTAGGGCAGTTTGGTGATGTCTGGCAGGTCTTGGGAATATGGTCTTTTATTTATTACCGCGAGCTCGTACTGCTCGTGTATCTCGCTCAGCAGTTGAGTGAGCTCAGGAGAGCGGGGTTGAGCTTGCACGCTCGCACAGGTAAGTAGCAGTAATGGTAAGATAGTTTTCATGGTCACTCTCCCTTTAGAACCCTGTTCATAATACCAGCACCTAGGTGGTGCATAAAGTTCTATTTTATGCACCGAGATCAATATTATGCTTTCGGTTTTTTTGTGTATATTGGCGCTGATGGATAGGCTTGGTCGGAGGTGACGTATTCCGTCCTTTCGGGTGGAGTGACCTCCTCTTCGACTTGCGACGCGATGGTCAGTTTAATCATCGGCTCAGGTTTGCTGATGGGTTTCTGCGCCTCCTCTTGTTGATACCTCACTTCATCGGTTACACCATCAAAGCGCTCTTGATTAAACAGTCCGCCCGTTTCATTGTTGTGCAGCATAGCCGTGCGGGTAGCAGCCACGTTATCGACGGTACTACCCCATTCTTTCTCCATCGTGTTGTTTTGCTCCGGTGAGAGGGTAAGTGGCCCTGTCGGTGTGGTGGCTTGGTGCGCTTGGTTCATTTTGCCCACAATTTTTGCCGCATCACCATCGAGCCCCGCCATGGTGGCGAACGCTTCAGTGCGAGTGAATTCTTGCCAAGACTTTTTAGCATCGGCAATATCTTCCGGTTGATGGGCGGTCATTAGGCGTTGGACGTCTGGTTGTTCTAACTTCGCTGTCGTTTCCAAGTAATTCTGGAAGCCTTGAATCGCGTTGGCCGTAAAGCTGGCACTGCCAGAGTCTAAGCGCGTTTGAGTATTCGATAGGGCGTTCAAGTCCGATTGGCTTTGCATCACGCTAGCACCAAGAGATTTGGTGTTGCTGGCGTTAATCGCAAAATCATGCGCAAACTGCTCAACCGACGTTCGTGTGTCTTTATTATCCACCTGCGTGCCGGCACTGGTCACGGCATTGGCCCCTTCGGTGTATTGTTTCGTGGCTTGCTCAAGCTGCTGCTTTTGCTCGGTATTCATCTTGCTGTAAGCCGTACGTTCATCATCAGACCATTTCACGCCGCCACTGGCGCCTAAATTGAATGGCGATGCCCCTTTGCCTGTGCCTACGCCGCCCTCGAAGCCGCCATAGACACTTTGCAGGTAAGCTTGTGATTGGTCTTTCGTCCAACCCGTTTGTTGACTCACGCTGTTCACTGCCGTTTGCATGTCATCCATGCCTTGACTGACTTGAGTGTTAAAGCCACTGGTGCTGCCTTCACCGTAAGCCAGGTTTTTACTCACACTGTCATGCCAGCGGTCGCTCAGCGCGGCGCCTCCTTGGATAGTTTGACCCAGTTGGGTGCTATTTTGCTCTAGGTTTTGCGCTGTGTGACTACGGGCATTCGCCACACTCTCTTGCAGCATGCTTTGCGTGTTGGCGCTGATGTTGCCGCGACTGGTGGTTTGTGAGCTGTCGTAGGTGGTGCGCCCATCTCCGTGTTGTGTGGTCACCGAGCCGTCTGGGTTTTGGGTGTAGGTGTGGCCCTGGTTGGTTAGGGTATTTGTATCAAACTTATTGGCATGCGTGTTGTTCATGCTGTGGTTGTCAATCTGCATACTGCCAAAATCCAGATTACCCGTGGAAGCCGCAGCACTGGCTCTAGCATTGGTCGAGTTAATCATGCTCGATAGCTGATAGTTCATGCTCGACAGGACTTCTTGACCGCCTTTTAAAATCCCTTTGGCTATCATAGGGACGGCTACCATCAAGATACCGGTCATCCAGGCGAAGCGACTGTGAAGCTCATCCGCGGTATTCGCGTTGGAGAGCACCAGCCCTCCGAACTTCCCCGAGACATCCGTAGACAGAGACTCCAGCCCCCAAAGCTGAAAGCCGTTGATGATGGCAAACAAGGCTGGCCAAGTGGCCAAAAAGGCAAACGTGCCAAAATAGTTTTTGAGCACCATCATGGTTAAGCCAGGAATGACTGCCGCCCCGGCAACAAAGAAGCCCAAACACGCGAACAACATAAACATCATCGTATGGAGCATCGGCAAGTATTCTCTCGCCATTAAGCCCAATGACGCCCACATCGAGGTGGTTTGCAGTTTGTTGGTGGTATAGGCGTAATTGAGCGCGGCTTGCGTTGGGTCTAGGCTATCAAGGTTATAGCGCAGCTCGTTCATCAACATATTTTGTTTGATGGTGTTGGACGCGCTGGTACTGATGGCAAAAAATTTGTTGTAGCTGCGCTGCAACGATTGCACCACTTGGGGTTTATAACGGTCCGCGTCTTTGCCGAGCAATTGATGCGCTAACAAACTCATGTTTTTATCTGCGGCATCATTAAAGCGCTGCTTGATGATAGGGTAGGCTTCTTCGCACCGCTTGTAGGTGCTTTGACCGCCCCCTTCATCAAGAAAAAGGGCGCGCAGTGGGCTTTGCCTAACGCCGTCTAGAAAGGCAAAAATATCAGGCGCGGCAAAGAGTTCATCCCAGGAGTATTTCCCGTTGATTCTCACATCCCCAATCATGCAGTTATGAAAGTAGTCTCGCCAGAGCTTTTGTAGCGCCAACTCATTGATTCTGGATTGTCTTGAGAGCTGATAAAGCTCAGAGCCAAACAGCATCCCAGTCCGACCATAACGCTCATCGTCAGAGGTGGTGAAAATGCCTTCCACGCCTTCGGCCATCCCCACCATGATAGAAGAGAAAAAGTAAGTAGGCACGGCCACGAGGTAAGGGACATTATCCACCTTGTAAGCCTTACCCGGTTGCGTCTTATCGATGATAAGCATGTCGGCTTTCATATTGATTAGAAACAGGGGCACAGCAAAGAACACCACCATCCATTTGATGAGGTCTTTGGGATTCCGTGACAGCATGAAGATAAACAAACTGGTAACAAGCCCCAGCATCATGCACATCTGTAAGTAATCCCCAAAGGTATTGGTTCTAAAAAAAGTGGCCAGCGCATTAAAGGCTTTGTTGACCACTTCGCCGGAAGTGTAAGTGTAATATTCGAGTATCATAGGTCAGTTCCCATAAGCTTGCGCAGGTTTGGTGGTCGTGCTGATTTCATTTGTGCTTTGCAGCGCGGTTTTTCTCTGCGAATCAATCAGTTGATTGCGTTTGTTGAGCGCTTCAATGGCTTTATCGGCAAGCCCCGCGGTAAAGCGTTTGGCGTTATCGATATCACGAGTGATGAGGGCGATGTCATCCTGGCTGTTGTTGGTGTTGGCTAAGGATTGGCGGGCAACATTTAACATGCTCACGAGGTACTGATTAAGCAGCTCCACCGCTATCATTCGCGAGTAGTTGCTGGTATCGGGGGGTTGCTTGGCGGATAAGTCGTCAATAAAGAACTTGAGTACCGGCGTTTGAATCAGCTCCAGAAAGCCCTCTTGTTGACGCGTGAGTCTTTGGTCGGTGGCTATCTTTTGCAGTATCGAGTCCAGTTGTTTGCGTATCTGGTTTTGAATCCCGTTGGCTTGAGTGATGGAGAGGTTATTGCGCTTGGTAATGGTAATGCACGCATCAGGGGCTGTTTTGCGACACTGATAAACGTCAGACTTGCCCCCTTCGAGCAAGACATTGACCAGATTGTTGTTGTCGGTCAAAAGGCTAGGGTAGTAACGCGGGTTGCCGTCTTTGTCGTACACGTAAGTGCCTGACAAGCTCATCATAAATTGCGCTAGATTTTTGTCGGAGGACAAAAAAGCGTTATTCATGATCGCAGACCAGACCACGTTGTGATGGGTTTGGGTCATATCTTTTAGCGCTGGATCCTTTTTGGCGTTCGCTAATTGACCGGCCGCTTTGCCTCCTGCGCCACATTCCTGCTGACCTTGCACCCAATCCGAGAAGGCATTGTTTTGTGTGCCGAGGGCCGCGCAGACGTGCTTTTTGGTGGCGGGCAAAGCAAAGGCGGCCAGTCCACCGATGGACGCTTGCGCGGCTTCACAAGAGTTCACCGATTGATTGAGATATTTGTCGAGCCTGGCTTGGAGATTATCCAGGTTTTGTTTGAGCTGCGGCGCCCAGGTTTGCAGGGCTAAATTGACAATAAAAGGAGGAGCATTATGAATAATCGCTTTGCCCAGTTTCACCAGTTGGTCTGAGCTGATGTGTGAAAATCCTCCCATAAACATATCAATGCCAGAGCATCCCGTACTGATTGAAGGGACCGTGACGCTGACCAATTGTGCATCGACAATTTGATTACGCACAAACAAACTGCCACCGGTGTAGTAGTTGGCCGACTGCCCTTGGTAAGCCGTTGGGTTTGAGACGTTGGCGTTATACCCTGAGTTATCAAAAAAACGCGCCAGTGAGTGGTTGGTGTCGGCGTGGCTAGCGCTTGATAAGCTGATAAGAACGAAAGGAATAACTCGCTTATGCACCGAAACGGTGGATAAGTGGTGGAAAAGTGATCGCTTCATTGCAGCGCCTCCTGCACACGCGGATCGTTAAGGGCGTTCTGAATGCTATGAGCCAGCGTGCTTTCTGGGACGTCTCCAATGCTCAGACGTGAGAATTTACGGCTGTTGACGTTCATTAAAAAGGTCGCAGGCATGACCGTTTTCCTCTGGCCTGGAAAAAAGGTTTTGCCTATCTCTGGTGTGACAGGAATAGGGACCTCAAACCCTAGAATGCCTGGACCATCAACAGAGAAGGCGTAAACCGGTAATTGAAATCGTTCGCCAAGGCGAGTGATTTTAGGGGCTGTCTTATGGCAGTACGGGCAGGTGCTTTCAAAAAAGAACACCAGGGCATATTGGTTTTGCATAGCAGCATGTGCGGTGGTTGCATGAATCAAAAAAGCCAGCACAAGGGTACGAAGAAATGGCATAGCGCCTCCTGACGTTTTAGGAAGAAATAAAAGAGAGTGAACATCCTTTAAGAGAGCGGCATGGACGAAGTTGCTTTAAAAATCCGATTGCTCAAAATTGGTGGCGACGTTGTAAAAGCGTCCAATTAAATCATTTTGGCTTATCCAGCCGTACGCCAGTGGCTTCATCTCTCCAGTGCTTGGCTGCACCAAAATTAAGGCGGGCGTAAAAGGCACCGAGACTTTGCCTTGATTGTGGCGGTTTTCTTTGAGGTGAGTGATGAAGGTTCCGTCATTACTGATCCCAAGGAGCTCAAAATGGTATCGGTCAGCAAACGCTTGAATGGATGGGGCGAGTTGCTGGCTCAGTGTATCTTCCCCGTCATAGACAAAGAAAAAGCCCCATCCGTCTTGCTTCATATTTTCAACCGCCGCGGTTTTCTTCTTCTCCTCTAACTCTAAATACACCTGTCTTGCTGCTTGCTCGGTCGGATGGTCTTTGGTGTAAGAAAACTCCGGTCTTTCGAGCAGCAGCGCTTTAAAGGTCATGCCCAATTGGTCGGTTTGGTCCGTGATAAAATGATTTAACGCTAAAAACTTCGCGAGCTTGTCTTTATCTTTGGGATGAATGACCGCGTCGTTTTGCGCCTCAATATGCACAGAGTGAAACCAGTCCATCTGTTCGGTGGCCGATAGGGTTTTAGGGCTTGATACTGTGGTTTGCGTGTTGCTTGGTAGCGGCTTAGGTTTGGGTTTGTCGGGCCTTGCCTTAGGCTCGTTGTACCATCGCCACCCTAGAGGGGTTTCATGAGCCAGAGTGGGTGGGAGGTGGGCAAGCAGCGTTAGGGTAATGACGCAAAGCAGTGGATTTTTCATCATCATAGACCTTGGTTCAGTCGAGGTGGTTATCCGCCCGTGGCACTTTGAAGTCGTTTCTTGATTTCATCAAAGTTGGGGAGGTTGGTGTTGGCTCGCATTTCTGGGTAGAACTCTTTAAAATCAATGTGCTCAAAGTTGATTTGACCCAGTTCTTCGGGAGTAATGGCGGCGCAGGTGGGATTTTTTGCACTGCCTAACCGTTTACCCAGTTGCTGAATAGAGCCTTGCTCTTGAATGATTTTGGCCAGCTTGTTGTCGTAAACGCAGTAACTGCGCTTTTTACGTGTGCAGACACCCAGCACTTTCTTGGCGCAGTATTGCCCCACGTACAGGGTTAAGCCTTTCTCTTTGGCTTTCCCCAGCGCTTCTTCCGCTTCGCTGCATTTCGCTCCCAATCCTTGCCCCCATCCTGAGTCTTTACAACAATCGTTAAAACCCGCGAGTTTCTTATTGCACTTCATCGGCTTACCCGTGAATATTTTGGGTGGGTCTCCGATGTCTTTCACGGCTTCGGCAAGCCCCGCTAGCGCGGCGACGGACTTGTCAAAGTTGCCGTTAAGTTTGGGCTCGGGCACATAGCACTCTCCGTCAAGACAGAAGGAGTGCTCACCACATTGCAGGTCAGTGGCTCGGCATGTCTTCTCAGCACAGCTCTTTGTGACCTCTTGCTCGACGCACACCCCATTTTGCTTCAGGCTGCAATGTCGAGTTTGAGTCGTACAGTCTTTCGGGAGGTCCGCGCAGGTGTCAGGGCGGTCACAACGATGGTTAACCTGATATTTCCAACAGTTGAGCGTGGTGGGAATGCCATTCACCGAGCGTGTGGCTCGGCCTTCAAGACATTGCTGGCTAGTGACCTTGCACGAGTTCATCAGGCTGCATTGTGTTCGCCAGGTCATATTGTTCTTGATGCAGTTCCCCCCGGATAAAGAGAATCCGTTTGAGCAGCTCAAGGTGGCTTTTTTCGTTTGTGTGGTGGGTCGACAAATCTGGTAGCGTTTATGCCAGTATGCGCTCCATTGCCAGTTTAAGTTGATGGTATGTATTAACTCGCCAAGCGTGTAGCCTTGGTTGGGAGAGACTATCTTTCCATCCCAAAAATACGTGGTTTCTAATCCCGAAAAACCTCTTCTAGTCCCTGATTGCCTTACGTAATTGTCATTATTGTATCGGCATTGTGGGAG
Organism: Vibrio sp. 99K-1; assembly: GCF_013114585.1. Taxonomy (NCBI): domain Bacteria; kingdom Pseudomonadati; phylum Pseudomonadota; class Gammaproteobacteria; order Vibrionales; family Vibrionaceae; genus Vibrio; species Vibrio sp. 99K-1. The sequence continues at coordinate 28,241 of NZ_VTXF01000041.1, forward strand.
GGGGCGTTGGCAATCCCTCCCTTGTTGTGTCCAACCGGATGGACAGCGGTAGCTCACCTCACCGGTGCTCACGGAGGCAACGGGAACTTTTGTACAAGGCACATTGTTATTCGTTGGACGATGACACTGTTTAGGAATGTGTTCGATAAGGCACTGGGAGCCGCTATCACAATCCACATAGGCATTTGAGATGCCATGAGTGATTTCAAAAGCATTCTCTTGGCCAAGTAAGGCAAAGCGCATCGCCGGGTCGTATTTAACATCGGGTCGACCTTTATTGAAGTTCGCGTTGATGTCTTGAGCCAGTTCATTGGTCACAAACTCTGTCCCTTTTTGTGCATTGATCTCACTGTCTGACAGTGTGGATTCTTTTGGACTGCGGATCTCTTTTCGACACGTGGCGTCTTTGCAATAGTCATCGACATTGAGCGGGAGGGCATGAGGCGTGAGAGCTTGGCTTGCCGTTTGTTTCGCCCAATGAGCGCTCTCGGTAAAGGTGTGTTGTTCGCTGGCAAGCGAGATAGTGGATAAAAGACTGAGCGTGAGCGCAGTCCAAAGGTCAATGCGCATATAGAGCACCTCATCAAAAATTGGGGCGAGAGAGGGTTATTGGGAATAGAGCGTGCGCAGCAGCGGGTGAATGTTTTGCTGCGCATCCCCGGCAGCGAGGTAATCCAGAGCTTGGTAAAGTGAAATGTTGCCGTAAAGGATGTCGTAGTCACTGGTTTTACAAGGCTGCTTAGGTAAGCAGCGGTTTTTTTTAACCGAAACAAAGGCCGGTACGTGGTGAATATCAAATTGCTTAAACCAATCGGGGCTGATGGAAAAGCCGCTTTGAATGGGCGCCTTATTGGGTGAGCGTATCAAGGCCTCGATCCGCTTGACCGTGGCCGGAAAACCTTCGGGTAAGACACCGCGTATCACCAGTGGCACGCCTAAGTGTTCACTTTGCATCAGAAGCTGCTTGAGCGCGGTCTTGGGCATGGTGAGTGACACAAACACCATCACCCCTTTTGGGGCTTGGTCAGGGTGGCGCGTGGGCTTTTGTCTTCCTAGCAAGGGGGAAAGAGTCTCTTCTTTTATCAACTCTTGAACCTTGCGGCTGAGAGTCAGCGCTTCTTCTCGATAAGCCTGGGCTTTATTTTGTATGTCGTCCGTAGGCCACGCCTTCGCCGCCTCCGGTTGTTGAGTCATTTTTTGCTCAAGCTTGGCAAAAGCTTTGAGCTCTTGCTCCGTGTAAGCTTGGGTGGGTAACGCGATAAAAAAACACAGAAAAACAAGAGAGCGCCTAAAGGTGCTCTCAAAAGATGGAATGGTCATAGTAAACTCTTCATTATGGCCGCTGAAAGGGTGGGTAGAGGGTGTGAGCGTTTTGGCAGCTGATTGACTGCCCCTGACGAGCATTGAGATCGCGACAAAACGAGAAGCAAAACTGCGAGAGCGGGAAACAGCAGTAAATGTGCTTGTGGTTGGCGAGATCTATTTTTAAAAAATCGGTAAGGGAGTCAGGGTGACTGGCAATGAATAGGTCAGTCTCATTTTTGTGGGTAGGTCTGGGCATCATCGCTTCACCTTATAAAAAGACACAGTTGCGCTTTCGCCATTGTACAAAACCAAAGTTATCCCCTGTGACCGGATTGTCATGGCCGGCTTCCCAGAGCGTGGTCGTGGTGGTGTACGGGTGACACCAGGCGGCATCGGGAATAGGGCCCGACATTTGATACCGATAACGAGATTTTGGCAAAATAGGATCGGGATATTGATAACAAATCGCGCCATCTTCGCCGCGCGTCTCCCAGATGATCCCTTGTCGATGCAGTTTGTAGTTAAGCTTTTGCATCAAGAGTGTCGCCGCCTGGATGGGCGTGTCTCGATAGTTGGTGGTGCCAGTAAGCGGATAGGCACTGCCCTGTGAGCCTAAACACCAAAATAACGCATCAATAGGTAAGGCCGTGTTAGTGGAGGTCAACATGGCTTCGGGCACGCACGCAAGCTGAGCCACTAGGTTACCAAACAGTAACGCTTCGGGATTGAGAATGAGTGATAACTCATCGTCGTCCCAAAGTGGGTCAATTTCCGTCATGTAGGCAACATCAAACACATCTGTGGCCATGCAGGCGGTGGATTGCATCAGTTGTAGCCAATAAATGATGGGGTACTTATACCAATGGGCGTGATAAAAACCTCCGTCACTGCTGTCACTGTCACGAGCGGTCACGCGACCACCGATACGCTGAGTGTTGGCGCCTGACATTTGCACGCCCATGTTCACCATACAATAAGGGACGCGCGTGATATCGGTTAAGGCATAAGGCTCCCAATAGCCAATGTTGATGCCGATTTGCACAAAGATAGGCGGCGGTTTCGGGCAATAAGAGATAGGCATTGTGGGGTTATTGGTATCTGGATATTTGGACGGCATGACTGTGGATGAGCCTATTGTCATCGGGAACAAACAATCCCAACAAATATCGGTAATGGGGTTAATAAAACGGCTTTTACACGCCGCACTGGCTGCTAGGGTTGATGGGGCAATAAAAACCAATAGGCAGCACAACAGTAAACGCAAGTGTCGTTGAGTCATGGTGGGGTCCTTTTTCCACGCAGAGCGTGGGACTCCTTTTGTCTCGACAACAGGCTTCGCCACATTATCGCAGCCAAAAGCGAGCTTGGTTAATAGAAAAAGAAGTGATATTGGAAGCATGATCAAGGGGAGGCGCGCACTTCTAAGGCAATTTCATTATCATTGCTCTACTTCCAAGGGCTGCAAACCCGATACGTTCACTTCATCGATGCGCCAGCGCGTGCCATCTTGATAGGCAATGGCCGGGACGTGAGTGATGTTAAGCGATTGGGTTAAGTGGCCTTGCTGCGCAAAATACATTCTTGCATCAAGTAAGGTCGCCATTTTATTCGGGCTGCCTCCCGTCAGCACCCACTTGATTGGCTTGGCGTTTTGATACTCGCTGGCGAACCTTCGTTGCTGCGCGTCTCTGGCATCAAAAAAGACCAGTACCTTACTGAGCTCAAATAGAGGCAAAACGTCTTGACCGTCTACCTTTGGCCAAGTGCGGCTATCAAAGGGGTTCACTCTGGTGCCCGCTTTGGCAATCACGGCCCCCGTGGTGGGGGCGATGATGTCTTTAGGGAGAGTGATGCTTGGATCTACGTAAAAGGTGCGGGGATCGGTTGTGGTGGTTAAGCCTGCAACCGGCGGCGGGTTTTCAATGCTTTGCAGGGCGCGCTCAGTGAACTCGTTTTGCATGTCCGCCAATTGACCACTGGCCTCAAACCCTTTCAGTCTTTGGTGTATCCATTCCAGCATGTCGATTTCACCGATAGGGAAGACCGGGGCGACTTGCCCCAGCGCTTTCCCGTGAGCGTTAAAAGTGGCCATGCCTGCTGCGAGGATAAAAGGCAGCAAACTAAGTGCTTGCCCCAATGGCTTGATTAAAGGCGTCAATGTCTTTGCCATAAAAGTGCCTGGAGGTTTGCTCAATGGCGCGCTCCAGTGATTGGCCTTGTTTATAAAGATTTTCACAATACTCAAACTCCTTAGGCTCGGTTGAGAACATGGCGCGTTTCACCGGAGAGGCGAAAAAGCGGTGATAGGTGACATGGCCACCCGCTTTGATGCGCGCGCTGCTGTATCCTGCTTCAACAGACGGGGCGAAGCTTTTAATGATGCGCTGCTCAAACGGTGAGAAGGCATCCGGGTTTTGGAGCAGATACTTATCAAACCCTTCCCCTTGACGAAGAATGATGTGAATGTCTGAGTTGTTGTAGCAGGCTTTGGCTTCCTCGTTACTAAAGAAGTCTTCAATCCCTTGAGTCACCGTACAAAAAGCGCCGCCGAACTTACGGGCGGTGCGATAACCGGTGTTGATGAACTCCCTCGCTTGCTCGTTTGCCCCAGAGAGGAGGCTCCAGGCCTCTTCAATGATGCACAGCTTTGGGGTAGAGCGAGATCCAGCCAGGTACATCTGCTGGTTAATCGACACCATGAGAGCAAAAATCACGGGTCTGAGCACAGCAGGCGGGAACCCATCGAGTTCAAGCGTGGTGATTTCCACATTGGGGTCGAGCATGGATGGCTTGTTGAACACGTCTTTGTACATGCCATCTGTGCAGAACTTTTTCAGTTGCACCGCTATGTCTTTAATGCGTCGGTCGCTTTCTTCTCCAGCAATCTCAATCAAGGCGTCTCTGACATCATCCACCAAGACTTGATGACCTTTACGCTCCCATGCCGTCACTATCGCATCGCCTAAGACGCTTTGTTGAAACGCCGTCAGTGGTACGTAGGGTGACGCGATGGTGGCAAACAACGCCGTGATATTATCGAGCGCTTCCATCATGGGATCGACAGGTCTGCCGTCATCATCCACAAACTCAAACTCAGCACTTTGCATGGCGCCTAAATGCGTGAACGGGTTTAAGAAGATGTTGGCGTGGGTCATGTAGGTCCCCCCAAGGCTCAGGGTCAGCTTTTTATAGCTGGCTCCTTTATCGAGGATCCACACTTTACCGCCCATGGCGTAAACCGTTTCAGCGATTTCTTGGACTAGGAAGCTTTTCCCTGCGCCTGAGCCTCCCGTCAGGGCGATGTTTTGGTTATCACTGCCACAGGTGAAAGGGTTAAAGAACGAAATTTGTTGGCGCATAGTGGGCAGCAATACGCCACCTTTGAGCTGGCTAAAGTCCATGATGAGCGGAAAGAAATTCACCAGGTTAGAGCTCTTTAAGGTACGAACGCGCCCCGCTTTTTTACAATCGCCCCATAATCCTTCACTCATCATAAAAGGCAACGTGGAGAGCAGCGCTTGTGGCTGATTCATTTTCAGTGGAATGATGTCAAGGCCAGCATGGCTAAATGACTCCTTCGCCGCTTGGGTGTCTTTTTTCTGGTGGGCTTTATCGGTCATCAGCGAGACCGTGAGCACCATAGATGCAATGGTGAACTCTTTAGACAACAACCCTTTTTGCAAGGCTTTGCGCTCTTTGAGTTCATCTTCAGCCATGGGCGCGAGTATCGCCATTTGGCTGTTCACCGTCTTGGTTAAGTCTTTTATCTTGTTATCGTTATCCGCATTTTGCTTACCGGTTGGCTCATTGCGAAAACTCAAGGTAACGCGATGAGGGCAAGTGATGTTACGCGACACATTACGGATTGAAGAAAAGGCTTCTGGTAAAGCGTACAAGCGATAATCACCAGGCAATCGAGAAAGCCCTAAATGAACAAGGCGTGTGCGTACCTCTTCCCCTTGGTCATTGGTATGACGGGTGGCGATATGACCACGATGGGTTAACGCTTCGGTATCGGGAGATAACGCTTGCAGGTTCAAAGGTTCTAATGGGTTGTAGCTTTTTTCATTGGGTCTGTCTTGGCTTTTATCAAAGTTTAAGGTATCACCGACGCTGGTCAACAGTCCCTCAGGCGTGACGGGCAGTAAATCAAAACCAAGCTGCGCCAGCCCCGTTTCTAGAGTCATTCTCGCATCAAGCAGCTCTTGTGGGTCTTTTTCCGTGGTGGAGACAAAAAAGAATGCGTCGTAGTCGCGCAAATCAAAGCGATTGTTTTTTTGCCTATGTAGAAACCCGTGTTGCGCCGCGTAGTGGGCGTAAATGGCGTCATCGTTGGCCATTTTCTGACAGATACCGCCCCGCTGACTGAGAAGGGCTTGGTTCCCTTCGAGATAGTGCGCCACTCGGTTGTGACCAAAAAGCTGCACTTGATAATCCCATTTATCCCCTGCGGGTAAATCCCCCATAAGGTGGCTTAACGACTGAATTAAATCGTCGTTAGCGCCCCCAAGGAGACTGATTTTAAAACCAAAACCGCGAGAGTGAGTATTGTCGAACACCTGCTCAATGGGATCGTAGTCTCGATACGGCAGTTCATGGTGAAGGTGGTTTTGGGCTTGCTTGGCCTCTTGAAATAAGGCGGATAAGCCACTGCGTGAGGAGGAAAACATGGGGGATCCCTTTTTCTATTTTAATGTTAGGGGGCGTGACACAATCTTGGATCGCTTGATGGATTACCCCCTAATTGAGAGAAGTCTGAGACTGAATGTCGCGCGCCCATGATAAAAATGATGTTTAAGCTTCGTTTCTTTTTTTTCCTAATCAATCTTTCCAAATCGCGCGCGCAGGGCGCCCAGACCAACGGCTATCGTCTAAGACAAAGTAAACATCCATCGTATCGATGTAGTGATTGTCTTTGTCTATGAAAGGGAAGACGGTGAGTTTTTTAACGTGTTCTTGGCTTCGCTCAGGCTCACCATCTCGGCTACGCCTTGGCAGTAAGGTAAAGACAGAAGGTGGGGCGAGACGAGATTGAGGAGAGACGGTGGCATTTCCACTGTCTCCGGTATAACCGTATAGGTTGTCTCGAACCTCGTTCATGGTGACACACCCTGAAACGCCGCCGACCTTATCGCAACTGTATTCGCTCTCAAAGCCCGCGCTGCAACCGGTCAGACCTAAGAGTATCGATAGTGAGAACAAAGAATGCCTATTCATGGTTATTCCTCACGCCCAAAGCCCACGTCGCTTAACCCTTGTTGGGTTATTTTTTGCGCTAATGGGTTGATGGGGGCAGTTTGAGTGGTTTGTGGAAGAGAGGGAACGTTGGTGATGACATCCAAGAGCTGGTTGCTGTTGGAGACTTGCTCACGCTGCTCATTAATACGGGTTTCGTATTCATCGGCCAATAGGGGATCTAATGGAAAGCCTTCCAAAAAGACAATATTGACGATGGCACCAGGATTGACTTCCACTATCGGATGATAGAGCTCGGCCAGTTTGATGTAGTAGTCCGCCAATTTGCTGCCAACGCTTTCCGTGGCGCCGCCAAGCAGATTCAACCCAATTTTATCGCTGTTGATGCTTTGACTTGGTCCGAGCGCCGTCGGTGTCGTGGTTTGTGCCAGGGCTTTACCCGCATCACCGACACCTTGCAAGATCCCCGCAATGCCGGCCATTTGAACGATTTTACCGTTTTTCATAATGGTGGTACCGCGAATACCATTGCGCCCAAAGTTAAACACGGTCGCATTGACGGGGATATCGAGAATATCGCCATTAGGGTGGATGCAGCTCATTCTATTGGTGCGAGCGACGCCGCGACTGGATGAGATTTCGCCGTAAACGGCACCGGTGATCGTGCAATTCTTTAATTTGGATTGCTCACCGTTGGGTAAAATCCCCTGATTGACGGTCTGAAAGACAATCGGTGAGGTATCCCCTTGTCCAGAGACGCCCCCATTAGCGTCTGCGCCGCCGGTGATCACGGCGGTCACAAAGGTGCCTGTTGGCACGTAGTTATCGGTCGTGCGACGGGATTGTCTCTCCTCTACACTGGCTTGCCAGTGAAATTCAAAACTATCAAAGGCATCCCCGCTAAAGGCCACACCATCTTGCTCTTGGTACTGGAACTCATTCACCTTGGCGGTATCTATGTTGCTATTAATGGCAGGTCTTGGGGGCAGTTTGTATTGGCCAAAAGTGCTTCCCTGATGGATCTCTACGCTATGTTGATTCGAAGGATCGCCTGCATTGAGGGCTGAGGCTAATTGCGTCTCAAGTTGGACCTTGAGCGCGTCAACTTCATCGAGCTTTTGTTGCATCTGCTGCTCAAGCTCCGTCAATTGCGATGCTTTATCGCGCTCATTGGCTTTTTTAATATTCTCCAACTCAGAGGTTAAGCTTTGTCCAAAGCGACTTAAGGTGCCTTCGAACCGCGCTAAGCTTTGCTCGATTTGGTTGATTTTATCTTGTTGAAACGTCAGGGCGGACTGGTTGTCTTTGTCGGTAAAATCATCGGTGACGACAGCACCAAATCCGACGTCTTGAATGTCCTTGCTTTGCTCTTGGGGAGGCAATGTTAACCGCCAAACAGCAAAAGCCAGGGCGGCAAGCACCAGTAATACCGTGAACGTAATGGTACGATTGCGCTTTCTTGTTACGGTATTGACCGTGCCACCGTCTTCAAAGTCACCGTCGGTATCTTTGAAGACGCGTTTTTTAAAGCGGTCAAAGGCGTCTTTGGGTTTATCGATCATGGGTGGCGCCTCCTCCGGTAATGAGATAGAGCGTGGTGGTTTGCCCAGGTTTTAACTGATAAGTATCGAGCGCGGCTGAGCGTGCGGAATAGCTGTAGAACTGTGCGGTGGTCAGTGCCATGTCACTGCGGCTTTGATTTTTGAGTTGATAAACCACCCCAGAGTAATCACGGCCAACGAAGACCGTTTGAGGGATGATGGCCAGTGACGCTGCATCTTTGGGTAAGGTTTTGGGGTCAACGTCGTGACGTTTAAAGCCGGCGATGGGGGCGCCATCATGAACAAAACGCATCATGGCTTTGGTGAGCGCTGTCATGGCGGCGGGGTAATCCGCCGCCTGCTCAGTCGGGCTTTGCTGCTCTTTATAGTTTTGCGACCAAACAAACTCCGTGACCAAAGACGGGGTGGCTTTGGGGGTAATAAACAGCGCAAACAATCGCCCTTTTTCTGTCGTCAGGTGCGCGGTAAACGGTAAGGGAAGGTTAATTTTTAAGGTGATAGAGCCGGAAGCGTCTTTTTGGTTGCCCGTTGAGGTACAAAATCCTTTCGGGCAGACGATCGAAATAATACGGTCATTTTTGACCAGCAAACGGTTCACGTTAATGGAAGAGAGTGACAAGGGGATCGTGTCGCCTTCGTCAAACTCATAGCTCACCATAGCGGCATTTTCAGCTAGGGCAAAAGAGGGGATGAAAAAGACCACCCAAAGCGCGATGGACAAAAAATAAAGGTGCCATTGCGGCGATGGGGTGAATGATTGCTCATAAAGATTCATCGGTGTCGACCTCGACTTCTTCAATGGAGAGTAAACCTATGACGCCTTGGTCATAGCTAAAGTTGACTTGATACCACTTCATCTCCGGATCTAGGGCGCGTTGGCCTACGTGCTTTTGGAGTTTCCCATAGAGTTGCACTTGGAGAGTGTTGAGAGAAATACGGACAGACTCGACAGAAAATTGGCTGCTGATGTTGTCTTTTTTAATTACCGTGGCTTCTCGAAGCAACTTAGGTTGAACGATGTGCCAGCTTGTCTCGTCTAAATATTCAAGTAACTGACCAAACTGACGTCCAACGCTGGCTGGCGTAATGTTGAGTTTCAAGTAGAGAAGATAATCCGCCATTTGCTCAAGATAAGGCTCATCGACTGTGCCATCCGAAACCGTAAAGGCTTGAGAGAGGGTGGG
>NZ_VTXF01000042.1:0-36801 GCF_013114585.1 Vibrio sp. 99K-1
TTTCGAATCTAAAGTACAAAAAGTTTTAGGGGTGTAGCTCCAATTGGCAGAGCAGCGGATTCCAAATCCGCGTGTTGGGAGTTCGAATCTCTCCACCCCTGCCATATACGAAGCCTCAGCAGAAATGCTGAGGCTTTTTTACATCTGTTGCTTCTACGAAGCAATGTTGGGAGCTGGATCTCCAGCCCGGTCTAATCTCCGGAGTGCCGGCCCAGTCCACCCCTGCCATATTTAAGGCTCTAGCAGAAATGCTAGAGCCTTTTTGCTTTTTACCGGTCTAAATTCCAGTCAATTATTCCCTCGTTCCGCTCATTCTGATGAGGTAATGTAAGTGCTTACTTATCTCAGCCTCTTTTATTAATAGCCAAAGCACGAACTTCATTTCTTTATGAGAATTATTCTCAATATTTTGTTACATTTTGGTCGTTACTACTAAAAGGCTGCAAATATGGATATCTCTCGTCGTAAATTTATTCAATCATCTCTCGCTATATCTGCACTCACAGTTCTCCCTGCTTGTTCTATGAAGCGATCGGTTGATGAGAAGGGAGGGTATGTTTATGACTTAACTGCTGAGCCTTCGACTGCTGAAATTGTACCAGGGTTTACTACTAACGTTTTGGGGTTCAATGGTCAGATCCCTGCGCCAACAATTCGTTGTCGACAGGGCGAAAAAGTTACGATTCGCTTCACCAATAAACTATCAGAACCAACCACAATTCATTGGCATGGATTAAGAATCCCTATCGAAATGGATGGTGTGCCTTTCTTGAGCCAGCCACCAATTATGCCCGGTGAAACGTTCGTCTATGAATTTACGCCACCGGACGCGGGTACGTTCTGGTACCACCCGCACATGAACAGCATTAAACAACTTGGTATGGGCTTGGTCGGCCTAATTGTTGTTGAAGAGAGTGCTCCAGTTCAGTTCGATGAAGAGCATGCTTTGATGCTTAAACACTGGCATCTCGATAAGCAAGGTCAGTGGAAGGACTTAATGATCCCGCGTCTTAGCGCTCGTATGGGCACTCCAGGAGAGTGGAGTAGTGTTAATGGAGTACATGAGCCTACTTATCTGTTAAAGCAGCACGCAACGACTAGGCTTCGTATAGCCAATGTCGATAATACAATCACCTATCCTATCGCTGTTGAAGGTGCTGTGGCATGGGTTATTGCTATAGATGGCAACCCAGTAAAGACACCTTACAAGTTGACTGAACATAAAATCGGTCCAGGTATGCGAGTTGATATAGGACTGATTGCTCCAAAGGCTGGCAAGCGAGTGAATGTTCTGCAAATGAAGGGACGTTTTCCTTTTTCCTTGTGTCAATTTGAGGTCGTAGATTCCACGCTCATAGAAGGCAAAGCACTTCCTTTGTTGCCTCTGAATCCAGTACCTAAGTTAGATCTCGCGAATGCAGAAGAGATCGATTTTGTGTTTGAGTGGGAAGGGGCGGTGTCGCCGGTTTCTAAAGATGGGAAATCCATGCCTAAGTTTTGGCTGACAAATAAAAGAGCCTGGGAAGGAATGAGTAAAGATAATATTCCAGCTCCACTCGCTACATTAGAGTTAGGTAAAACCTATATATTCGATCTTAAGAATGTTACCCAATACCATCATCCAATCCATATTCATGGTCATACGTTCACGGTACTTGAGTTAGATGGCAAAAAGATTGAAGAACCTTTTCATACAGATACCGTGTTACTTGGAAAGAACGGTCGAGCTAAAGCGGCATTTGTGGCAGATAACCCCGGACGTTGGATGTATCACTGTCATGTGATTGAACATATGAAAACAGGACTGATGGGTTATATCGAAGTTAAGTGACACCTGTAACGTTTAATATTTGCGCATACATTCTTAGTTTCCACCCTCGCTTTTATCGGCGTTAAAGCTAGAATATAGGGATTATTGTTTGGGAGGATTCATGGGTCAGTTATCTATTCTTGGTTTTATCGCTATTGGTGGCGCTTTTGGTGCTTGTTCACGTTATCTGATTTCCGAGTTATGCGTAGTGATGTTAGGACGAGGTTTTCCTTATGGTACGCTAACTGTTAACGTGATTGGCTCTTTGATTATGGGATTACTGATCGCCGCGTTCGAAAATGAGATGGTTGCAACTGAACCATGGAGACAGATTATTGGCTTGGGCTTCCTTGGTGCCTTGACTACATTCTCCACTTTTTCGATGGATAACGTGCTTCTTATGCAGCAAGGCGCATTTTTCAAGATGGGGCTTAATGTGCTGCTTAATGTAGTACTCAGTATTTCAGCCGCATGGATCGGCTTCCAACTTTTGATAAAGTCTTAAAACTTTCTTACGATTTGTTAACAACTCGGCTTGGTTTATCCAAGTCGTTTTTATATACTCGATCGTACTTGTCGGAGTGCCATATGGCTGAGACCGTTAACTCGGGATCCGTTGAACCTGATCAGGCTAATACCTGCGAAGGGAACAAGAGTAGATATCTAACTAGAATCCCTCTAGAGATCTATCACCAGATCACAACTGTATTTCTTACCGTGATCCCTCTTGTAGCATCAATCCGTCAAGCATTTTTATCCCAATAAATAATGGCTAAAAGCCAAGGAAAAATGCTATGTCGAGTCGTAAACAAGCAAGACTGGAAGCGAAGAATTTCATCGATTCTTTATCAGTACAACCTTATCCAAATTCAAAGAAAGCTTACATCCAAGGTTCTCGAGAGGACATTCAAGTCCCAGTTCGAGAGATATCACTCGCTGATAGCCTTGTTGGTGGTACCAAAAAAGAGCCTGTATTTGAACCTAATGCTCCTATTCACGTCTATGACACCTCCGGTGTTTATACCGACCCAACGCACGAGATAGACCTTTATAACGGCCTTCCAAAGCTAAGAGAGCAGTGGATCGAAGAGCGTGGTGATACTGAGCTATTAGATGATGTTAGCTCTGTGTATACCAAAGAGCGCCTAGAGGACGAAACCTTAGACGAGCTTCGTTACGGAAACCTGCCTAGAATTCGTCGTGCGACTGGCGAGCAATGTGTGACTCAGTTGCACTATGCTCGTAAGGGGATTATTACCCCTGAGATGGAATACATTGCGATTCGCGAGAATATGGGGCGTCAGGAGTTCGCAGATGAGCAACTGAACCATCAACACCCTGGTCATAACTTTGGCGCAAACCTACCGAAAGAAATTACCCCTGAGTTCGTGCGTAAAGAGGTTGCTGAAGGTCGAGCAATTATCCCTTCAAACATCAACCACCCAGAATCAGAACCTATGATTATTGGCCGAAACTTCTTAGTGAAGGTGAACGCCAATATCGGTAACTCTTCGGTAAGCTCTTCGATTGAAGAAGAAGTTGAGAAGTTAGTTTGGTCAACCCGCTGGGGCGGCGACACTGTGATGGACTTGTCGACTGGTCGAAATATTCACGAAACACGAGAGTGGATTCTACGTAATAGCCCAGTGCCAATTGGTACGGTTCCTATGTACCAAGCACTTGAGAAAGTGAACGGTGTGGCTGAAGACCTTAACTGGGAAGTGATGCGTGACACCTTAATTGAGCAAGCAGAGCAGGGCGTTGATTACTTCACTATCCACGCAGGTTTGCTTCTTCGTTACGTACCTATGACGGCTAAACGTGTGACTGGCATTGTCTCTCGTGGTGGTTCTATCATTGCTAAATGGTGTCTTGCTCATCACCAAGAAAGCTTTCTATTCACCCACTTCCGCGAGATTTGTGAGATCTGTGCGAAGTACGATGTAGCACTTTCATTAGGTGATGGCCTGCGTCCGGGCTCTATTGCTGATGCCAATGACGAGGCGCAATTTGCTGAACTTCGCACCTTAGGTGAACTGACGAAAGTGGCGTGGGAATATGACGTACAGGTGATAATTGAAGGCCCTGGACACGTTCCGATGCACATGATCAAAGAGAATATGGATGAACAACTAGAGCATTGTCATGAAGCGCCTTTCTATACATTAGGCCCGCTGACTACAGACATTGCCCCTGGTTACGACCATATCACCTCTGGTATTGGTGCCGCGATGATCGGTTGGTATGGCTGTGCGATGCTTTGTTACGTGACCCCAAAAGAGCACTTAGGCTTGCCAAATAAAGAGGATGTTAAGACTGGCTTGATTACTTACAAGCTAGCGGCGCACGCTGCTGACTTGGCAAAAGGGCATCCAGGAGCACAAATCCGCGATAATGCGCTTTCAAAAGCGCGCTTCGAATTCCGTTGGGAAGACCAATTTAATCTAGCACTAGACCCTGATACAGCCCGTTCTTTCCATGATGAAACCTTGCCACAAGAATCAGGTAAGGTCGCACATTTCTGTTCTATGTGTGGACCTAAATTCTGTTCGATGAAGATTTCTCAGGAAGTGAGAGAGTATGCTAAAGACACAGAACAAGTAGCCGCTGATCAGGCTATCGAGATCAAGATGCTAGACAATCCGCTGGAAGGGATGCGTCAAAAATCACAAGAATTCCGTGATACTGGCTCAGAGCTTTACCACCCAGCCGTTGGTGCGAAAGAAGCCCAACTAGAGGAATAATGACAGTGAAAATTCTGATCCCATCTCAATATATTGAGTTAACGGGAGAGGTTCAACACTGTCTACTGGTTGCTAAGCGACAAGGCTTAGCAACTGATGCAGTTGAGTTGGGTGTCAGCCCAACTCAATACTTCTCTATCGTTGATTCTCAACACTCACTTACTATTGGCTTTGCTTCTGATGTCGTATCAGTTGAAGCGGAGCAGCTAGGCTCGCTTGACCATATTGTGAGTTATGACGAGCCGTTATCGCTGGCAGATGTTCGCGATGCTTTAGCGCAATACCCTAATACGATATACGTTGGGGTAACCAATGACGCTGCCGTGTTAGATATTTGGTCACACTTAAACGCTAATCGAGCTATTAAAAGTATTAACCCCGATCATAAAGCCATAGATAGCTGCCATCACTTTGCGTGGCTACTAATGCTATTGGCTCTAGATTTTCCATTAGAAGATGCACTGGTTCTCGCACGCGCTGCGTCTAATGTTTCACGTGGAACATGGCCAAGCCACTACCAAGAGTTTCCAACTCCGGTTTTAGAAGACAAGCGTTTAGGCATTAGTGTTGGCTGGGCCCATCAAGGAACGTCACTTTCATTCCCTGATTTGACTAAGAAAAGCCTCGGGCTGTACCCAGTTGTAGATGATGTTGATTGGATTGAAAAGCTCCTTAAGCTTGGAATCAATACGGTACAATTGCGAATTAAGAACCCTCAGCAAGCTGACTTAGAGCAACAAGTCGCACGTTCGATCGAACTTGGTCGAGAACATAACGCTCAGGTTTTTATCAATGACTATTGGCAACTTGCACTCAAACATGGCGCTTTTGGTGTTCACTTGGGACAAGAGGATATTGAAGAATCGAACCTTTCCCAACTGAGCCAAGCGGGTATTAATATCGGCCTATCGACACATGGATACTATGAGTTGTTACGCATCGTTCAAATCAACCCAAGTTACATTGCGTTAGGACATATCTTCCCAACTACCACAAAACAGATGCCATCAAAGCCGCAAGGTCTAGTGCGTTTAGCTCTTTACCAGCAGCTTATCGATACCATTCCATACAGTGAAGAGCTTGTCGGTTATCCGACTGTGGCTATTGGCGGGATTGACCAATCGACGGCAGAGCAGGTATGGGATTGTGGTGTCTCGAGCCTCGCGGTAGTGCGTGCAATTACGTTGGCGGAAGATCCAAAAGCGGTTATTGAGTTTTTCGAAGCTCTTATGAATGGCAACTCTTCAACCTTTACTGAAGAGGTTCGTCAGGAGTTAAGCCATGCTGAGTGACTTTGAATTTGTACGCTATCAACGCCAAATCGCATTGCCTGAAATTGGTGAACAAGGACAACGAAATCTACTAAACGGTCATGTGTTAGTGATTGGTTGTGGTGGTTTGGGGAATGCTGCGGCTCTTTATCTAGCAGCGTCTGGCATCGGCAAAATCGTGTTGGTTGATGATGATTGTGTCGACTCATCCAATCTACAACGACAGGTCGCGTTCAAAGAAAGCGATCTTGGTACAGCTAAAGTCGATGCATTGAAACTACAACTGAGTGAGCTAAATGGTAGAAGCCAAGTTAGGACCATCAACAAGCGAATGGCCGAAAGCCAGTTAAAGCTTGAAGTGATGCTAGCTGATGTTGTGTTGGACTGTACCGACAACTTCGCCACACGCCAGCAAGTTAACCAAGCGTGTTTCGAGGCTAACACACCATTGATATCAGGTTCCGCAATTGGTTGGAAAGGTCAGTTTATTGTCTTCGATTATCAAAACCAGCAGGGCTGTTACCACTGTCTTTTCCCGTTTGACCACCATCCACAAACAGCGCGTTGTAGTGATAGTGGCATCATTGGGCCTGTAGTCGGGACTATAGGAAACCTCCAAGCTCTTGCTGCTCTTCAGCGCATTAGCAGTGGCGAGTTTCAAGTGGTGACACATCAGCTCAAGCTGTTCGACGGTAAGACTATGAACTGGCAAAACCTAACGGTTACGCAAGATATCGAATGTCCGGTGTGCAATTCGTCAGTGACCAATAATTTAGAAGAAGAAGCACTATGAGCAACATCACTATTTCAATAAACGAGCAACCAGAGCTGGTCGCGCAATCATCTTCTCTTGCAGATATTATTCATTCGCTTTCGCTACCTGACTTAGGGTGTGTATTCGCTATCAATAACGCGGTTGTCCCGCGTAGCCAGTGGCAACAAACCATCGTCAATGAAGGCGATTCTATCTCTCTTTTTCAAGCTATTGCAGGGGGCTAACCATGTTAACCATCGCAGATAAAACATTCCAATCACGACTGTTCACTGGCACAGGCAAGTTCGCCAATAAGCATTTGATGGCGAGTGCTATCGAAGCTTCAGGTTCTCAACTGGCAACCATGGCACTGAAGAGAGTCGATATTCGTTCTGAGCAAGACGATATTTTACAGCCCATTATTGATGCCGGCGTAAATCTACTTCCGAATACCTCTGGGGCTAAGAACGCGAAGGATGCCATCTTTGCTGCGCACTTGGCTCGCGAAGCTCTAGGCACAAATTGGCTCAAACTGGAAATTCACCCAGATCCAAAGTACTTGATGCCAGACCCAATTGAGACATTAAAAGCGGCTGAGCAACTGGTGAAAGATGGCTTTGTTGTGTTGCCTTACTGTCATGCTGACCCGGTGTTGTGTAAACGATTGGAAGAGGTGGGTTGTGCTGCGGTTATGCCGCTAGGTGCGCCGATTGGGTCGAACAAAGGTATCGCTTCGGCGGACTTTTTAGAGATTATTATCGACCAAGCGAACGTCCCTGTGATTGTAGATGCGGGCATTGGTGCTCCATCACATGCGGCGCGTGCAATGGAGATGGGTGCTGACGCTGTGTTAATTAATACTGCGATTGCTGCTTCTCAACAGCCAGTTGAAATGGCGATTGCCTTTAAGTTGGCAGTGGAAGCGGGGCGTATGGCTTACCTTGCAGGTCTCGCTGGTCAGGTATCTCATGCGGTTGCTTCCAGCCCGTTAACCTCATTCCTAGACGAGTAGTATTGCCATGACGTTTGTTGATCGATTTAAACAACTCAACTGGGATGACATTGGTATGTCGATCTTCAGTAAAACGGCAGCGGATGTTGAACGTGCTCTGAGTAAACCCAAACGCGACTTAGAAGACTTTAAGGCTTTGATCTCTCCAGCGGCAGAATCTTACTTAGAGCAGATGGCGCAACAATCGTTGGCACTCACACGCAAGCGATTCGGCAATACAATGTCGTTGTATATTCCATTGTACCTTTCAAACCTATGTGCGAATGCGTGCACGTATTGTGGCTTCTCAATGGAGAACCGTATTAAGCGTCGCACACTTACTTTGGATGAAATCGATGCTGAAAGTGCCGCTATCAAAAAGATGAAGTTTGATAGTGTACTGTTGGTGACTGGTGAACATGAAACTAAGGTCGGGATGAAGTACTTCCGTGAAGTGCTACCAAATATTAAGGCACAATTTAACTATCTTGCGATGGAAGTGCAGCCGCTTGATCAAGATGACTACGCAGAGCTCAAAACTCTTGGATTAGATGCGGTGATGGTTTACCAAGAAACCTATAGCCCAAGTACCTACGCTGAACACCACTTGCGTGGTAACAAAATGGATTTTGAATACCGGCTCGAAACGCCAGATCGCCTGGCAAAAGCGGGTATTGATAAGATAGGTATTGGCGCTTTGATTGGCTTGGAAGATTGGCGTACCGACTGTTTCTTCGTGGCCGCTCACTTAGATTATCTTGAGCGTACTTATTGGCAAACACGTTACTCGATTTCATTCCCACGTCTTCGTCCGTGTGAGGGTGGTTTGCAGCCTAAATCGATTATGAGTGATAAGCAGTTGGTACAACTTATCTGTGCCTATCGATTATTAAACCCTGAAGTTGAGTTGTCTCTTTCGACTCGTGAGTCAGCAACGTTCCGCGATAACGTGTTGCCATTAGGTATCACTAGCATGTCGGCCGCGTCAAAAACTCAACCTGGTGGTTATGCTTCAGGTGAGGAAGAGCTTGAGCAGTTCGAGATAAGTGATGAAAGAAGCGCAGCCGATGTTGAGGCTATGATTCGTCAACGTGGGTTTGACCCGGTATGGCGAGATTGGCATAGCGCTTACTCAGGCTAACTAATACCAATCTAAATAAGTATCTGGACATTCTTGCTAGTTAAAATCGCTGATAGCATCGTTATAGATTTTGTAGGTAGGCCAACTAGCTAGCTGCAATCTATGCCTTGCTCTAAGCGATTTTTCCTGCGCAATTATTTGATCACCTACTTATCTAGTTTGGTATAACATCTTGGCCAATGTTCCACGTGAAACATCAGTGATGTGAAAGCGACAAATAAAAACGGCTACCTAAAGGTAGCCGTTTTCTTATCTAACTTAGCTAAACTGGTTTGACTAAGTTGCCTATCTATTTTGGCATTAAGCGTGAGCTAGTGGCGTTGTTGCTTGGCGTAGCCACTCTAACGTATCACCTTCAACTAGTGGGCTAACATCGTTCCACACCTTTTGGTGGTAATCGTTTAGCCATGCAAGTTCCGGACGTGTCAGTAGATCGACGCTGATGTTGCGCTTGTCGATAGGGCAACGTGTTAGCGATTCAAACGTTAGCACTGAGAAGTCACCTTGAGTTGGCAGCTCAACAACCAGTTCTAGGTTTTCGATACGGATACCAAACTCATCAGCACGGTAGTAACCCGGCTCGTTTGATAACACCATGCCTTCAACAAGAGGCACGTCGATTAGCTTCTTAGAGATGCTTTGCGGACCTTCATGAACACTTAGGAAGTGGCCAACACCGTGACCAGTACCGTGGTCATAGTCGAAGCCTTCTGCCCATAAGTGCTGGCGCGCTAGGATATCCAGTTGGAAACCACGAGTACCTTGTGGGAAGCGAGCGCGTGCAATACCGATGTGGCCCTTAAGTGCAAGAGTGAACTGTTGAATCATTTCTTCGCTTGGTTGGCCAATTGCGATAGTACGTGTGATGTCTGTTGTGCCATCTAGGTATTGACCGCCTGAATCGACTAGGTACAGAGTATTCATCTCTAGCTGACCCGGCTCAGGCTGGTTCTCATGGTTGTAGTGACACATGGCTGCGTTTCCGCCTGCCGCTGAAATTGTGTCGAAACTTAGGTCCATTAGTGTTGGATCTTGCTCGCGGAATGACTGTACTTTGTCTGCTAGTACCGCTTCGTTGTGCAGATTACCTTGCGCGACTTCTGCATCAATCCAAGATAGGAATTTTGCCATCGCCACGCCATCACGGATGTGACACGCTTTCATGCCGGCAACTTCTGTTTCGTTCTTAGCGGCTTTTGGCATTAGGCATGGGTCGGCTGCTTCAATGATATGAGCACCGGCGTTTTGGAGAACAAGCGTGTACCAAGCATTGCTTGTGCCTGAATCAACAGACACATTCTTACCTTCTAAAGATTTAAGGCGGGCTTCAAGCTCAGATGGGTGAGAAACACGAATACCATTACCAACGTGCGCTTCAAAGCCTGCAGGGATACGAGCTGGGTCTAAGAAGAAATCGACACTTTCATCGGCGTGAATGATTGCATTAGATAACACAACCGGCAGGCGAGATACGTCTAAACCACGAATGTTGAGTAACCAGCAGATTGAATCCAGCTCAGTAAGGATAGCTGCATCAGCGCCTTTGGCTTTTAGTAGGCTTGCAATTTCTGCGCGTTTGCTTTCACTTGATTGGCCAACGGCATCGGTTGTCATTAGGCGAACATCAGATACTACAGGCTCAGGACGATCAGACCAAAGCTCATCAATCGGGTTTGCCGCTAGTGTTGTGAGTTCTACTTTATCAGCCAGTTTAGCTTGTGCGCCTTTCAACCAAGCCGCCGTATGCATGCGTGGGTCGAATGCAACTTTACTGCCTTGTGCGAGTGAATTGATGATCCAATCTAAAGCCGGTTCTTCAATAAGATGGCGATACTCAAATAGCTCACCAGGTACTTGTTTACGAACCTGGACGGTATAGCGACCATCAACAAAAATAGCCGCGTTTTCGCGAGTGATAACAGCCGCACCTGCAGAGCCAGTGAAACCGGTTAGCCAGTGAAGTCGCTCGTTATGAGCTGGAACGTATTCACCTAAGTACTCGTCTTCATGTGGAATGATAACAGCATCTAAGTGGTTTGCTTCAAGCCAAGCTCGAACCGCAGTAACGCGTTCCGCAGTGATATTGTGCATCTGTGTTTATCCTTATTGTGAGGGTCCTTGTTAACACTCACAGCCGATATACCTGTGAGGGGACTTATTAGGTCAATAAGCTAGCGCTTTTGTTCGTTTGCTGCAAACGCTGTACGCCATTTTTATCTAAGGTGCAGAGTTTTTTCTTTGATGATATCTCGCAGCCAAGTTAAGGCTGGGTCGTTTTCTCTATCACGGTGCCAAAACAGAGTGTATGCCATTGGTGGAAACTCCATTGGCAGAGGTACAACGACTAAGTCGAGCTGCTTCGCAACCAGATGTGTGAAGTGGCTTGGTGCGGTAAATACAAAGTCGGTGTAGGTACATAGGCTCGCCGCGCTGTTGAAGTCGGGCACTGAGATAGCGATGTCGCGTTGATGGCCGAGGTCTGCCAACTTGTAGTCGAGTAGCCAGCGATCGTTACCGTCACACCTTACTTGAACATGGCGCTGTGCCAGATAGGTTCCCAGATCCCATTGACCACTCAGAGCGGGGTGGTTGCGCCTCAATACACACATCTGTGCATCTCGGTAGATCTCTTGTTCGCAAATATCATCTGGTGGCAGCATGGTCAGGCGGGCATCATTGATGTCAATGTCTTTGCCTGTAAGGCCGATATCTAACTCACCAAGTTGTAACTTCTTAAAGGTTTGTTCTGTCCAAGCGTGGGTGTTGATATTCACCTTCGGCGCTTGGCGAAAGATCGCAGGTAAGAAGTGAGGAAGAATCAACGGGTAGACACTTTCCACTGCTGCAATATGAAAACTGTGGTCACTATTGTTGGGAATGAACGTCTCAGGTTGGGTAAGCAGATCAAGTTGATTGATCAGTGTTTCCAACCGTGGTTTTAGGAATACGGCTTTGGGTGTTGGGCGTAGGCCGTGTGCACTTCGCGTAAAAAGAGGGTCATTAAATTGTTCGCGAAGTTTGGCCAATGATTTACTCACGGCTGACTGGCTCAGGCACAATCGATGTGCAGTGCGTGTAACACTCAGCTCTTCCATTAGCACCTGCAAGCAAACTAGTAGATTGAGGTCGAGGCGCGATAGTTTCTCGATATTCATGTGAGTTTCCTTATTGGAATAGTGCTAATGATTATATGCCATTTTTGTTCATATCTTTAGTTGGTTATTATGCACCTAAATTAACTCATCCGGAGAATCTTGTGCCTTCTAACGCGCTTCCAACCCCTAGTAAACTGCAGGTTGCTTTATTGGCAATGCTGGTTCTTTTTAGCCCTTTGGCTATTGATATCTACCTGCCAGCTCTGCCACAGATTTCGACAGCGTTTCACGTGGAACATGCACTAGCACAAGATACGATCACTTGGTTTTTGTTTGCTATGGGTGTCGGCCAACTATTTGCCGGCCCTTTGGCGGATAAGCTGGGACGTCGAACCGTTGCATTGGGAGGTGTTAGTATCTATGCATTGAGTGCTTGCTTGGCGTGGGCAGCTCAATCGATTGATATGATGCTAATAGCTCGGCTGCTACAAGGCTTAGGAGCTTGTGCGACTTCTGTAGCTGCCTTTGCAACGGTTCGCGATCTATTTGGTCCAGAGAAGAGTGGCCGAATGATCAGCTACCTTAATGGTGCTATTTGCTTTATTCCTGCATTGGCACCGATTCTTGGCGCTTGGTTAACTCATCAATTTGGCTGGCGTTCGAACTTCAGCTTTATGGCGGGTTTTGCCGTCGTTGTCGGTACTATCTTATTCTTCCAAATGAAAGAATCGAACCCGGTGACGGAAAAGGTAGCGGTGTTCAAACTAGAGCGCTACTGGTCAGTATTAAAAACACCTTCATTCCTATTCCACGCAACTCTATGTTTGATGGCGATGGCAGTGATCCTCGCCTATGTAACCTCAGCACCGGTTGTGTTGATGGAGAACCTTGGCTTAACCATGAAAGAGTTTACCTTCTGGTTCGGAGTGAATGCAGCGATTAACATCGCAGCTGCGTTTACGGCTCCTAAATTTATGGACCGCTTTGGTACCTATAAAGCACTGGTTGTTGGTATCTCAATGCTAGGTTTGGCGGGCGTGATTATGTTGGTGCTTGCAGAGCATGCGACTCCAATCGCATTCATGCTTCCTATCTTCTTATCATCTGTTGGCTTTGCTTGGATTCTAGGTGCGGCAGCAGGTAAAGCGTTGGAACCATTTGGTGACCGTGCGGGTACAGCCGCAGCGCTATTAGGCTTATTCCAAATGAGTGGTTCGGGCTTACTTGTTGGCACCATGCAGCGTCTTGATTTAACGTCACAGGAGATGATCGCGCTACAAATGTTCCTGATTGTTCCTGCGCTATTCGTGTTGGCGAGCAAGTCTGGTAAGTCGTGGCATGCAACGTTTGCCAAGGCATAAGCAATAAGGGTGACAAAATAGACAAATGGCAGTTTGCGAAACGTTAAAACATGGTATATTTGTCACTCATTGAAACGTAAGTCCCCAACGGAAAAATACTGTAATGTCATTAACAACCTACGAAATGGCGCGCGTCTTAGAACAAATGGAAGATGCACCTGAAAAGGTCATGTTTGGTAAACTGCTTAAAGAGCTGGGCAACCAAAGTGAAGAGCGTATTCGCAGTGCGGCAAAACAAGTTCCAATCGATACTTTGCGAGATATCATTTACCAATTTCAGCGTGTGGTAGAGTCTCGTAAAGGTGAACAGGTTCAGTTACTAGCAAAAGAGCTAGCAGAGCAAGGTATCTCGGCTGAAGAGCTTCAAGCTTTTCTAGAAAAGTAAGCTTACCCCAGTTAAAAAGAAACCACTCAATTGAGTGGTTTTTTGCGTTTGGGGCGGTCGATCTTTTAGTTAGCCTCTAAATTGCACCTTCAAAACTCTATCTAATGAAAACGGTCCAGCACCCCATACGATGACGATAAGAATCATCAATCCCCATAGTTGGTGATCGTAGAAGCCTTGGTCCCATAATACCGGGTAAGAGACGACGGCAATAATGTTGAAAACAAAAAGCGCAGCGGCCATCGGGCGTGTTAACAAACCAAGCGCTAAGAATACCGGTAGAATCAATTCAGCAGCTGTCCCCATGTAGGCCGCTAATTCCCACGGCAATAGCGGCACCTGATATTCCAATTCAAACAAGTAGAGGGTGCTATCCCAGGTCGCTATCTTGGTCAGCCCAGAATTGAAGAATACCCACGCCACCCAAAGGCGACAGAAAAGAAGTAGCACTGGGACGAAAAGTGCCTGAGATTTCTCAATCAAATTGTCGTATTGAGCCATCATGTTTGTGACTGTGTTGTTATCCATATTATGTCTCCAATTCATCATTGATTGAAAAACCTGAGATGACGTTGAGCGCCATGACAGCATTCAGATGTTGCAGTAGTGAAGGCGTTACTTCTCCAAGTGCTTTACCAGATTGAAGCTCAATCAGCAGTTGGTGGCACTCCTCAGCTAGGTTATGGCATTCGAGCTGTGAATTCTCGACTCGGATTACTATCCCAAACTCTGCGTGATTGATGTCTAACCCTTCCAGTTGCTGTTGGTAGATAGCGTGTTCAAGCGCTATTACGGCATAGCAAGAATCGAATAGTGTTACCGAATCCTTGAGGTGAAAAACCAAGGTGCCTTGCTGCTCTTGTGGCACTGAAGATAAACAAGAGAGAGGCTGTTGATTCGGCGGAGTTGCACACGCGTGTCTCGCTAAACTGTCCTTTTGCCATTCATACCGTGCCACTTCACTAAGGTAAGGCGCTGCCTCCATAACGGCAGGAAAGGCTTGTATGGTTTGTTCGAAGTGCTCGCCATAACCACTGACATCTCCAGAGGTCGATGGGTAACTAAGAACATGTTGACGTGCCATTTGTTGGAAGCACTCCTCACCAACTAACATCTCAGTCAGTGGGTAAGTTGCAGCGAGAACTTCGCTTAAGCTAATCACAAAGTTATTGCGATAAATTTGGATGCGTTGCTGATCGCTAAAATGATCGCTCACGATGTCGCAGTGCTCGCCGTCATTTTGATATCGCAGGGCATTAGCAAATTCGGATTGAACATCCGCTAGGGAGTAGCTCATGAGGCGCGACTCCTTTGATTGTCATGTTGATACAGTTTTTCACTGGCTTTGGCAGCCTCTGCCAATAGAATGTGTGGCTCTGGGATATCTAAATCCCACTCAATCAAGGTGTGGCGAGAACCATGTTTCTCTATCCACTGAGTGTAAAGTTGCCACACTTCATCACAGACGGGTTTGCTGTGCGTGTCTATCCAAATTTCACCTTGCTCGAGCTTCTTTTTGGTAAAACCTGCCAAGTGAATCTCTTCCACTTGGTTTGCTGGTATGCCATTGAGGTACTCTTCACAGCTGAAGCCATGATTAAACGATGAGACGAAAATATTATTGAAATCGAGCAGTAGGCGACACTCGGTGCGCTTTTGTACCTCAGCCAAAAACTCCCATTCTGGAATCGTTGAATGCTTGAAAGCGAGGTAGCTTGACGGGTTCTCAATTAACATTGGACGTTGCAAACTGTCTTGAACCTCGCTTACGTTACGGCAGAAGACGTCCAACGCTTCTTCGGTATAAGGTAGTGGTAGCAGGTCATTGAAGTAGTGACCGCCAGTTTGGCTCCAACTCAAATGATCAGAGACCAAGAAAGGTTCGATATCATCAATAAGTGTTTTGAGTTGCAGTAAGTGCTGTTGGTTGATTCGTTCAACAGAACCAAGAGACAACCCGACCCCATGACAGCTTATGTGGTGATGATTGCGAATCTCTCGGAGTTGTTGGCGCTGTGAAGAATGGGGTAAGAAGTAGTTTTCGCTGTGAACCTCTAACCAACTTACCAAATCAGAATTCTGGCTGAAGAAATCTAAGTGCGGTGTTCTAAGGCCAACCCCTGCGTTGGGGTGAAGAGTTTGAGTCACAACGATTCTCCTAATGGGTAGTGGAGGTGAGCTGGTATTCAGCTCACCATACTGAGTGGTTCAGTTATGCCTTCAGGCATTATGATGATTGAGTGCTACCACCAGTTAACTTGCCACATAGTCCTTTAGGAACGACCACGAATGCATCGGATTGGTTGTCTTCTTTTGCTGTACCAGCACATGAACTTGTTTTAGTTGCACAGTCATTTTGGCCAGCTTTTGATACGCCATAGCATTTTTCTTTCGCTGCTGCTTCCGCTGGTGCTGATGTAAGAACGGCACCGCCAAACGCTAGTACACTTGTGATTGCAGCTGTAACAGCAAGATTAGAATTTTTCATAGTCATTCCCTCTAGACTTAATAGTATTTACACATCGCAGGTTAATGAGTTGTTAACTTGCTTACTAAAAAGGATAGGAACAACCCGAAAATAATTTCACAGTATTATAAGTATTATCAAAATCAGTGATGATTTACCTGTTAAGTGTTTGATTAAGTGATGTTATTTTTTGATGGTTTTTTCTTCTTAATATTCTAAACGCAGCCTAGTGTTTAGGTTATAATCAACTTTTATGTATAAATACCCAGTAGTGAGCATATCCAATGATAGATCCTTCGCTTTTACTCGATGGCCTAAACGACAAACAACGTGAGGCGGTCGCAGCACCTTTAGAAAACCTACTTATTCTGGCTGGTGCTGGTAGTGGTAAAACGCGAGTTTTGGTGCATCGTATCGCTTGGCTGCAGAGTGTCGAGCAAGCATCCCCGTTCTCTATAATGTCAGTAACCTTCACCAATAAAGCGGCGGCAGAGATGCGTGGTCGTATTGAAGAGTTGATGATGGGCAGCTCGTCAGGCATGTGGAACGGTACCTTCCATGGTATTTGTCACCGTATTCTGCGTGCTCACTACCTAGATGCAAAATTGCCAGAAGACTTCCAGATCATTGATTCCGATGATCAGATTCGTCTATTACGCCGCTTAATCAAAGCACAAAACCTCGATGAAAAGCAGTGGCCTGCTAAGCAAGCTTCGTGGTGGATCAACGGCAAGAAAGATGAAGGCCTGCGCCCGAACCACATTGATGCCTACCATGATCCAGTAACTCAAACATGGTTAAAGATTTACTCGGCTTATCAAGAAGCGTGTGACCGTGCTGGATTGGTGGACTTCGCGGAGATTTTGCTGAGATCACACGAGCTATTGCGCGACAAGAAACACATTCGTGAGCACTACCAAGCGCGCTTTAAGCATATTTTGGTCGACGAATTCCAAGATACCAACAACATCCAATATGCTTGGCTGCGTATGATGGCTGGCCCTGATTGTCGAGTGATGATCGTAGGTGATGATGATCAATCTATCTATGGCTGGCGTGGTGCAAAAATCGAGAATATTCAGAAGTTCTTGGACGAATTCCCTGGCGCTTCAACGATTCGATTAGAGCAAAACTACCGCTCAACCAAAATCATCTTGCAAGCATCGAACGAGCTTATCTCAAACAACACTGAGCGAATGGGTAAAGAGTTGTGGACCGATGGTAACGATGGTGAGCCAATCTCCGTCTACTCAGCTTACAACGAGCTTGATGAAGCTCGCTTCACGGTAAGTAAGATTAAAGAGTGGCAAGAGAAAGGTGGTGCACTCGAAGATACGGCGATGCTTTATCGTAATAACGCCCAATCTCGTGTTCTGGAAGAAGCGTTGATTCAAGCGGGCTTACCATACCGAATCTACGGTGGTATGCGATTCTTCGAACGTCAGGAGATCAAAGATGCATTGAGCTACCTGCGTTTAATGGGTAACCGTAACGATGATGCCGCTTTTGAACGTGTGGTTAATACGCCAACACGTGGCTTGGGTGACAAGACTCTAGAGACGATTCGATTTGCAGCGCGTGACCGTGGTGCGACGATGTGGCAAGCGAGTATCGCTTTGTTGGAAGAACAAGTACTGCCAGGTCGTGCAGCGGGTGCCTTAAGCCGCTTTATCGAGTTAATTAATGCGCTTGAAGACGACACGTTAGAGCTGAATTTACATGAGCAAACTGACCATGTGATTAAATCTTCAGGTCTATTTGCGATGTACGAGCAAGAGAAAGGCGAGAAATCGAAAGCGCGTATTGAGAACTTGGAAGAATTGGTAACGGCAACTCGTCAGTTCGAGAAGCCAGAAGAAGCCGATGAGATGAGCATGCTAACAGCATTCTTAACGCACGCGGCTTTGGAAGCGGGTGAAGGTCAGGCTGATGAGTTTGATGATGCGGTTCAGCTTATGACTCTACACAGTGCTAAAGGTCTAGAGTTCCCAATGGTATTCATGGTGGGTGTCGAAGAAGGCATGTTCCCAAGCCAGATGTCTGCTGAGGAAGCGGGGCGTTTAGAAGAAGAGCGCCGTCTATGTTACGTAGGCATGACTCGTGCGATGGAGAAACTGTACATCACTTACGCTGAGATGCGCCGTTTGTACGGACAAGACAAATACCACAAACCATCACGCTTTATTCGTGAGTTACCCGAAACCTGTCTGGATGAAGTTCGTATGAAGGCGCAGGTCAGTCGCCCTGCGAGCAGTGGTCGCTTTAGCCAAACTGCAGTCAAAGAGAACTTTAATGAAACAGGCTTTAGCTTAGGTTCTCGCGTGAAGCACCCTAAGTTTGGTGAAGGTACTATCATCAACTTTGAAGGAAGTGGCCCACAGAGCCGAGTGCAAGTCGCGTTTAACGGTGAAGGGATTAAGTGGTTGGTGACGGCTTACGCGCGTTTAGAGCAGCTTTAACTTGTTACTTCGACATCTAATAACCGTTGATTATTGAAAACAAAAAGAGCAGCCAATGGCTGCTCTTTTTTATTGCGTATCGCCTAGGCAGTCGCAATAGATTATTGGGTGGAAGGGAGCTTATAGCGCAGTCAGTGCCGCTTCGTAGTTTGGCTCTTCAGTGATCTCTGCAACCAACTCGCTGTGTGTTACCACACCTTTTTCATCAACAACAACAACCGCACGTGTTGTCAGGCCTGCTAGTGGGCCCTCAGCAATTGCTACGCCGTAGTCAGATGCGAACTCAGGTGAACGGAAAGTCGAAGCGTGTTGAACGCCTTCAATGCCTTCAAGCTCGCAGAAGCGACCTGCAGCAAATGGGAGGTCAGCAGAAATACAAACAACAACTGTGTTCTCAAGTTCAGCCGCTTTTGCGTTGAACGTACGTACGCTCGTTGCACAAGTTGCTGTGTCGATGCTTGGGAAGATGTTTAGAACCACTTTCTTGCCTGCAAGAGAAGCAAGAGTCAGTTCAGAAAGATCGCCTGCAGTTAGTGCAAAGCTTGGTGCCTGCTCGCCAGTTTGTGGGAATGTGCCAGATAACGGTACAGCTGCGCCTTTGAAGGTAACGTGTGACATGAATTTGTCCTTAATTTAATTATGGTTATGAAACTAGTTGATCCTAGTAAGGCTTACGTTACTCGGAAGCGGTTAAGAAGTGAATGATTTAAATGTCAGAATTGTAATTAAGTTGAAGCGTTTCTTAGATTCGAGGAGGGGTGAAAACATCAATCGATAAGAGGCAGATAAAGAAAAACCCCGAGAGCTTGCGCTCATCGGGGTCTATAGTCTTACTCGCAGCAATCCGGCTACTAAGTGTGCTCCATGCATCAAATCCATGATAGTGTGCTGTTATCCTTCAGCGTATTCCTTTCGTCGCCTTCCTAGCGGTGTCCTTGATCTTATCCTGATCTGCCAACAATCCTCGTTAGCGCGCGTCACTTGTTCCTTGAGCGGTGTCCTTTACATCATCCTGATGTTCAGTCCTTTCCTCATCCAGAGGTGTCCATTGTCTTTCCTTAGTAGCAACCATCCTAGTTACTATTGCGTCCATTCAATGTCCATTTCGCTATCCATGCCGATTATTCATCCTGAGTAATCGAATCTTCATCCTGAAGATAACCAAGTCCTTGGCGTTTCCTGTTCCGTGTCAGCATCCTTCCGACACCATCCATACTACCGATTCCTTATTTATCAGCAATGGTGCATAAGCGAATTTCTATATAATTATTTGAACGATAAATGTACGTTTTGTTTTATTTCAACTGGTTACGACATGTTAGTGCTTAAATTCGCAGTTAAATATCGATATTTACTCACTGTCTTGTGAGAGATCTCGCACAAAGCAGTGAGTAAAAAGGGAGTATTTACCCTTATTGGCCGATGGCAGCGCCTTCACGACGAGGGTCTGCTGCACCTTCTAGACCATCTTTTGTGATGCGAATGGCGTGTAACCCCGAGTTAAGATCGCGAATGTTGACCTCAAATCCCATCTTTTCGAGCTCAGGTTTGAAGTTTTCTGCCGATGTTCCTTTTTCCAGATCTAGCGTGCCGAAGCGGTTTAGGAAGTGCGGTTGGTTGATCGCTTGCTGGATATCCATGTCCCATTGGGTATGAGCAATGATCGCTTGTGCTACATAACCTATGATACGGCTACCACCCGGAGAACCAATCGCCATGTAAGGCTTATCGTCTTGCATGATGATAGTCGGTGCCATTGAAGAGCGTGGACGCTTACCTGGTTCAAGTCGGTTTGCGATAGGTGTGCCATCGTTGTGGGTCTTGAACGAGAAGTCGGTCAGTTCGTTGTTGAGTAGGAAGCCTCTTACCATCAAGCGTGAGCCAAATGCATTCTCAATGGTGGTGGTCATCGACACGACATTGCCATCGCTATCGACAATATTGAAGTGGCTGGTGGACGGCAGTTCAATAGACACATCTTGACTGCGTAGCATGGCATGATCCCACGGTGGGGTGCCTGATGGTGCACTGTCTAATGCCTTTCCAGCAGTAATTAGCTGGGCACGTTCCTGCAAATAGTCAGTATTTACTAACCCTTGGGTTGGCATTGGCACGTAATCTTGGTCTGCCATGTACATACCACGGTCTGCAAAGGCTAAACGAGAAGCGTCCGCTAACACTTGCCAAGATTTCGCGTCGTTTGGCCCCCATGATTTCAGATCAAACTGTTCGGTCATCGCTAAGATCTGCCCAACCGTTAATGCACCTGAACTTGGTGGTCCCATGCCGCATATATCGTAACTCTCATAAGCAGAACAAACTGGTTCGCGTTGTTTGATTGAATAGGCGTCGAAGTCTTTTTGTGCTAATACACCCGGATTACCTTTGGCGGTTTGTACCGTGTTGATGATGTCGGCAGAAATCTCACCTTGGTAAAATGCCTTAGCACCATCCTTTGAAATTGCGTTCAATGTTGCAGCATATTCAGGGTTCTTAAGCAGCGTACCCGCGGTTTTTGGGCTGCCATCGGCATTAAAGAAGTAGGCTTTGGTTGTGGCAAAACGGCTTAGTCGTTCTTGGTCGTTTTCAATCAAGGTCGCCAAACGTGGGCTGATGGTAAAACCTTTCTCAGCGAGCTGAGCAATAGGTTTGATCAGCGATGCCCACTCTAGATTGCCGTATTTCTGGTGAGTATCCCACAATAGTTGGACTGTGCCCGGTGTCGCCACAGAGCGACCACCAACCACGGCATCATAAAACCTAAGCGGTTGGCCGTTTTCGTCTTGGAACAGGCGTGGTGTAGCATCAAGTGGTGCGGTTTCACGACCATCGTAGGTTTTAAGTTGTTTGTCTTTTCCATCAAAATAAACAAGGAAGGCGCCACCGCCAATACCTGACGATTGCGGCTCTACTAAGCCAAGCATCAGCTGCACAGCAACCATCGCATCAATGGCATTACCACCACGAGCCAGTACATCGGCACCCGCTTGGGTTGCCAGAGGGTTGGCTGCGGTAACCATCCAGTCGTTAGCTTTTACGAGTTGCTTGGCTTCTAAACCACTACTTTGTTCGGGAGCGACGGAATCGGCAGCTTGATTTGCCCAACTGACATGAGAGGCAAAAAGTAGGGTAGAAGTGGCGAGGGTTGTTAGTTTTGTTTTCCACTGCATGATCTTCTCCTTTTAATATGCAGAGCTAGATTGGCAGTGGAAAGATAAGATAGCCAGTACGTTGTTAACGAATTGTAATCTTGATTCGAATTTAAGCGATTAAACCAGACAGCGACTGCCAAAGAATACTGACGCCAATTAGGCTGAACACAACACCACATAAGCCATCAATGTAGACTGTCGCTTCACTCAGTTTCTTTTGCAGTGCCTTCGTAGAAAGCATCCACGCTAATAGAGAGAACCAGAACAGTGATAGGCCGAATAGGATCAGCAGTGCAAACCCTTTCCCTGAAAGCGACATGTCAGCCGGTACCAAGCTCGACATCAAGCTGATGAAGAACACCAATGCCTTTGGATTAAGAATATTGGTCGCAAAGCCTTTCGAAAATGCCTGACGCTTATTGGTCAGAATCAGATCTTTTGAGTTGACCGTGTCTGTCTCTTCTTCGTGGTGGCTAATGAGTTGCCATGTTGCTTTTAACGCACCAAAGCCGAGATACAGTAAGTAGCTGCCGCCAGCTAATTGCATGAGCGCAAAAAGAGTTGGGTGCTGGTGGACTAGGTAACTGATGCCTGTCAGGCTTAACAATGAATGCAGTAAGATCCCGCAAGAGAGTCCGAGAGCAATGTATAAGCCGGTTTGTCGTCCGTGGCGTGTTGCGTTTTGTACCACAAGTGCAAAGTCAGGGCCTGGGCTCATCAAAGCGATAAAGTGGATAGAGGCGAGGGTGACTAATATGGTGACTTCATTCATATCTGTTCCAATAACGGGGTTGTTCTGCCGAGAGTTGTTGAGCGCAGCTTACCGTGATTTCGATTCTCTCAATTGTAAATTATCAACACTTAGTTAATTTTCGATGGAGAAACACCAAATGCGGTCTTAAATGCCTTTGAGAAATGGGCTTGATCGTAGAAACCCACTTGATGAGCGACCTCAGTTCCGCCGACACCTGATTTAATTAATCGCATGCCTTGCTCCATGCGTAAGCGGCTTAACCATGCATAAGGGGTGATGCCCATTTTGTTCTTAAAATGACGCTGAAATTGAGTCGTTGTCAGGTCGCACAGCTCAGAAAGTTGCTCTAAGCGCACTGGCTGGTCGAGGTTTGCCATTAAATAGTCTTTGAGTGTATTCACTGATTGAGTGCCAAGCTTCACCTGAGTTTTCGATCCAAACTGCGCGTAACGATCAACAATCGTCGAAAAACCTTCGAATGGTAGGCAATCTTGGGCGAGCTGGCTGATGTTTGGATTGATAAGTAGCCCATGAAGGTTACGCAATTGTAAAAAAGTCGCTTGATCGGAGAGGATCAACTTAGAAAAGCTCAAAGCGTGACCATTTTCGCTGTGATCGGCAAGATCGCCAAACCATTGAGGAGAGACAGAAAATACATTCACTTGGTAACCCGATTCGAGCTTTGAATGACCATCATGCAGCTCATCAGGTGGCATCATCACCACTTGTCCGGCACCTGCGTGGTAACTCGTCCCCTTATAGACAAACTTCTGCTGCCCTTGGGTGATTAGGCCGATATGAAAGTCCAAATGATAGTGGCGCTGAAAGGCAAACTCTTGGTATTGAGCTTGGATCAGGCTGATATCTTGGCTAGATGTCGAGTAGTAGTGGACTTTATCCATGGCATAAAAAAGCTTGGTTAAATTATCATCAATTCAACCAAGCTTATCTCTGTATCTATAGATTGTCTTGTAAAAAACGATCAGTGTTAGCTTTTCACTTGCTTACTCTTCTTGTTATTGCGCAGACCGTCGAAGCTGAAGATCACCAGTGCACCCCAAATGAAAGCAAAGGTAATCGCCTTATCCATGGTAAAGGCTTCACCGTAGATCAACACCGCAAGCAAGAACATCAAGCTAGGGCCAATGTATTGGAAGAAGCCCAGTGTCGAAAGCTTGAGTCTGGTTGCTGCACCCGTAAAGCAAAGTAGTGGCAGAGTGGTAATTACCCCCGCAGCGACCAGCAGTAAATTTAGCTGCATTGGATTCGCCAAAAAGTCTGACGTCGCTGTGTCTGCAATGAATAATAAGTAGATTGCCGCCGCTGGCAGCATCACTAAGGTCTCAATGAACAAGCCAGTCTGCGCTTCTAGGTTCACTTTCTTACGGAGTAAGCCATAGAAACCAAAAGAAAAGGCCAGTGCGATAGCGACAACTGGAATCGAACCAAAGGCGATTAACTGGATAAGCACACCGATAGCCGCAAGCGCCACCGCACACCATTGAAGTTTTCTCAGACGTTCACCAAGGAAGAACATTCCAAGCAATACGTTAATCAAAGGGTTGATGTAGTAGCCGAGGCTGGCATCCAGCATATGATTGGCATTGACTGCCCAGATGAAGATCAGCCAGTTGGCCCCCACTAAAAGTGAAGTTGCCACCAAAAACATCATTTTCGGTTTTGAAGTCAAAGTATCGCGCACTTTGCGCCAGCCACGACCAACGTGCAGCAGTAAAGCGAGTAGAAAAAAGGACCATACTACACGGTGGCTCAGGATCTCGAGAGGGGATACTTCACTGAGAGATTTGAAGTATATGGGAGCGATTCCCCACATGGTGTACGCGCCAATCGCAAGCAAGATTCCTTGGCGTGTACGTTGTTGTTCGTCTTGTGTCATGTCACTTTCTCTGGCACAGAGTGCTTATTAATAGGATTTATAAAGAGAGTTGGTCAGTATAGGAGCGTTAACCCTTTTCACCTAACAATTTGCGGTTTAATTCGCCAGCATTCCACTCTACAATGTGCGACTTGCCTGCCGATGCTGCATGCTGACTTTATACCTCGATTAGGAACCACAATGACCGCCACTCTGATTGCTGAGCAAACACCAACTCCCGCGAATGATGCGCAAAACATCCTCGAAGATGTATTTGGCTATCAAAGCTTTCGCGATGGTCAGCAAGAGGTCATTGATTTGGCTGTTCAAGGCCGAGATAGCTTGGTGATAATGCCGACGGGTGGTGGTAAATCTTTGTGTTACCAGATCCCTGCTTTAGTTCGTGAAGGGCTGACCCTGGTTATCTCACCGCTTATCTCGTTGATGAAAGACCAAGTCGATCAGTTGAAAGCCAATGGTGTGGCAGCCGAGTGTATTAACTCTTCCATGCCGCGTGATCAGCTACTGAGTGTGTTTAATCGCATGAACTCAGGTCAGCTTAAGATGGTTTATGTGTCACCAGAGCGCGTGTTGATGCGTGATTTCATTGAACGGCTACAAGGTTTACCGCTTTCGATGATTGCGGTCGATGAAGCGCACTGTATCTCCCAATGGGGACACGACTTCCGCCCGGAGTACGCGTCATTGGGTCAGCTTAAACAGTATTTCCCGCACGTGCCTTATATGGCGCTGACGGCAACAGCTGACGATGCAACGCGCAAAGATATTGTTTCGCGCTTACAGCTGGTGGATCCGCATACCTATTTGGGCAGCTTCGACCGTCCTAATATTCGCTACAATCTTGTTGAGAAACACAAACCAGTGTCTCAGGTGGTTCGCTACCTAGAAACTCAGAAGGGCAATTGTGGCATCATCTACTGTGGTAGCCGTAAAAAAGTCGAGATGGTCACCGAGAAGCTGTGCAACAACGGTATTCGTGCTGCGGGTTATCACGCGGGTATGGACACCGATGAGCGCGCTTACGTTCAAGAAGCCTTCCAACGCGATGATATTCAGATCGTTGTCGCGACGGTGGCGTTTGGTATGGGCATCAACAAACCTAATGTACGCTTTGTGGTTCACTTTGATATTCCACGCAACATCGAGTCTTACTATCAAGAGACTGGCCGTGCGGGTCGTGATGGCTTGCCTGCTGAAGCGATGATGCTGTTTGACCCTGCTGATATGGGCTGGCTGCGTCGTATGCTGGATGAGAAAGAAGAAGGCCCGCAAAAGCAGGTTGAGATGCACAAGCTGAATGCGATGAGTGCTTTTGCTGAAGCGCAAACTTGTCGTCGTCAGGTACTGCTCAACTACTTTGGCGAATATCGTGAGAAGCAATGTGGCAACTGCGATATCTGCTTAGATCCGCCAAAACACTTTGATGCGACCCAAGAGGCGCAGAAGGCGTTGTCGTGTGTGTACCGTGTGAATCAGTCATTTGGTATGGGCTACGTCGTTGAAGTGATGCGTGGCATGCAGAACATCCGTGTGCGCGATAATGGTCACGATAAGCTCTCAACTTACGGTATTGGCCGCGACCACAGCCATGACTACTGGATCAGTATCTTCCGTCAGCTCATTCATAAAGGCTTGTTGTTCCAAAACATCACACGTAACTCGACCTTGCAGTTAACTGAAGAGGCACGCCCATTGCTGCGTGGTGAGATGTCGCTAGAGTTAGCGGTGCCTCGTCTCGACACCGCGGTACGTAATGCTAAGTCAGACAAGTTAAGCAGCAAGAACTATGATAAAAAGCTATTTGCAAAACTGCGTAAGCTGCGTAAGTCAATTGCCGACGAAGATGGCTTACCCCCATACGTGGTATTCAGTGACGCAACATTGATTGATATGGCAGAAGTTCTGCCGACTTCTTACGGTGAAATGTTAGCGGTAAATGGTGTGGGCCAGCGTAAGCTCGACAAGTACGCCGACCCATTCCTAGATTTGATTCAAGAACACATCACAACACACGGCTAATAACAGAGGTAATAAATGGAATTTGGTTTACGAGAGTATTTAGCAGAAGAAGGGCGCTTATTGGTGACAACACCGAGCTTTGACTTCGACTCTTACCCTGAAATTGGCGAACACCTAGTGAACTTGCTATCAGCTACGGTTGCTGAAAAGCAGTGGGATGCTGACATGCACTCATGGCTGGTGGATTTTGAAGGGTGCCAGATGTTCTTGAAATCAGAGCACTACAGTGAATCTGTGTGGTTTGAATCTCTTAGTCCAGAAGCGAGCCGTGAAGAGTTCGATTATCTAGCCGCTTTGTTCAAGCGTGGCTTCTAACTGTTAAAATTGCCTTTAAACCTATTTTCTCGCTACTGAGCTTCAAACACCTTCTAGCAATAAAAGTGAGAATAAACGTTTGCGTTTGTTCTCACCGTTGCAGCTAAAATTGATTAATGTATAATCGCCCGCCGCTCGATAGAGCAAATGATAGATACATTTTTCATTCACATTATTGGTAAGAGCTTTCTTTGTTTCGATAGAGAAATGACTCGATTTGGGTTCCCTCACCCCCAAACCAAACTAAAAAGGTACAGCATGAGTAACTTTACCCCTGCGCAACAGCGCAAAGCCCTAGCATTATTAGTTTTGTTCCACTTAGTGATCATTGCATCAAGCAACTACTTGGTTCAGCTACCTTTTACCATCTTCGGTATGCACACCACTTGGGGCGCTTTCACTTTCCCATTTATCTTCTTAGCAACAGATCTGACCGTTCGCATTTTTGGCGCTCAGCTTGCTCGTAAAATCATTTTCTTAGTGATGTTGCCTGCACTGGCGGTTTCCTACTTCTTGTCGGTGGTGTTCTTTGAAGGGCAATTCCAAGGCTTTAGCCATCTGGGTGAATTCAACTTATTTGTAGCCCGTATCGCAGCCGCAAGCTTCATGGCTTATTTGCTTGGCCAAATCTTAGATGTTCATGTTTTCAACCGCTTGCGTCAGCTTAAGCAGTGGTGGATTGCGCCAACCTGTTCAACGCTTTTTGGTAATGCTATTGATACCATCGCATTCTTTGCGATCGCTTTCTACCAAAGCCCAGATCCATTCATGGCCGAGCATTGGACTGAGATTGCCTTAGTCGATTACGGATTCAAACTTATCATCAGCTTAGGCTTGTTCGTGCCTATGTACGGCGTGCTTCTGAACTACATCGTTAAGAAGTTAACCGCTGTGAACCCTGACTTTAAAGCGACAGGTGTTAATGTGTGAGGATCAGATTAGAAAGGCATTAGTGCAAAGATAATAAATAGCCCAAGTTAGTAGACTAACTTGGGCTATTTTACTTTTAGTGTCAGATATGATTATACGAGGCATTCAATAGAAAGTGGCCAGCCAATGTCTGTTTGTCGATTCGATTCAATCTCTAGCTCTGCAGCGGTCAGCGGGTTGTCGGCTAGCCATTGCTTAGAGAGTGTTAGAGTCAGATTATTATCGTCAGCCGTTAGCGTAAACTCAGGCTCTAGCTCTGGATTACGACGATGCGTTAATAGAATCGCTAGGCGCAGAATACGTAGGATACGTTTACTGCTTGTGCCTGATACTGCGTGTTGCTCTGGCAGTGATGTTAGCTGTTCACGGTAGCGTCGCGTTAATTCACCTAGGTAGTGTTTCTGTGCGCGAGTGAAACCAGGTAAATCTAGGTTCTGTAGTAGGTAAGCACTGTGTTCACCACCTTTCTTGAAGTCGATGGTTAAACCGATTTCATGAAGTTTGGCTGCAGTTTGCAGTAGGACACCAGCTTGAGGTTCTGACACCCAAGTTTCGCCGCCTGCCTGCTCTAACAGAGCCTGCGCTGCTGCTGCGACTTGGTCACCGTAGCTTACGTCCATCTGGTAGCGTGATTGAACGCTCTTGATGGTGCGAGCTCGGATATCGTCTTGGCGCAGCTCATCAACCATCTCGTAGGCTAGGCCTTCACGGAGTGCGCCGCCTGCGAGTGTCATTGAATCGATTTCAAGCAGCTCAAAAATCGCAATAAGAATAGAAAGACCACTTGGGAACACTAGTGCGCGTTCAAGGGTTAACCCTTCTATTTCTAGCTCTTCCAAGCGCTCAGTGATCATCGCTTGTTTCTGTAGGCGCTTAAGTTTGGCATGAGTAATAACCTCATCCATGCCTTGCGCTAACATGATTTCTTGCAGTGCCTGAACGGTACCACTGGCGCCAACACACACATCCCATCCGATATCGGTGTAGCTATCTAGAATCGGAGCCAACGTCGACTTTGCCGCTTCAATGGCGTTGTTAAAGTTGGTTGCGGTTAATTGGCGATCTTTAAAGTGGCGTTCAAGCCAAGTAACACAGCCCATTTTTAAGCTGGTCAGTGCTTTCGCCGAGAAGCCTTCACCGATGATCATCTCGGTACTTGCGCCACCAATATCGACTACCAGTCGGCGGCCGCTGCCACCTGAAGTGTGTGCCACGCCCTTATAAATAGTCGCAGCTTCTTCTTCACCAGAGATAACATTGATGTCGTAACCAAGAATCTGGTTCGCTTTCTCTAGAAAGATATCCACATTGATAGCAGTACGTAGGGTCGCTGTACCTACAATGCGGATATTTTCTTTCGGAATATCTTGCAGTCGCTCTGCAAAGAGACTCAAACAGTCCCAACCGCGCTGCATGGCTTCTGCACTAAGCGCATTATTTTCATCTAAGCCTGCAGCTAAACGCACTTTGCGCTTAATCTTAGCCATGGTTTGTACGCTGCCATCGATATGACGCACAACGAGCATATGAAAACTGTTCGACCCGAGGTCGATTGCAGCGTAAAGCGGGGGTGACACTGTTTGACTCATAAGCGACTAAGCTTCCTTGTTGTGACGCGGTTGGCGTGGGCGACGGTTCTGGTTTGGTTTACGGTTACCGTTACGTGAGCCATTGTTGTTTGAGCGGCGTTGTTGCGGGTTACGTGTGCGTAAGCGCAATGGTGCTGGTAGATCTTCTAGCAGTGCAGAAGCGTCGTAGTCAGACACTGGGATCGCGTGCTCAATGTACTCTTCGATTGGTGGCAAGTTGATTGCGTAATCTTCACAAGCAAAGCTGATCGAGTGACCACTTGCACCAGCACGACCTGTACGGCCGATACGGTGAACGTAATCTTCACAGTCGTCAGGTAGATCGAAGTTGAATACGTGCGTTACTTGAGGAATGTGTAGGCCACGAGCAGCAACGTCGGTTGCAACCAGTAGGTCAACATCACCTTGAGTGAATTGCTCAAGAATCTTTTCACGTTTCTTCTGTGGTACATCACCAGTCAGCAGACCAACACGGTGACCATCGGCAGCCAAATGGCCCCAAACTGATTCACACTTGTGCTTGGTGTTAGCGAAGATGATAGCGCGCTCTGGCCACTCTTCTTCTACTAGTGTCTGCAGCAGTGCCATCTTGTGTTCGTTAGAAGGGTAGAACAACTCTTCTTTAATACGGTGGCCTGTTTTACGCTCTGGCTCAACAACAACATGCTCTGGGTTATGCATGTGCTCGAAAGCCAACTCTTGTACACGGTAAGACAGAGTCGCAGAGAACAGCATGTTCAAACGATCTTTAGGCTCAGGCATACGACGGAACAAGAAGCGGATGTCTTTAATGAAGCCCAGATCGAACATACGGTCTGCTTCATCCAGTACTACTGCTTGAATGTGGTTAAGGTTAAATACCTTCTGCTTGTAGAAATCGATAATACGGCCAGTGGTACCAATTAAGATATCTGCGCCTTCTTCGATCTTACCTAGCTGCTTGTCGTAGCTTTCGCCACCGTAAGCCAATGCTGCTTTGATACCAGTGCTTGCGACTAGGGATTCAGCATCGTTGTAGATCTGAATCGCGAGTTCGCGAGTAGGTGCCATAATAATCGCACGTGGCTGGTTAGGCTTGCGCCCTTCATGCTCAGGTGTTTTTAGTAGGTGGTTAAAAGTAGCAGTAAGAAACGCAAGCGTTTTACCAGTACCCGTTTGGGCCTGGCCTGCAATGTCTTGGCCGGTGAGCAGTACCGGGAGCGCCAAGGCTTGGATAGGGGTACAATAATCGAACCCTTTTTTCTCCAATCCTTCAATGACTTGCGGAAGTAAATCCAAGTCGGCGAACTTTTGCTCTGTGATATGCGTCTTTTTCATTGCTATAGAATATCAGCTTAAGCTTGCAATACGAAAGTAAATACATTCCAATAGGGCATCTATTTACTGGTTATCATCCAACCAGTTCTAAAAAATACATTGGAGTGGAAGATGAGTGATAAGATTTTGCAGCTAACTGATGACGGTTTTGAGAACGATGTGATCAACGCTGCAGGCCCTGTTCTTGTTGATTTTTGGGCAGAATGGTGTGGCCCTTGTAAGATGATTGCGCCGATTCTTGATGAAATCGCAGACGAGTACGAAGGCAAGCTCACTATCGGTAAACTTAATATCGACCAAAATGCTGGAACACCACCAAAGTTTGGTATTCGCGGCATTCCAACGCTTCTTCTTTTCAAAGATGGCGGCGTAGCAGCGACTAAAGTTGGTGCATTGTCTAAAACTCAACTTAAAGAGTTCCTAGACGCTAACCTATAATCAGGTGAGCATTTGATAAAGAAACCGTGCAGTTAACAAATGCACGGTTTTGTTTTTTCTAAGCTATGGACTAGTCTTAGTTTTAGTGCTAATTTATCGCACGTTAATTGAACGAATTTCTCTTCTTGGTCGATCCTGTGACCGAATCCCTCTTAACTAGAAAACAGATCTTATTTTGACTAAACAAGCATCCACCACAATGAATCTTACAGAACTGAAGAACAGACCTGTGTCTGAACTTGTTAAACTTGGCGAAAGCCTAGGCCTTGAAAACCTAGCTCGTCTAAGAAAACAGGACATTATCTTCGCTATCCTTAAAGCACATGCAAAAAGTGGTGAAGACATCTTCGGTGACGGTGTTCTTGAAATTCTGCAAGACGGTTTTGGTTTTCTTCGTAGCGCAGACAGCTCGTACTTAGCGGGTCCTGATGATATCTACGTATCACCAAGTCAGATTCGTCGTTTCAACCTACGTACTGGTGACTCAATTGCCGGAAAGATTCGCCCACCTAAAGATGGTGAACGTTACTTTGCTCTACTGAAAGTAAACACGGTAAACCACGACAAACCAGACAACGCTCGTAACAAGATCCTTTTTGAAAACCTTACCCCTCTGCATGCTAACGAACGCATGGTTATGGAACGTGGTAATGGTGCGACAGAAGATATCACGGCTCGTATCCTTGACCTTGCATCTCCAATTGGTAAAGGTCAGCGTGGCTTGATTGTTGCTCCGCCAAAAGCGGGTAAGACAATGCTTCTGCAAAACATTGCGCAAAGCATCGCTCACAACCATCCTGAGTGTGAACTAATGGTTCTACTTATCGATGAGCGTCCGGAAGAAGTAACAGAAATGCAGCGCCTAGTTAAAGGTGAAGTAGTTGCTTCTACATTCGATGAGCCAGCATCTCGCCACGTACAAGTAGCAGAAATGGTTATCGAGAAAGCGAAGCGTCTTGTTGAACACAAGAAAGACGTGGTTATCCTTCTGGACTCAATCACTCGTCTAGCGCGTGCATACAACACGGTAGTACCTTCATCAGGTAAAGTACTAACAGGTGGTGTGGATGCAAACGCACTTCACCGTCCTAAGCGTTTCTTCGGTGCAGCTCGTAACGTTGAAGAAGGCGGTAGCTTAACTATCATCGCTACAGCACTGGTTGATACTGGTTCTAAGATGGATGAAGTTATCTACGAAGAATTCAAAGGTACAGGTAACATGGAACTGCACCTGAACCGTAAGATTGCTGAAAAGCGTGTATTCCCTGCGATTGATTTCAACCGCTCTGGTACTCGCCGTGAAGAGCTTCTTACTAAGAACGATGAACTACAGAAGATGTGGATCCTGCGTAAGATTGTTCACCCAATGGGCGAAATCGATGCAATGGAATTCCTTATCGACAAGCTAGCAATGACGAAAACGAACGATGAGTTCTTTGACGCTATGCGTCGTCAGTAATCTTGATTAGCTGATAGTTATTAGAAAGCGCTGCCCTCGGGTAGCGCTTTTTATTTGCATTTTGTAGCGGCAGCTTGCAGAATGACCAAAAGTGTTACAAGGAAGTTAAAATGCAACATGGACTGTTGTCATCATTACTCTTGTCTACTTCACTGTTACTTTCACCGGTCGGCATCGTTAATGCCACCGAGATGTCTCCACATACAGTAGAGTC
The DNA here is from genome assembly GCF_013114585.1 of Vibrio sp. 99K-1. NCBI lineage: Bacteria > Pseudomonadati > Pseudomonadota > Gammaproteobacteria > Vibrionales > Vibrionaceae > Vibrio > Vibrio sp. 99K-1. The sequence continues at coordinate 32,563 of NZ_VTXF01000042.1, forward strand.
TTGGCTTGAGAATGATCAAGTAAAACTGAAAACTGCTGAATTGCTCGAGTTTGTCGTGCGTGACGAAGTGAATTCGCTGCGCTTTGCACTTGAGCGTCTGACATTTCCCCAACAAGAGGTGGCTCGTTACCAACTCTTGAAGAAGCTCGAACAGCAAAAAATCGTACTCACACCGAAGATGTCTATCTTTGTGGAGCAACAGCTCGCTATTACGCCAACCTACCAGGTATTAGAGCGTGGTGATGGCTATGAGTTTACGGTGCCAGCCTTTAATTATCCTTCGATAGCAAACCGCTTAATCAAACAATTCCGTGCTGATCAAAATACATTGGTGTTTGTGCTCGATGCAGAGAAACAGAACCTCAACCTCAAAGAGTGGCTAACTGGCTCTGAGCATCAGGTCCAAACTCGAGAAGCGCTACTCATAAGAGAATTGGATAGCTTATCGCCAGAGGCCGTGAATTACTTAGCGAAACAGCTAACGGAGTCACCGATAGTCAGCTGGTTACCCTCTACCGAAGTAGTGGTTCGATTGGCACAGGTGAGCGAAGACCCGGGTGTCTATCAAATCCTCTGGAAGATGAAAGCCGATTATCATAGCCAAGCTGAGCTGGTTCGTCTCGCTGAGAGTAAATCCCCATTTGCCTTAGAGCAGGTGATGGCTGCAACGAAAAACCCAAGATTAAAAGAAGAAGCGATTACTTTGCTGACGAGAGTGAACCCACTTTCAGAAGAGGTGAAAGACTTTTTAGTTTCTCGCATGGCGATCGCCGATGATGCGCCATTGGTCGCTCGTGAGTTGGCAAAACAAGGGCACACCAACTGGCTACAAGACCTAGTGAATGATAACCCACAAGTCAAAAGTTCAGTGATACAGCAAGTGCTTCCGTAACTGGGTTTTACCTCTCAATAACCTTACTAAAAAGGGGGATCTCACGATGCCCCTTTTTGATATACTGAGCGCAGAATAATCAGCATGTAGAAGTTCTATGAGTTTTAAAGATTTACGTGATTTTATCGACCATCTTGAAAGTATTGGTCAGTTGAAACGCATTTCTCACCCAGTCGACCCAGACTATGAAATGACCGAAATTAGCGACCGTACTCTACGTGCTGGTGGCCCGGCTCTTCTGTTCGAGAACCCGGTAGGTTATGACATGCCTGTTTTGACCAATTTATTTGGTACTCCCAATCGTGTTGCGATAGGCATGGGCCGTCAGGAAGTTAAAGAACTGCGCGAAGTGGGCAAGTTATTGGCTTACTTAAAAGAGCCTGAGCCGCCGAAAGGTTTTAAGGACGCGATTGATAAGTTACCCGTGTTCAAACAAGTATTGAACATGCCAGCTAAGCGTCTTCGTAAAGCAGCGTGCCAACAAGTCGTGTGGCAAGGCGACGAGGTCGACCTAGATAAAATCCCAGTAATGAGCTGTTGGGCTGATGATGTCGCACCACTACTTACTTGGGGGTTAACGGTTACTCGCGGCCCGAACAAGAAACGCCAAAACTTAGGTATCTACCGTCAACAAAAGATTGGTAAGAACAAAATTATCATGCGTTGGTTGGCTCACCGTGGTGGTGCGCTGGATCTACGTGACTGGGCTGAACAGAACCCAGGTAAGCCGTTTCCAATATCTGTTGCGTTTGGCGCCGATCCTGCAACGATTCTTGGCGCGGTAACGCCAGTGCCAGATACCTTATCGGAATACGCGTTTGCTGGTCTGCTGCGTGGTAGCAAAACTGAAGTGGTTAAATCGATCAGTAATGACCTAGAAGTCCCAGCAAGTGCTGAAATCGTGATGGAAGGTTACATCGATCCGAATGAATTCGCTGACGAAGGGCCTTACGGCGATCACACTGGTTACTACAACGAGAAAGAAAAGCACAACGTGTTTACCATTACTCATGTAACCATGCGTGAGAACCCGATTTACCACAGTACATACACAGGTCGCCCGCCAGATGAGCCTGCAGTATTGGGTGTTGCATTGAATGAAGTGTTTGTTCCTATTCTTCAAAAGCAATTCCCGGAGATAGAAGATTTCTATCTACCACCTGAAGGTTGTTCGTATCGAATGGCTGTGGTGACTATGAAGAAGCAATATCCAGGTCACGCTAAACGAGTGATGATGGGCGTATGGTCTTTCTTACGTCAATTCATGTATACCAAGTTTGTATTGGTGTGCGATGAGGATGTTAACGCTCGCGATTGGTCACAAGTTACGGCTGCGATGTGCAAACATATGGATCCGTCACGTGATACCTTGATGATAGAGAACACGCCAATTGATTCGTTGGACTTTGCATCACCGGTCGTTGGGTTAGGTTCTAAGATGGGCTTAGACATCACTAAGAAGTGGGATGCCGAGTTAGCATTGTCGCCTGATGTGCAATCTACTCCAGAAAACAGTGATCATATCGAAGGTGGTTTAGCTGAATTAACCAAAGTTCATCCTGAAATTATTGATATTCACCTGCAGAACGATAATGCCAGCATGGTTGTGGTATCGATAGATAAACAAGCTGCAGGTAATGGTAAGAAAATCATGGAAGCGGTTTGGTCTCAATTTGATGAGAACAAGTTCGTTGTCGTCTGTGATGGTGATGTTAACGTGAGCGACTGGAACGACATCATCTGGGCGGTAACCACCAGAATGGATCCAGCTAGAGATACCTTATTCCTTCAGAACGAAATTGGGCACTCCAAAGTGGGGCTCGATGCAACCAATAAGTGGGAAGGTGAGTGTTTGCGTGAGTGGGGCGTTCCAATCACAAAAGATCCTGAGCTGGTCAAAAAGATTGATAGCATCTGGGAACAACTAGGAATTTTATGAGCTACCAAGTAGTCTTGTACCCAGAAAACATCAGTTTCACCGTAGAAAAAGGGCAAACGGTCTTGGATGCTGCGCTCAACAGCGATATCTATTTCCCTAACCGTTGCCAAGTTGGCGCATGTGCTATGTGCATGTGCAAAAAATTAGAAGGGCAAGTGAGTTACCACCTTGAACCCATGCTCACAGAGAAAGAGCAGCAACAGGGTTGGATTTTCGCTTGCCAAGCATTTGCAGAAAGTAATTTAGTTCTAACCTTTGCCGATTAAGGGTTAGTGAGAGGAAGAACATGACTATTAAATGTAAAGTTAAGTCTATCGAGCCTTTGGCTTGTAACACTTACCAAATCCTGCTTCATCCAGAGACACCAGTTGCCTTTAAAGCTGGTCAGTACCTGATGGTTGAAATGGGTGAGAAAGATAAGCGTCCATTTTCAATTGCGAGCAGCCCTTGTCGCCATGAAGGTGAACTAGAACTACATATTGGTGCAGCTGAACACAATGCTTATGCATTAGAAGTGGTTGAAGCAATGAAAAAGGCACAGGCTGAAGATGGTGATATCGCGATTGATGCGCCACACGGTGATGCGTGGATTAAAGAAGAGAGTGAACGCCCTCTACTATTGATTGCTGGTGGTACGGGTTTTAGCTACGTACGTTCGATTCTGGATCACTGCATTGCACAAAACAGCAAGAAAGAGATTCACCTTTACTGGGGTGCAAAAGACGAGTGCCAGCTATACGCGAAAGAAGAGCTTGTCGATATTGCAGAAAAGCATAGCAATGTACATTTCGTACCTGTAGTAGAAGAGGCGCCGGAAGTTTGGCATGGCCAAACTGGTAATGTGCTTGAAGCAATTACACAAAGCTTCGAGTCACTGGCTGATTTTGATATCTATATTGCAGGTCGCTTTGAAATGGCGGGCGCAGCAAGAGACCTATTTACACAAAATAAAGAAGCAAAGCGTGACCATATGTACGCAGATGCTTACGCGTTTATCTAATAATTCCTTTAGATTTAGTGCAAAAAGAGAGCAGAAATGCTCTCTTTTTTATATTTAGGTGAACTATTAGACACTTAACCTCTATTTATTCATTTTTTATGAAAAAGTAGTTGCTAAGCTGAAAGGGTTCCCTATAATGCGACCCCACTGAGACGGCAGGCGCCATAAGGCTTCAGCAATAATCAGTAAGACGGAAAGCAACAAAAAATTAATTTTCAAAAAGTGTTTGACACTGAATGTTAATTCGCTAGAATGGCCGTCCACTTCGAGAGGCTCCTTACTAAAAAAGAACGCTCAAGAAGTTAAGCTCTTTAACAATTTAAACCTATCAATCTGTGTGGGCACTCGTTGATGAATATCAAAAAATGAAACTTCGGTTTCAACTTGATTTCAATGAACTGAGTGACC
>NZ_VTXF01000043.1:0-37931 GCF_013114585.1 Vibrio sp. 99K-1
ATATGTATGTATCCCACACTTAAAAAATCTATAAGCAATTGATATTTAAGGGTTAAAAGTTACTCATTTATTTAAATTTCTGCAGAAAAAACAATGGATTATGAGTGCTATCTATTGATAATTACAACGAAATCAAGAGCACAAAACCACTGAATTTACATCAAAACAACCCAAACACATTGTTTTTGCCATCTTGCTCAAGGCCTTTAATCTGATGGTGCTTTGGTTGCCCACCAAACAATAAAATGTACAGCTTCCGGTCTTGATACGTCCCCACGACATAGTGGCCTTTTTGTATTACGTACTCAACTGTCTCTGCTTCAGCGTCGGTACACAGGTATTTTATATCGACCAGTTTTACCCACTTCAAACCCACAACGTTCTCTGCTTCTATAAATCCACCAAATGGCGCCGTAAAGCGATTACCTAGTTTCAAAAGCGCATCAATAACCCCTTGGTTCTTTTTACTTACCCCAATTGGACCATCACTGTTGATTTTGAAATGACTGTAGCCAGCAGTTACATGAATTGATTGATACATAGCAAAAACCTATTAACTTTCTTATCACTTTGAGAAAGGTGTCTAACCTGTGCCTTTTGTCCGATATAAAACATTGTTCTACGTTTTAGCTCGAATTATACTGTTTTTATATACAGTTATTTTAGGCTTTATTATGTCTATCCGCAATTTAAAAGATGGCTCAACCAAACCTTGGATCTGCGAATGTTACCCAAACGGGCGTTCGGGGAAGCGTGTTCGTAAGAAATTTGCGACTAAAGGCGAAGCCAAGGCCTTTGAGCTTCACACGATGAAAGAGATTGACGATAAGCCCTGGATGGGAGACAAGCCGGATCACCGAAGGCTGTCTCAACTTATTGAGCTTTGGTATTCACACTATGGTGCAACCCTTACCAAAGGCAATGTCATTCATAGTAAGTTTCTAAGAATGGCTAACGCGATGGGTAACCCTATAGCGACAGTTTTCAATGCAAAAACATACTCTGAATTCAGAAGTAACCGAATGAGTGGACAAATTAGCTTTGTTGATGCGCGCTGGCAAAAAGGGGCGCCTAGTATCGCAACGCTAAATTCAGAACTCGCTCGATTTAAAGCAATGTTCAGCAAGTTAAAAGAACTTGGGGAGTGGAAAGGACCGAACCCTTTAGAAGAAGTGAAGCCATTTAAAGATCACGAACGTACCATGTCTTTTCTTCATAAAGAGCACATTACTTTGTTACTTGAGCATGTGTCTAAACACAGCCGGACAGATATGCAGAAAATAGTAAAGCTATGCCTAGCCACTGGAGCTCGCTGGAATGAAGCAGCTCAGCTGAAAGGCTCTCAATTAAGTCGATATAAAGTTACATTCACCAACACCAAGACTAAGAAAAATCGCTCTGTACCCATCTCAGAGGAGCTTTACAACGAGATATATAAACCAACCTCAGGAAAGCTATTTGAAGAGTGCTATACGCCTTTCTGCTACATATTAAAGAATAAACTGGGCATCATCCTGCCCTCAGGGCAAGCTTCTCATGTTTTGCGTCATTCGTTCGCAAGTCACTTTATGATGAATGGCGGCAATATTTTAGTGCTAAGGGACATTCTAGGCCACGCCGATATCAGCATGACAATGCGCTATGCCCACTTCGCACCTGATCACCTATCTGAAGCAATCATCCATAACCCTCTTTCTAACCTGTAACCTGTCGCCACAAAATTTTTTGCTCGGCTGTCGCCACTTTGTCGCCACTTGCCAAATTTCAGGTAAAAAAAGAGCCACTTTAAAGTGGCTCAATTCTTAAATTTTTAAACAAGTGTTTTAAACGTTACTCGCGACCGAATACGTTGTTCTCTTGCTCTTGTACACGGATGAAAGTCGTACGCTTAGTTAGCTCTTTAAGCTTTGCTGCGCCTACGTATGTACAAGTTGAACGTACACCACCAAGGATGTCAGAAATTGTGTTGTGAACTGAACCACGGAAGCTTGCCGTCTTGCTCAACAACTTCACCGCCTGACTCTTCGTGACCTGCTAGCATACCGCCTAGCATTACGAAGTCAGCACCGCCGCCGAACGCTTTAGATACGTCACCCGCACATGAACAGCCACCGTCACCGATGATCATGCCACCAAGGCCGTGAGCAGCATCACCACACTCGATGATTGCAGAAAGTTGAGGGTAACCTACACCAGTTTTAACACGTGTAGTACAAACTGAACCTGGGCCGATACCAACTTTAACGATGTCAGCACCTGCTAGGATTAGCTCTTCAACCATGTCACCCGTTACAACGTTACCAGCAGAGATGACTTTGTTCGGGAATTCTGCACGTACTTTTTGCACGTACTCAACTAGGTGCTCTGAGTAGCCGTTAGCGATATCAATACAGATAAATACGAATTCGTCGCTAAGCGCCATGATTTGCTTAGTTTTCTCAAACTCAGCTTCAGATGTACCTGTTGAAACAAATACGTTGTTCAGCGTTTTCTTGTCTGCTGTTTTTGCGAACTCAGCCCACTGCTCTACTGTGTAGTGCTTGTGTACTGCAGTCATTACACCGTGCTCTGCTAGAGCCGCTGCCATTTCGAAACTTGCTACCGAATCCATGTTCGCTGCGATTACTGGTACACCAGACCATTGACGACCGCTATGCTTGAATGTAAACTCGCGGGTTAATTCAACTTGAGAACGACTTTTAAGAGTAGAACGCTTTGGGCGGAATAATACATCTTTGAAGCCTAACTTAAGTTCTTGTTCGATACGCATGATAATTTGTCCTGTAATCATATTACGTGTCGTGCGTTTTCGGTAAGCGTTGGCAGACGCTTTACTGAGTTTCGGACACAAAAAAACCGGAGCGTTGGCAGACGCTCCGGTTTTCAGCATTATAGGCTGTGATTTACTAACAGCAAGTCTGATATTTCATTTTTTTTTGTGCTATCCTCTCAAAGATTCCATATCTGGTAAAAGCTCCCGCCCCTAGTTTTCAACTAAATTCTTAGTAATTAAGAACTTAACAACACATTCGCGCAAACGCTGTCGGTTTATTGCGCAAACGTTTTCCTTTCAAATTCGTCTAAAAAACCTTCGATAAGGCAAATTTGTGAAAAAAGTGCCCTTTAATCACATAAAAATCACACTTTTCTTTAATCAAAAAATGCATTTTTTCTTAAATAATTTCATTTTTTTCTGACTTTTTTCACTTCGTGAGCCAATCTCAGCCCTCTTTCATTACCTCTAAAATTTATAAAGTATAAAGGCAAGCTCGATTAGTACGTCCGAAACTTGGATGAGCGGAATGAAATCGACAAAATATGGCAGGTTTGATGTGCTTACTTATGAGATTCCAATGGGCACAAACCGCTGTTGATAGAGCTAAGTAGCAAGTCGACTAAAGTTAACGAACACAAAACGCCTTCTGTAGTTTGAAATCATTGCTACATCATCAGATACAAAAATGGCCAAGGGGATTAACCTTGACCATTTTTATTGGTGTTTAGACTACTCTTCTAAGCTTGAGGCTCTGAAACGATTCAGCTTTACCAAAAGGTACATCAAGCCTTTTTCTGAGACATTAGAGCTTCTGCAGTCGCATCCTGAATAGACAAGAACAATGATGTCACTTGTCCAGTTGGAGAACGCATCGGGTTAAGCGTGACGTTCTGATACATAAAGTCGGCTTGCTGAGTTACTGGCCTCACGTTGCGGCACTTAAACAGATAAGGCCTTTGTTGCCACGTTATGAAGCTACGGCAGCCTAGGTCATAAACCGGTTTTGTTTTAAGCCTAAACCACTCTTCTGGGATTTCAGGGAACAGTTCAAAGATCGATTTACCAATCGCATCGTGCGATTGCTTACCGCTATGGTGCGTCATGAAACCATTCCACACTTGCACCTCAAAATCACGATTGATGACCACCAGCCCCATATCGACGTTTTGAACCATGTCCACCATCCAGTGGAACTGTTCAAATTCAGCAGGAAGATTCAGCATATTAAAACTCCTCCATTAGGTAGGCCAATTTGTTGTCTAGAAGAGGCAGAGACTCGTCAACAAACATAAACAGAAGGTCACAGCGGATAGAAGTACCATCAATGTTATAGCTGACTTCGAAGGTCATGGTCTTCTTGAACGAACCACTCGTGTTTTCGATAACAGAATCAATCGAGATGTGTTGCCCTAGTAGAACCGGCGAACTCTGGAAGAAACGAACCTCGGATTGCTCCCCTAGCCCGTTAAGGAAAGAGCCAACGAGAATATTTGACACATCCATCAGTAGTTCTAACTCTTCCAGCTCTTCACTTTCAGTCGGAACCTTCATGAGCTTTTTAAGATCGCTCACACTGGAGTCACTGAGCAATACTAACGCTTCACCTGCAATGCCTTCCCCACTGAAGCCTTGGCAAACACCCGACACTTGGTCATTGTCAGCCAAGTCACGAAGTGCCATGTGCAATTCACTCACTTCGAAGATGTTCACGTTCGGCAATGGTAAGTGAACGAATACATTGAAATGACGCGCCAATGCATCTGCTGCTCGACCTATCGCAACGTTCGCAACTTCCATATAAATGTCACGTCGGCGCAGAATCGGTAACTCTAGCGGTGCTGGCGTAATAAGTTGAGGCTGTTTTGGTGGCTCAACATGCTCACGTAAAATCGCTTTTAACGCTTCTTTATCAATCGGCTTTTTCAAAAACGCTTTAGCACCAAGGTCCATGACCTTCTGCTGCGCTTTTGGTTGGATATCGCCAGAAACAACCACAACGGGTGTGGTGTCACCTAAACGTTGCATCTCTTCCAATGTGCCATAGCCATCTAATTCCGGCATGGTGAGATCAAGGAACATCAGTTTGAACTGGTTTTGAGCTAACTCTTCAAGTGCATTAAGCCCATGAACAGCAAAAGTTATATCTGCATTTAGAGAACTAGGCAGTGATCGAGCCATCTGCTTCCGTGCTAACGCAGAATCATCACATATAAGAACTGGGAACGACATAAATGCACCACTGATAAATCAAAGCTAATTCGGACGAGTGTAACAGATCATTATGGTATCAGGTACGGGGTGAATAGATTTATATGTCGATTATTAATAAGAATGATAAGACGGACAGGTGAGCGATTATTTTGAGTGATTTTTCCTAAAAAACAATATGCTACAAGGGCTATAACAACTATCTTTAGTGAACATAACCGCATTATTTTATGAAGTGAGAGCCTTAACAACGAAGGTTATTAAAGCTCAATACTGATGGTTAAGTTTCGATGACCTTACGCAATGACGACGGTTTACAGCTGATAGCTCGGCCATAGGATAAGCAGCGCGAAGCGAATGATCACCGCAAACACCAATAATGCAATGCCCAAGCGATACCACTTATACTCTGCAACGCTCATTGGAATACGTTTATAAAACATAGTGATCACGCCTTTCCAATCACTACTGCGTTTTCCATACTGCATCACACTCGTTAAGACAAACAGTGCACCAAGTACTAACATTCCCTTCTCAGCCCAGAACAATCCAACTTCCATTTGTATATTCCTTGATATAACGGTGAGCGACTCAAATCATTCTAGTCACCTTTTAGCTCGGTTTCTGTAAGATCAAGGTCTAAGTCGCTCTGTGCTTAGACGAGCGCAAGTAAGTGAACGCAATGAACTCGGCAAATTAAACTGAACAACATGTTCATATCGAGTTCAGCTTACTCACCTATACTCATGTTTCCACTAACAGGAGAAACTCAATGAAATCACTGAAAAAGTCGCTTTGTGTATTAACTGCTTCAGCTTTACTCGTTACCGCTCCGTTTGTGAGTGCTTCATCACCACAACAACCGCCACAACCAGCAGTGAGCCCATTGCAAATGGTTATTGCTTCTTTAAACCTAAGTGAAGAGCAACATGCGGAAGTCATCTCTCTTATTGAAGACTATCAATCTGATCGAACAAAGATTGATATGAATAGCGCGATAGAACTTAAGAAAAAGCAGGTCGCCCTAGTGACTCAGCCTGACTTCAATGAAGCTGAGATGGAAAAGGTCATTGATACGGTTCAAGCGACCGAGAAGTCGATGGTGATGCAAGAGATGCGTCTTAAGAACAACATCTACAACGTGTTAACTGAAGAGCAAAAAGAGCAGTTCAAAACCATGATGAAGTCTGCGCTCTCTGGTGGACAGTGAGCACACAACGGTTGAGCATGACTATTCATAGCCGCTCCCTGATTCCTGATTCCTGATATTGATTCACTCCCCCATGAATCAGTGAGGTCGTGTTGATCTTTCGATCTGATTTTTGCAGCGAGTTACTGGGTATTTATACAAGGCAGAGGCTTTGATGTGTAGCTAGCCTACATGAGAAGCTGATAACGCAGTAGAAATGACCAGTAAACGCTGCCCAGAGGGTTCGAGCTGGGCGCCCCCGCAAAAAGCGTTTTACTCTTTGTTGAGGGAGATTTGCTTAGAATGACTAGGCGACTTCTCCCTCGCCGCGATTAAAACGCTTTTGACTAGGCGTCCCCATCCGAACAAAATTTAACCACGAAAAATCAACACGCCCCAGACAAACAAAAGCCACAGTTTTAATCTGTGGCTTTCTATTATGAGTAACATATTACTAAAAAGCTTAAGAATAAGCAGAACAACCTACATCAGGAGCCTTGCTGTTCTTATTAAGCACGACCATCAAATGAATGAGCAATAGAATACCTGTCACACCTAAGCCAACGCCGATCCCAGCCCAGATCCCTGCTAGCTCGAATTTTGGCATCAAGTACCAAGCAGCAGACAGGCCAAACATCCAGTAACCAATGGCAGTCATCACCGTTGGCATAGAGACAATCTTCATCCCTCTTAGCAGGTTAATCGCCAACAGTTGCCAAGCATCAACAATAAAGCACAGAGCGACGACCCAGATCACTGAAGCCAATAGCGATGTCATTGCGCCAGTGCCGTCGTCTAGCTTGAAGATAGAAGCGATCATCTCAGGCCATATGATGAACACGGCAGACAAAGCGACACTCAACACTGACACTAATATAAAGCTTTGAATCGAGGTTCTTTTAATGCCTTCATAGTTGCCTGCGCCATAATCACGGCCAACCAAAATTGCCGCAGCTTGCGAGAAACCGAAGTTGAAGTTCCACGTAAAGCTCAAGCATTGCAGCAGGATTTGATGAAGCGCCAGAGAGGCTATGCTGATCGTCCCTGCCATTAAGGTGCCGCCGTAAATCAAGCCATGTTCAAGTAACGCCGCCAAGGCGATAGGTAAACCCATTAACAACAACGGGCTCATCAGCTTGATGGAGTACTCTTCGGTATGGAGCCAAGGGGCGAACGGTTTGAATTCGTCACGTTTAAACACCCAAACCGTGTAGCCAATCATTACGATAAATGCCGCAATAGCCGTACCTAAGCCCAAGCCTGTTAAGCCCATATCTAACTGGAACGTGAGGAAGTAACTCACTGGCACATTTAAGATCACAGTGATAATCGACATCACTAGAATAGAGCGCACATTACCAAACGCACTGGTTAAGCCGCGCAGCACCAATAAAATAAGCGAAGGCAACATCACCCATTTTAGAGCGTGCACATACTCCATCGCTAAGGTAATCACTTCCTGTGGTTGCTTGGCAGCTTCTAACACCAAAGGTGCTAACCAAAAGCTTGTCATTAAGAGTGCACTAAGTACAAACGCCAGCATGGTTGCGCCTTTCACAGCCAACCTAATTTGGCTATTACCAAATTCAGGGCGAGCGACTCGTTGACCATAAGCAATAGCGATCAGGTTTGCCACACAACCAACTGTACTGCTCGCAATAATGAAGATAAAAAAGTAGATAGACGCGCCTAAGCCACCAGCAGCAAGGGCTGACACGCTGATTCGCGACATCATCCAAACATCAGTAAGGACTAAAGCCATGGATATCAGCTGTGAAATGATCAAAGGGAATGCAAGAGTCAGTATTTTTTTCATGAGCGCCTCAGTTAATTTCGCCCAAAATACGATCGATGGGACTAGCGTTCAATTGATAAATTTGCGACTCTAACATTCCAAAAACTCATGCGAATGAATTATGACCCCATATCCTAGTCTGCCTTCCTCACATAATGGCTTAAAAGCCTTTGAAGCGGCAGCGAGACTGATGAGCTTTACACTTGCCGCCGATGAGCTCAACGTGACACAGAGTGCAATCAGCCGTCAGATCAAACAGCTTGAAGATGAGCTGAACGCATCGCTGATCATTCGTAAGCATCGAGCCATTGAATTAACGGTGCAAGGTCATGATTTGTATGTCGCTTTGCGAGAAAGCTACGGCAATATCGAATCGGTTATCGCTTCCTGGAGTGAACCGAAGCAGAAGCGCATAGTGATAAAGGCAACCTTGAGCTTCGCTACGCGCGTGTTGATCTCCAAAGTTCGTGAATTAAACGAGCGTTACCCAGATTACGAGATCGTGATCGTCCCTGTGATTGAAGAAGATGAAGCAATCAACAGCAGCGAATACGACCTGTTGATCTTCCACACTCGATTCAAAAAACGCTATGACAACGCGCCTGACATCACTTTCTTGCGTGAAGAGTTCATGGCTCCAGTATGCTCTACGAGCTTAACGAATGCTGTTGGTTTGACTAAGAAAGATACCAACCTCGATTCGATCTTAACCATGCCGAGGCTGCACCCAACCTTAGATCATCATGATTGGAAAGTATGGCTAGCCGATGTTGAATCGCCACCGAAAAAGCCCGTCAGAAATACCAGTTTCTTGTCTTTGGATATGGCACTCAGTGCGTGCTTATCTGGTGAAGGCGTCACGGTGACGGATTTGCTTTTGGTTTTACAGGATCTGCAGCGCGGTTTCTTATATTGCCCAGAGCATGCCAAGATCCAGAACAGTGCGTGGACCTATTTCATCCACCAGCGCACTCACTCTGCGGTAATCAACGATCTGATTGAATGGCTTAAAATAGAGACAGCGAAAGAGATCGAATTGTTGAAAGCACTCTCCCAGCAAAATCATTGGTCAGGAGTGATTGAAGACCAGCACTGAACACGAGCTTACGCCAAATGAATAAGCCACAGCATTCGCTGAGGCTTATACTTCGTTCTTGCTTAATGAGCTAAGTGGTTTAGCTAGATAACATTTACAGCTTAAACATACGCGCACTGCGTGGTGGCAGGTTAAACGTATGATAGCGAGAAGAAATAGTTTCTGTCGCGCTGCTTAATACGTCTTTGTATTGAACATGCCAATTGAACTCGTGTTGGTAAGTATCAACGGTCACACCACGCGTTTCTCCACACTTGTTTATCCCAACGACCCCTTCTTTGCCACGCTTGAACAACAAGGTGCACTGGTCACTTGAAATCATGGTCATTGTTTTACCTTGCATCGCATTATGAAAGCTCAACATGTTTTTCATTATCGAACTGTTCCACACATTACCCCAACGACCACTATCCTTGTCTTCAGAATCAGGAAGATCATCACTGTAGATCAGCGGCGTGCCTCCATCTTTACCAAGGATATACGCATAAGCAAGCTGCTCATCTTGCGGGTCCATAATTTGGTAACGGAAGCCGTCGTTGGTTGGAATGTCATGTGTGATAGTAAAGGTAATGGCACGGCTATCATCCAATGCTTGACCGTAAGCTTGTGGATCGTGCAATTGGTTTAATCCGCCGCCCATAGAAAAAGCTGCTCGAATCGAAGCAAACAACGGGAAATCGTACGCTGAGTGGTTGGTGTTGTTTAAGTAAGGGGCTAAGAAAGACTCATAACCACTGTTCCCTGCCCCACCACTGGTAATCACCTCACCAAACACATGCATGTTCGATGTGATTTCAGGCGTAAATACTTGGTCGATTTGGTACTGGCTCATGTGTTTCACCGCATCAATGCGGAAGCCCTTGATGCCCATCTCTTTTAGCGCCTTCAAATACAAACGTTGCTGTGACACTACCCAGTTGTTTGGGTCGAGATCGGGTAGCCCAGTATCGCCATCAGCACCACACAAACGCCAGTATTGAACATGTCCCGGATCGTTCCAGTTTGTAATACAGCCTGCAGCATGGAAATCGTTAGCCGAAACAAAACCTTGCGCTAAGTTGCCAAAAAGAGTCTGGTCAGCATAGTAGCTTGAGCGGCTGGCATACTCGTTTAGAACTTCTGTACCAGGGTAGTTTAAGTCACTTCGCTTCCAGCTTTCATTCGCCATATGGTTAAGTACGACGTCTGCGTAAACATCAACACCGACGCTTTTCAGCGCAGCAATCATTGCCGCTAAATCTTGTTTATTCCCCAATGGAGAATCAATCGTGCGTAGATCTTGTGGTTGATAACGCGCCCACCATTGGGTCCCACTAGATTTCATTGCCGGAGCAACCAGTACTTTCTTGTAACCAGCTTCGGCGATTTGATTAGCATTGGCTGTCACATCTGAATATTTCCAGTTAAATGCATGCAAAATGGTATCGGCATAAGTCGCTGAACTAAAAGAGCAAAGCGCAAGTGTGGATATGAGTAAGGTATTTATTGGTTTCATAGAACATATCTCTCATTACAAATTCACAGGAATGATATGAGTGATAAGGACAATTAAAATGCCCGATAAATCAGAGTTGGATTAGCGTCACTTTCTGTTGATGTTGATTTTATAAAATTGAGCTATAACCGATGTTATGCGAGGCAAAATGTGATGTAAGTTTGGCGGTAGATTGATGTATCCGTAATACGTAAAAGAGCAGAAATGAGAATTAATTGAATCAAGTTGACGAGAAAAAGACAAAGACTTTGGTTGCCTCTCCTAAACTAAGCTATGATTCCTTCTCCCTCAACCGATTGATATTTTTATGCCTTCTTTCTCTTTTTCAATGATCCCTGTTGGGGTTCGATTCATGCTCCTCTCCGCTTTTGGGTTCGCACTCATGTCAGCTTGTGTGAAATACATTAGCAACTACGGCATACCTGTATTTGAGATCGTTGCAGCAAGGGCATTGGTATCATTGATCATCAGCTACATCGACGTAAAACGAAAAGGCATTTCTGTCTGGGGTAACAACAAACCCCTATTGTTTGTTCGAGGTGCAGTCGGCACTGCGGCGCTGATGTGTGTGTACTACGCAGTTACTACGTTACCGCTAGCAGAAGCAACCATTCTACAATACGTACACCCCGTATTTACTGCCTTGCTTGGCGTGTTATTCCTCAAAGAACGTGTCCAAAAATCGACTATGATTTGCATTGCGTTCTGTCTAGCGGGCTTATTGGTGATGGTACAACCAAGTATGAACAGTAACGTAAGCAGCGATTTGCCGTTATTCAGTATTCTGGTGGCATTACTTGGAGCGTTTGGTAGCTCAATTGCTTATGTGATTGTCCGAAAGCTGAGCCAAACAGAAGACAGCTCTGTCATCATCTTCTACTTCCCATTAGTAGCTTTACCGATATCGACAGCGCTTATTTGGAACGACTTTGTAATGCCAAGCCTATTCTTAACCGTGATGTTGGTTTTGGTTGGGGTATTCACTCAAATTGGTCAATACGGTTTAACCAAGGCAATGCAAACTCAAGCAGCAGGAAAAGCTTCGGCTTACTCTTACGTTCAAATCGTCTTCTCTGCATTGTTAGGCGTATGGATCTTCAATGAGATCCCATCAATATGGACATATCTTGGTGGTGGTCTGATTGTCACTGGCGCGCTTATTAATGTGTTTGGGAAACAGCTATTGGTGCCGTTCAAAGCTAAGTAAAACACCGAGCGAAAGAATAGTTAGCTAATCAATCTAAAAAGGCATTGCGGAGTGTTCCACAATGCCTTTTTCAGTTTTCCTACCTAACGATTCTGCTAACTTGTAGCATTTCTCAGCTTAGGATCATCACTCAGATATTCAACGAACTCGATTTCAAAGCCAGCCGGATCTACAAAGTAGACATTTTTTCGATAAGGTTCTTCAGCGCCGGGTTTAGCAATCGGGAAGCCCGCATCGATAAGACGTTGAGTTACGCTTTCGATATTATTGGTAACATAGGCGAAGTGTGCTAGACCAACAGAGTGACCATCTAAATCTCGATTCTCACCCTCACCATGATCACTCATTGCGATATACTGATACTCATCTCCGAAGTGTAACCAGTTACGTGGCTTACCTGACCATTCGCCCTTACCTTCGTCACGAACATACCAATGAGGGAACGCCGCTTTGTAGAAAGTCAGCATTTCTGGGATGTCTTTAACGACTAAATTTACATGTTCAAGTTGGATCATTCTTCTCTCCTTAAAGTATTCTCGTAAGCAACGTTGCATATCCTAATACCTCAAGTTAAGTTGAGGTAAAGCACTAATTTGCATTTATTTCGAGAACGTTTTTAGAGCCCAAACTGTCATATTTTCTGAAATACAAACTTTAAGTTTAGACGACCTCAAACCAGATAACTGGCCTCTACTTCAAGAGAAAAATAAACCTACTAGATTCCCTCAAATTTGGATAAGAAACCAAGTTTCCTGTTCAATATTTAAACGTATTAACATCCCCTTATTGACTGATACATCAGCTTACACTTCGCTTTCATATTAGCCAGCAACACTGATCTGGGTTAATAAACTGGTTTCACAGCACCTTTATTGTTAATTAAGTCAAATAACTATATAAGGAAGTTACAGTGAAAAAAGTATTAGCATTGGGTATTGCAGCAGTAATCTCGGTTCCAGCATTTGCAGATCACAACACAATCGATGGTATGGATTTCGGACCACTAGCAAAGTTAGTTGGTACCTGGAAATCCGTAGAAACTGGTGGTATTGATGTATCACCGGGCCAAGAAGGTACTGAAGTGGGTGCGGGGGGCCCTGCAGTCACGCCATTTTATGAAGTGATGACATTTGAAGTGGCCGCTGATGCAACCAACGCCAGCGACCAATATCTCGTTGCGCTTTACTATAAACAGGAAGTATTCCGAAAGGCTGACGATTCTAAATTCCACGATCAACGTGGTTACTTCATCTATGACCAAGAAAATCAGATCGTCTACAACTCTTACTGTGTGCCACGCACCACATGTGTCACCGCGGAAGGCCCTGCTGGCGACACAATGACGTTAGTCGCGTCTAAGCGCGGTATCGCTGAGTCTGAATACATGACAGACAACGCAACTACCACAGACTTCACAATGAACATCAGCATCTCAGACGACACGCTGACTTACTCTCAAACCACTGGCTTAGAGATCTACGACAAAACCTTCGCACACACCGATTCAAGTACACTAATTAAAGTGAAGTAGACTCAAATACAAACGCCTTTCACAACGAAGTGAAAGGCGTTAATTGCGACTATGGTTATCACTATCGAAACAGCTATCTCCCTTTTTACCTCAATAGATTATCACCCTCTTTCTTATCCCTTTACCACTAGATGCAATAATTGATATTCCACGAGAAAGCTAGTAATGGCTGATTGAAATAAGTGGAATTTAAAACAAATATTATGTCATTTAATGCGAACCATTATTCTAAATTAGCTAAAGCTACATTAGATAAGATATTTAACAAAATAGTTAATTAACTATAGTGAATATCAACATTAATATTGATATTTAGATTAGTTTAACAATCTAGGATTAAGATATAGATCAAAGCTTCAATGTTTATATAAAATATTTATTTCAATATTATTGAACCTATTTTTCGTTCCGTTTACATTCGTTTCCGCATAACAGAAATCAATAACTACTCACCAAAAACGCTCAACCTCAACACACTTTCATGTATTGGATACTTGAAAACGATAACAGCTTCCCTACATCATCAGGAACTTTAATATGATCGCAACTTTCCTTAAGCGAGCCCTAATAATCTCAGCAACAAGGTTTGTTGCACTGTCTCTCGCGATGGTCGATATGATCATGTTAGGACACACAAATATGGTGGCAGTGCAAGATTACACCTTGGCTTCACAAGTCGCTCAGGTTTTCGTTATCTTGGCTGTCGTGCTCAGTATTGGTATCAATATTGTCATTGGACAGAACAAAGAGGCACCTCGTCAAACTGCTCAAGAAATACTTGGATATTCAATATGTCTTGGCGTGGTTTTACTTGTTATAAGCCTTCTTGTGGGCCAATTTTTTGATGCTTCAAACCACGCAAATCAAAGTTATTTTATACTTTCCATTAGTATTTTTCCGTTGGCTATTTATGTTGGATTATGCAATATTTTAGAAGCACGAGGCTTAGAGAAAAAAGTGCTAGCGGTAACAATAGTCAGTGCTATAGCGAATATCGCTTTTAACTATATCGCAATAGCTAACATAGATAACGCTTCTGTAGCGGTATCAATATCGACACTAGCAATACGCGTTTTAACCTTATTACCTGTCATATATCTAGGTTTCAAAAATCAGCTCATCTCTACGCCACGATTCAACAAAGAAAAGGTCGGAATACTTGTTAATTTTGGTCGCACAGAAGCATTAACCAGTATCTGCTTCACTGGCGGTATTTCAATTTTGGTTCTTACATTTGCCAGTCTTTATAACCAAGAGCATACTGCGTATCTTGGGTTTGCCCTCAACTTTATGAATAGCTTTTCCGTGCTCTATGTAGGGTTGGTGATATCTCTGTCCATTTCACTCTCTCAAATGGACAAATCCTCTAATGAACCTTACTCAATGCTCACGATTATGTTCGGTTATATCCTCGTGAGTGCATTTGGGTTAATTTTACTTGCTGAGGCTATTTCTCAGATCTATACACCTACTGCAACAAATGAATTGGTAAAAGCATTAAAACTCTCAGTCGCAGTGATCGCAATTGATGGTATTGCTCTTGTGTTTATATCTTGGTTAAGAGTTAGAGGCTTTTCTCAACTCCCGCCGCTATTTCGACTTGCAATGATCTTTGTTGGGCTGCCAGGAGCTTTCTTTATCACCGCTTTCGATAACCCTGTTCTCAATGTCATCTTTTTCATGGCCCTCGGCAACCTAATCGCTGCGTTAGCGTCAATGGTCTATTTTGTGTTTCGTATCAAGCATAAATCTGAAGCTCTTTTAGGAGCTCATCAGTAGATAGATTTCTCCACTTCCATACCGCGAGCACAATCTAAAAGTGCTCGCATCTCTCTTAGTGATCGGAACCTAAAAGCAAACCGTAACGATTTAAATACAAGTGCTTAGCTATTTATCGTCGTTCACACCGAGGGAGTCACACATGGACAACAGGACCACCATCATTGAGTTTCTTAGAGTATTCGAGTTTATTCGCTCTTCCGGGGAACAACTGAACAACAAATATCAAGTTGGTGAGATGATAGCTTGGCATGATTACGATGGTTACACCTGTTGGCTAAGCTACAAAGGCGTCACCGTGACACTGATGTTTCATGGTTCGCTGAAAATTGAGTACGAAAACGCGTCAAACTACTCTGAGTTCATCGACCATTGTCTAGGAATTCTCGCCACGGAATCTTGCGCGGACTAATGAGTAATGGAGAAAATCATGAACGAGTCGGACTTCACAGCGTCTTCACTGCGTAAGCGAATAACGCCTTTGTGGTTAACCCTCAGCCTTTCTTTGTTATGGTCTGAAACGTCAACAGCAGGAATAGAGATGATTGATTTCACGCAAGCAAGCGAACACCAGAAATGGTCTG
Organism: Vibrio sp. 99K-1; assembly: GCF_013114585.1. Taxonomy (NCBI): domain Bacteria; kingdom Pseudomonadati; phylum Pseudomonadota; class Gammaproteobacteria; order Vibrionales; family Vibrionaceae; genus Vibrio; species Vibrio sp. 99K-1. The sequence goes on from NZ_VTXF01000043.1 coordinate 15,661, forward strand.
CAATCAACGATAATGTAATGGGTGGCATTTCAACAGGTGGGCTCATTTACGATGGCAAGCAGAGCCTATTTAAGGGAGACCTATCATTAGAAAATAATGGTGGATTCAGCTCAATAAACCGCTCTCTTGAATCGTTAAATCCCGCGGTTAACAACGTAGAGTTATCCTTTGTTGGTGATGGACGCACCTACCAGTTAAGGTTCACCACATGGAAAGACGGCTATAGAACCAACTACAAGCACAGCTTTGAGACCATCCAAGGCGAGCAACTCAAGAAAGTGTTCAAACTAGAGGACTTTCAAGCCGTGTTTAGAGGCCGATTACTCAACAATGCACCAGAACTCAAAGCTCAAGACATCAAACAGTTCGGCTTTTTGATTGCAGACAAACAGCCTTTGCCCTTTGAGTTAAAACTGCTTCAGATTCAATTCAAAGCATCCGAATAAATTGGAAAGATCACAGATGAACAAAGCCCCAGACACCAATTTCTTTGCGAAAAATGTCTGGGGCTCTTCTTGTCAAGCGTCAAGACTCAACCAATGCTCAAGGGTTCAAAACGCCTATATTCTAGGTCATTAACACTTAGTATTTGATGGCAGTTTTACCAATCGATGCGCTGCTTTCAATACGTTGATGCGCCTCTTTCAGCGTATCTGAACTCAAACCATTAAGTGTTGTGGTTAGCGTAGATTTAATACGACCTGCATCAATCAAGTTCGCCGTTTGGAACAAGATATCTTGCTGCTTCTGAATATCGTCGGTGTTGAACAGCGAACGCGTAAACATGAGCTCCCAAATGAAGCCTACTGACTTACCTTGTAGTGCCGACAGGTCAATCTCACTATCAAACTCAACAATCGAACTGATCATGCCTTGCGGCGCAATCAACTCTACCATCGCGTCCCAGTGGCCTTTTGTGTCTGCAACATTAAAGATGTAATCCACATACTGGATGCCTTGCTCTCGCACTGATTCAACCAGGTTACGGTGGTTCACTACGTGGTCTGCCCCCATGTCTTTTACCCACTGCTCGGTTTCAGGTCTTGACGCTGTCGCAATAACGTTAAGGTTGGTTAATTGCTTCGCAAGCTGAATTGTAATTGAACCAACACCACCAGCACCGCCAATGATCAGGATAGATTTTTTCTCTTCAGGGCGAACACGTAGACGATCAAATAACGCTTCCCATGCAGTAAGCGTTGCAAGCGGCATAACAACCGCAGCTTCATCCGTTAAGCTTTGTGGCGCTTTAGCGGTGATGCGATAATCGACGGCTTGGTATTCTGCGTTAGCGCCCATGCGTGTTACGTCACCCGCATAGTAAACACGATCGCCTAACTCGAAGCCTTTAACGTTTGTGCCTTTGCCAACCACTTCCCCAACAGCGTCGTAGCCCAACACTTTTGGTTGCTCAAGTGTCTTATCTTTTGCGTTGCGAATACGGATTTTCGCGTCTGCAGGGTTGATAGAAGTCGCACTCACTTTGACCAGTAAGTCATTCTCTTTTAATTCCGGCAGGCTCGTTTCAAATTCAAACAGGCTTTCTGGTTCTGTAATCGCTAGCGACTGAGTAAATCCGATGGCTTTCATTGTAGATGGTAGTGACATGATGATTCTCCTTAAATTCGATAATTGAATCTTAGAGATTTCTCACTTTAGATAAACAGCCTAATGTTTGAATTATTATCAAATTATTTTTGATAATAACGTGTGCGTATGCAAGAAAAATACTAAGATTAACCACAGCAAAATGCCCAATCTTATGGCAAACAGAGCAACCGATTCTCGGCTCAGAACAGGGAAATGAAATGCTTCTTGAAGACTTACAAGTAATTTTAAAGGTTGCGGAGTTTCGCAGTATCACAGCAGCCGCCACTAACCTAGACATGCGCACAGCAACGGCAAGTGCGGCAGTGAAACGCGTTGAATCGGCACTCGGTGCAGAGCTTTTTGTAAGAACTACTCGTCATCTTCGTCTCTCTCCCGCTGGAGAACGATATTTACCAGAGTGCGAACAAGCGTTGAAAATGTTGGACCAAGCGAAACTCAATATACGCGAGGAGCTTGGTGTCATTGATGGCGAAATTCGAATCGCGCTTTCATCAGATTTAGGGCGAAACCTCGTCATACCTTGGCTAGATGAGTTTCTATTTGATTACCCTCAAGCGACACTTCGAACGAGCATCAGCGACAGTAACATCGACTTTTATCGTGATTCTGTGGATATGGCGCTGCGTTATGGTTCGCCAACTGATGCCAACATGTATGGCTTCAAAATTTGTGATGTGCCAAGAATATTATGTGCTTCGCCTGAGTATCTCGCAGAAAAAGGCAGCCCAGACCATCCAAGTGATTTGGCTGAGCACAACGGACTGCTGTATCAACTCCATGACATGTTACAGGATGAGTGGGTCTTTAACGACGGCACCCAAGACCACAAAGTAAAGCTCAAAGGGAACCGTGCATCCAATGACGCTGACCTAGTTAGGCGATGGTGTGTTGCAGGAAAAGGCATCGCGATAAAGTCTTGTTTGGATATGTCGAGTCATTTGCTGTCTGGCGATGTAGTCAAGATCATGCCCAACTATGAGCCGACACCAACAGAGCTGTGGTTGGTATGCCCAAGCCGTCAATCCATCACGCCAACCGTTCGTCTACTAAGAGATTTATTCCGTGAGAAAACGACAGAGATCCTTTCCCAGCTAAATAAACAAGGTGTCATCAGCAGCACAACGTCTTAGTGCTGAATTTCAAACTGGATACAAAAAAGGCGCTAGCGAACCATTGTTCACGAGCGCCTTTTGCGAATGGCCTATCACCAAACATGGCAAACCGATTCGCGTACTTTAGAAGATACTTAGTTACTCTTCGATGATATCGCAATCAGCACAACACTGAAGCGCTACTTCATGTTCGAACTCAATCGTGTCTTTACCGTCTTCAAGCAGCTCTGCGATCTCGTCAGCGACTTCTTGCTCATCATCCGCCTCGATTTCACCTTCAAGCTCTTCTTCTGAATAACCAAAGAAGTTCAACAGCAGGTACTCGCGAGCTTCTTCTTTAGTGCACACAACGTTCGCAGTAAGGTCAGGGGTAATCTCACCTTGTGCAAGTGTTTCAGTCAGTTGCGCTAAAACCACCTCTTTCATCGCTGGCGTTAACCAACCAAGATCTGTGCTTACTGTCGTTTTTTTGCAGTCAAAACAAGGCAGTTGGTGAAAGTAGTATTGAAACGTAGTCATAGGTAATATCTTCTTTAAATGTTGTATAGCGAGATTATGCGCGTTTTTTAGCAAAATACTATCTCAATCACAACTCCGAATGACTGAATAGCTAGCTGTCGGTCAATAATTGCTTCAAACAATCACTACCTAAATCGCTACACACATCGGCGTATTCGAAATCGGATCGCGGAATACTTTCGCATTTAGGTCAAACACATCATCAAGTAACGCCTCTGTCATCACCTCGTCGGGCGAGCCTTCTGCCACAACACTACCCTGCTCTAACACCACCAAATGATCGCAGTAACGACACGCTTGATTTAGATCGTGTAGTACCACTACCACCGTTTTACCTTTGGCGTTCATTTGTTGCATCAAATTCATTAACTCCACCTGATGCGACATATCTAAATACGTGGTTGGCTCATCAAGCATAACGATGTCCGTATCTTGTGCTATCACCATAGCGATCCACGCTCTCTGCCTTTGTCCCCCTGATAAGGATTCTACTGGCTTATCAGCATATTCAAGTACGCCTGTATCACGCATCGCTTGCTCAACAATGGTTTGATCGTCTTTTCCTAACTTTCCCCAGTGAGATACATAAGGAGAACGTCCATACTCAACCAATTTTCTAACAGTAATACCTTCAGGACTAACAAGGATTTGTGGCAGAAGCGACAAAGAACGTGCAAGCGACTTATCGCCATAACTCGATAATGGTTTACCTTCAAACAACACCTCCCCCGACATTGGTTTATTGATTCTTACCAAGGTTTTTAACAAAGTGGATTTACCGCATCCATTAGGACCAATTAGTGCGGTAATTTTCCCTTTAGGGATTGAAACCGTGAGGTTTGGGATGATCGTCTGTTTGCCGTACGCGACGGAAAGGTTCTGCGTTTTTAGCATGGTTACCAACCTCGATAACGATAAAGAAGAAAAATGAAATAAGGTGCGCCAATCACTGACGTCAGCACTCCAGCAGGCAGTTCTATTGGAGGACTCAAACCTCGTGCGAGTGCATCTGCGCAGGTGACTAAAATGGCCCCTAATAAAGCAGACGCAGGGATTAGCAACTTATGATTATGCCCAAACAATAAACGCGCTAAGTGAGGCGCCAATAGCCCGACGAAACTGATTGTCCCGGCTACTGACACGCTGACACTTGCAAGTAATACAGCGGCCAACAACGCGAGAATCTGAATCTGTTTTGGTTTGATACCCAAGGTAGTGGCACTTTCCTGACCCAGTCCCAATACATCTAATCGCCAAGCAAGCCATAATGCCATTGGTAATAGTAAAACCAACGCCCCCCAGATAAATGGGACTTGCTGCCAGTTCCTACCCCAAAGGCTACCAGTGAGCCATACCATAGCGGTATTGATCTCGATAGGGTTAGTGACGAGTAAGAAATCGATACAACTGGCCAGAAACGCACTCACTGCAATACCAATCAATGCCAGTTTGGCCGGTGTTGGCTGGGACCACCATGCCAATAAGGCAATCAATCCAGCTGCAAAAACACCACCAAACATCGCAAATATAGGAAGCAAACTCACCGGCGCATTCGGAAACCAAACCAAACTCGCTGTTGCAGCAAGGCCTGCTCCGGCGCTAATTCCCATCAAGTCAGGAGACGCCAGAGGGTTACGTATTACACCTTGTACTAAAACGCCTGAAAGCCCTAACCCTGCACCGACACTGATTGCGAGTAACATACGTGGCAACCGATACTGTTGGATAACAAAATCGTCACTAGAGAAAGCAATCAGATGTTCCATCACTTGAGAAATAGAAAGTGATGCTGCCCCAACAAACAAGCCAGAGAACGCCATCAACATAAGCAGCCCAAGTAACAACAATAGCTTCGCATTATGATGCATTAAGACTTCCTCGTAGCTATGAGAACAAAACAAGGTGTCCCTAATAAAGCAGTAATAACACCCACTGGGGTTTCTGTCGGGAAAGCAATAGCTCGCGACAACGCGTCTGACCAAGATACCAATGCAGCACCAGCCATCGCGGAAACGGGAATTAACACATGGTAATTATGCCCAACCATAGGACGAACTAAGTGGGGAATTAACAATCCGACAAAGCCAATAGGCCCGGCAATAGCGACACTCGCGCCCGCCAGCAAAACAATGGCCAAACTACAAATGAATCGCGTAAGGCGGATGTTACTGCCTAGCCCAACCGCAACCTCCTCACCAAGCGCCAGTAAATTAAGGTTGCGCGCCAAGCTAATAGCCAACCCTAGCCCAATCAATATGGGCGGCCACAGAATTCGCCATTGCTCATCATCCACGGTAGACAAGGAACCGGTGAGCCAATGCAGCACGCTATAAGCCATATCGTCGGCAAGAATCAATGCTGCTCGAGTCAACCCAATCAGTAGTGCCGTAATGGCTATGCCCGCTAAAACCAAGCGCAACGGGTGAGAACGTGCGGAAAAAAAACCACCGAGGATCATCACAGCACCGCCACTTAACGAGGCACCGATAACAGCATTAAGAATTGGATTGAGTTCACTGACAACAGGCACGCCTATGGCAGCTAAAGCCATAAAACAGGCAGCACCAGAATTAATACCAAGAATAGAAGGAGATGCGAGTGGGTTTCTTGTTAAGCCCTGCATCAATAAGCCCGCAACCGCTAAACTCGCTCCAATCAATAACCCAGCATAGGCTCTTGGCACTCTCAGAGTCGCCAAAATTTGATGAGTCATATTGCTCGCATCAAACGCAAACCAATAGTCAACTAAGTCACTTAGGGTCAGAGAAAAGTTAGACCATCCCAGCATAGAAGCCGCATAGCCAGATAGCATCAAGCACAACACTGACAACGTAAATACAGTGACTCGCCACGGTAATATTGGCAGGTTTCGCATTCCACTAGATATCGATATCGTTCTCATGATCGTTCCAAGATCTGCTCTAGATTTTTCGCCATCTGTTCAGCCGCTAGCATGCCTCGGTTTAATGACCAAAGTGCTGGCGACACTTCAACAACTTGCCTATTTTTTGCTGAAGTCATTAGGTTGAATAACGGATTTTTCTCCCAATCGTTGACCACATTAGGATGCGAGTAAGCGCCCAATAGCAGCCAGTCCGGATTGGTTTTTAGCAGCAACTCAAAGCTTGTTGGCAAATACGCTTTTTCAGTGAGCTCTTCAATCGGGCTCGCAATTCCTAATGTGGTCAGTACTCCTCCGGCATAAGATGCTGGACCATGAAGCCACATGCCTTTATCCGAAACGACAGCAAACTGAACGGTTTGCTTTAGAGAGAAGTGGCTCTTGAACTCGAGCATAGCTTGATGATGATGTTGAATTCGTTGTTCCATATCTGATTGCTTATCAAGAGCAACACCAATTTTTAGCGCTGATTCCAAGTTTTCTTGATAAGTTTCGCCTCGGCTTTTTAATAGCAAAGTAGGTGCAATTCGTTGTAGATCTTGATATACAGCTCGATGACGTTCCGCATCTGCGATGATCAAATCGGGCTTGAGAACGGCAATCGCTTCTAGGCTAGGTTGAGAGCGCATACCAACAGACTGCCAAGGGTCAACCAACGCTCTTACCGCTGGAATCACTCGTGTTGAGTCATTGTCGTCAGCCACACCCACAGGAGAAACGCCTACCGCGGCTAATGCATCAACAAATGAGAATTCCAGTACAACGATACGTTGCGGCGTGGTGTTAATCTCAAACTGACCTTGCTCATCTTGGACCACCCTTGTTTTGGCTAAACTCGAAAATGAGATTAAGCACATCACCAAAGCAGCAATACTTAGCCATAATCTATTCATTGGGCGTAATGTATTCGTCGAAACTGATTGAGAGTCGTTTCCCATATTAAATTATCCTCTAACGCTAGAACCGTGAAAGTCGCCAAGGGTATTGGCGACTTTTATTCGTTATGATTTTCAATAAATTACTGATTAGAAATGGTAATTCAGATCCAAAGTATAAGATCGCCCTGGCGCCGGATAGCGACCAACAGGGCTGGTATCAATGCCTCGGAAGTAATAGTCCTCATCAAACAAGTTGTTGACCGCAAAGTTCATGCGCAGTTTGCTACTCTCATCCTTGTATAGATCAGAGCCCAAATTGAAGTTCCAAACCATATAGGCTGGAACTTTGCCCGTCGCCCCGCTAGCATCCTCGTTACTCGTGTTCGCATTGTCAGAGTATGACTCGCTGAAGTAGTAGCCAGACAAGGTGGTATCTAGCTTGCTAAATGAGTAAGTCGCATCCCAGCTAAATTGATGTGTTGATGTGTAAGGCAGTTGATTGCCCTTGTTTGCACCGTCTTCTTCAATCGTTGCGTCTAGGTAGTTATAGCCCGCCCCTAAGCTCAGAGCCTGAAGAGATTCCAGCGTGTAACGGCCAGAAAGCTCAATACCTTGGTGAAGTGTTTTACCAATGTTGTCAAAAGTTTGGGTCGCACTTTGCCATTGAAGCTGGTCTTTAAAATCGATTCGGTATAGCGCCACATTGAAACTGGTTGACTCTTGGTTGTAGCGAGCACCCAACTCATAGTTCCATGCGAGTTCACTGCCCTCTTCACCATGAAGTTTAATGTTGGATATTTGAGGGGCACGCAACGATTTCTGTGCATTGGTGTAACCTATCCATTGCCCAGTAAGATGGTATGCAATCGTTAAACCAGGCAACCACTCAGTCACCTTATTATTTTTTTTCTTTCCTTCACCTAAATCACTATATGCCATATCAATTGATTCATAGCGAATGCCTGGTGTTACCTTTAACACATCATTAAACAAACCAATTTCATTACTGATATAGCCAGCAAAAGCGTCGGTATCTAAGTGCCAATCACGTGGCGTTGTTGTTACACCACCAGCGATCGGCGTTTGAGTAAGCTTGTAATCGATATCTTCGTTGACGTAGCGTGCCCCAACAATTACGTTTTGGGTCACTGTATTGCCGTCAACATAGATCGCGAGTTTCGGCTCTATCCCATACACCTTAAATTCACGTGGTGACGTACGAATATCGGTCGACGGAAGTGCTGGATCAGCCCAATGACCATCGGCACTATTAAATCCCCATTGGAATAGACGCTCAGAACGATGGCCAAAGGTCAGTATTTCTAGCTCTGCACTATCCGCAATATTCAAATCATGTAAATACTTTAAACTCCAACGCGTCGATTTGCCTTGGTACTCATCATAAGGGCGCTTGGATTGGGTACGATCATTTTCGTAATCTTCTGGCGATAAAGCGCCCGGCATTTGCGTATCGGCATCATATCGCTGCACAAAAGCTTGCAGTTCTTGAGTATCACTCAGTAACCACTGCAACTTCGCTTGGAAGTTTTTGACGTCTGTGTCTGAATGCTCACGGAAGCTTTCTCCTTTTAAGAAGTTACCTTCCACTTGAAGTGCCAGCGTATCATTCAGCCAACCACCAGTTCGCAGATAAATATCGTTCAACGGGGTATCGCCATCTTCAAAAACAGTCAAGCGATTACTGATTTCCGTTTGCCATTGGTGAGGAATAGGCTTGGTCACCAAGTTGATCACACCACCCACGTTGTTTGGTCCGTATTGAACCGCCGCACCACCACGCACAATATCAATACGATCAAGCATAGAAAGCGTCGCTGGGAAAATAGATTGTCCAGTATGACCATAAGGCGCTAGAGTGAGCGGCACACCATCCATTAGAAACTGAGCATGACCACTTCGACTTGCCTTTAAACCACGAACTGAGATGTTAGGCAGAACACCTGTGCCCGTTTCATCTTGAACTTTAATACCCGGTACACTTTGAAACGCTGAATCAATCGAAAGCGCACCCGTTTTTTTAATCTGTTCATTGGTCAAAACGGTACGAGCGCCAGGATACTCTTTTACATCCTCGAGCTCTGAGTTGCCGATCAAACTACCGGTAACAACAACCGTCTCCATGGTCGTTGTTTGAGGCTCAGATGCGGCAAATGCGCCCATGGACGTCACGGAAGCGATGGCCATTGATAGAGCACTTAGACGCAACTTTTTGTGCGATTGAGTACAGGGGTTACCATCCAAGTTCTGGTAAGGCATGAAAATCTCCTAAAAAGGCAGGTTAAGGTCAAAGGCACCGTTATCGATTCGATGTGTCCTTTGACCTTTTGGGCTAAACGGCCTGAAATTAAGGCCAAAACTGTTTGCTATTTGCTAGCAAACACAACTGTTTGAAGCTGAGTTGGCATTTAGAACTGATAGCCATAGCTGAGCATGAATTCAGCTGGTGCACCGTAACCAACCTGGTTGGTGCCAGACTTACCATTGGTTGTTCCGAGAATGTATTTCTCGTTCAGCACGTTGTAAGCATTCGCTTGGACTTTGTGACGACCGGTGGTGTACGCCGCCATCAAATCAACCGTGGTGTAATCCCCCAATGCGACGGCTTCGTCATTACCCGCATAGCGGTCGCCGACATATTTCACACCGCCACCTAAACGCCAGTTGTCGTCTAGCTGGTAGGTACTCCACAGTGAGAACAAGTGATCAGAGACGTCGTTCGGCTTCTTGCCTGTCTCTTTGTCTTCAGCATCGAGGAAGCTATAGCCAATCGAAATATCCCATTGCTCAGAAATCTGGCCGCGAGCTTCCAATTCAATGCCTTGGTGACGCGCTTCAATCTTGTTGACGACATCCCCGTTAGTGTTGGTTTCAGGCTGTTCTTGATCAATTTGGAAAAGCGCTGCATTGAGCATCAAGGCGTTATCCAATAGGTAGGCTTTTGCACCGACTTCCTTTAGATCGGTATGGAAGAATTCAGCTAATTCAGGTTTGATGTAGATGCCAGCATAAGGCAGTTGCCACGAACGAGCTAAACTTGCATACGCCGACATATCACTGTTGAGACGATAGACAACACCACCACGGTAGCTCACCTTGTTATCATCTAAATGCTCTTTGGCAGATCCTGCCTTTTGTTGTTCCAGTTCCATAGAGTCATAACGGACGTTACCTATTACCGATAGATCGCCAAAGGTATAAACATCTTGAATGTATACGCCAGCGGTCGTTGTGGTGTTGTCACGGGAAGGTTTAAAACCCGGATCAGGCGTAGGACCAGTGACGGGGTCATAGATATCTTTTTGAGGTAACTCTTCGTCGCTAACTAAAGCAGAAGTGAGAGCGATATTTATCTGATTGTAATCAGCACCAATCATCATTTGATTAGAATCGGTTTCCCAAACGAGTTCCGATTGCAAGGTCGTGGTGGTACGCGGATCGTGACCGAAGTTGTTGACAGTTTGTTTTACCTCATTTCCTGTAACTGGTTCTTTGTCTTGGCGTGTGCCTTTTTGTTCTAGCTCGATATGGTTGTAGGCTGCGCGGTTGGTCCATGACCACTCACTGTTCAAAAGCCATTCGTAATTAACGCCAACACGAATGCTATCTGACTCTTGATAATCGTTGGTTCCGCCGTAGAAAGTGCTTTCGGAAACATCGACTGGTTTACCATTTTTGGATGGAACACCACGGTAAGGCACTAATTCTTGGTGAGCATATTCAACATCGAGATCAATAGTATGTCCATCAGAAGGCATCACTCGAATCGTTGGGGCAATAAAGAAATCGTTAGAATCCACATGATCGACGTAAGAATCGGCTTGGCGATGCTCCACATTGATACGGCCATTAACCTTGTCTGAAAAAGCCATTGAACTATCAACTTGTCCAACAAACTGGCTGTTGCTGCCCACACTACCATTTACATTGGTGAAGTTTTCACCCTCTGCACGCTTAGTGACTAGATTAATGATACCGCCAGCAGAACCTCGACCATAAAGCGCACCAGCCGGGCCTTTAACAATTTCAACACGCTCAATGTTTGCGAGGCTTCGGTATGACTGTAAGGTCCCATCATCACGCATACCATCACGATACATGTCATTGAGTGAGTCAAAACCACGGATAACGAACTGGTCTCGGCTACCTTCGCCTAGGGTATTATTGACGCCAGCTACACCATCGAGTGCATCCACTAAACGTACCGCGCCTCGGTCTTCCATTTCTGTCTTCGTGACCACAGATACTGCTTGTGGTACGTCCAACCATTCAACATCTGTCTTGGTTCCTGACTGAGGCATATGTTCTGCATATCCTTCGTATTGGTGACCAATAATTTGCAATGTTTCATCCACTTTGGCTTGTTCTTCAGCCACTGCATTTGGTACGCCAACGACCACCGTCAATGCCCCTCCAATCGCGAGAGCAAGAGGAGATAAGTTCAATCTGATATCCATTTTCTAATTCCGTTTCAATTTATAAATTCTCAACAGCGCGAATGAAAACAAATATCATTTATGTTTGCAATATATATTTTTTGATCTATATTTGCCCGGCAATATGCAACTGCGCTATTAACACCATTATCAATAAAAACAATGACATAGAAAGAAGTCTTCCCTAAAAACAAGAAAAAGGCCACTTGAATGCAAGTTGTGAGCAGGTAACAACAACGTTTTATAAATTAGGAAAGCCCAATGAAATCTACGATTATTATTGTGAGTCACGTCGTCAATGACGCAGTCACTCACGGCTTCGTACCGACAGCAAAAGCGATGGGGCTTAACGTCATACTGATCACAGATCACAAGCTCAGCCACCTAAAATTGAGTAACGATGACGAGCGTTTTAGCCCAGACGCAATTCTTGAATGTGATGTGTTTAATCCACTTGAACTTATCGATACCATCACAGAACAAAACCTGAAACCTAGCGCTATTTTTAGTAATAGTGATCACTTGCAAACCTCTACCGCTATCTGTTCGCAATTCTTCGGCTTACCAGCAAAAGATTGGACGGTAACGTTGCAAGCAAAGAACAAGCACCTCACTCGCCAAGTTCTGAGCGATAAATATTTACCCAATGTGCAAAGTGAATTGCTCTACCAAGACATAGACTCTACGTTGAACTTTACGTTTCCTGTCGTCGCTAAACCCAAAGAGGGCGTGGCAAGCATAGACGTCCAGCGTTGTAACTCTAAAACTGAGCTGGAGAATTATTGCGAACGCTTTTGGCAGAAACACCCGACGAACCCAATCTTGGTTGAAGATTTTTTGCAGGGCCCACTGATCACCCTAGAAACCTTGGGAGACGAAGAAAACTTAGCTGCACTTGGTGGGTTTGATGTGGAGCTCTCTGAGCCTCCATTCTTTATTGAAACTGCTGCGACTTGGAATGGCGACAACAGCACTCAATTCAAAGATGAATGTGTCAGACAGTTGAAGGCATTTGGCGTAGGCTTCGGTGTTTGCCACAGTGAATTCATTATCACAGAGTCAGGCCCTGTATTAGTTGAAATCAACTATCGCAGTATTGGAGATGGTCGTGAGTTCCTACTCGACAATCTAAGTGGAGGAAAGTGGTTCAGCACCATCTTAAGCCTACACCTCGGCAGCAAGCTAGACCCTTCATTCCAAATAAGTGGCAGTGCAAATGTCCACTATGTTGTGGCAAATCAAAGTGGCGTCATCGAGGGGACATCTACATCTTTCATTCATCAAGATGGCGATATTGTCACGCAGCAGCAGGTACTCAAACACCCGGGTGACGCCTTCCTACAAAGCTTTTCCAACAAAGATTACCTAGCGCGAATTTCTATAGCATCACCCTCAGGGCAAAGTTTAGATGCTGCTCTTCAACGCACTATTTCTCGATTCAATCTAACGTCAAACAGTGAGGTGAACGCATGAGCAGCAACGCTTCATACCTAACTCAGCGACTAGTGGACACTTGCCTTCGTGAAGACCTATTCGGCTTAGTGTCTAAAAGTCAGTTCACAGCCAGAACGCCAGCTACCCTTACTAGTTCGAATTACCCGGATGAGCAAGCATGGGCTCTCTTTTCCCATTCTGATTTCACGCTTTACCTACCTGTCACGCCAAGTTACTACATGCAGCGCTGGGTTTACGGTTCTCCTAATGGGGTGGATGGTAGTGGTTGGCTAATCGAGAAAAAGGGCCAGTTTGAACTTCAGCATGACTATCATGATTGGATACAATTGCTAAAAGCGTGTGCACATGAAAGCTCCCACCCATTGCTAGATGGTTACTTACAAGAACTGGAATGTGCAGAGGAACACAAAGCACTATGTGATAACGCTTTCCAGCAACATTCTAATTTATTAATGCAGCCGATTTCTAAGCTGACGCATTGGAACCAAAAATTACTGCGCGCTGATCAAATCGCGTCGTACCTTGATCACCCTTATTATCCAACCGCTCGCGCAAAGTTTGGTTTGAGTGATACAGACCTCAAGCAATATGCTCCAGAGTTTGCACAAAGCTTTGCTCTGCGTTGGCTCGCGATTGATAAGTCACTCGTCACTCTGACAAGTTCGCAGCCACAATGCTGGCCAACCATGGAGCAAGTAGGTCTACCGGGCGACTTTGCTGTGAGTCATCATTTATTCCCAGTACACCCTTTAACACTCCAAGGCCTTGACTCTCTTCCAGAAGGCATTATTGAAGCCCCTACTCCATTCCTTGAGGTTACGCCTACACTATCGGTGCGTACCGTTGTTGTGAATTCTGCACCACATATTCACATCAAAGTACCACTTATCATGCGTTCTCTAGGTACCAAAAACATTCGCTTAATCAAGCCTTCAACTCTTTATGATGGACACTGGTTCGAGCGCCTATTAACGCATCTGGAACAAAATGATAGCGACTTACAAGGCACGCTATTTCATTGCAATGAGAAACACGGTGGACACGTAGGAGATGAAAAGAGCTTCGCTTACATCGTGCGTGAATATCCATTGAACCATTCGCAAGATAAAGCACTCGTTCCCGTTGCCGCGTTGGCTAGCCCAATGCCCGATGGCCGCTTGTTCTTAGAGCACCTCGCCGAACAGTATTATCACAATGACACGTTAACTTGGTTTAAGGATTACGTTGACTTACTTTCAAAAGTACATCTGAGATTGTGGCTTCAATACGGCATTGCATTGGAGTCCAACCAACAGAACGCCATTATAGCCTTTGATAAGCAGGGAAAAATGACCCTAGCGATGAAGGACAATGATGCAGCGCGGATTTGGCCTGAGCGATTTAAAAACTTCGAACACCTCTCACCGGTTAAGTGCGATCAATTGCTGGATCAACGCATTAAAGTAGACGAGGAGCTGGCTCTTGGTCAGATGTTCACGACCATCACGTTACAACTCGATATTGCGGCGATTGTTGAAGCAATGGCCGCACAAGCTATTGCGCCATCGGCTGACCTTTACAAAATAGTGGCAACTAGCCTTTCACTACAGCTAGAGCAACTTCGCAATCAAGGTCATGACGTTTCACTTGCCAACGAGTTGCTATTTGAATCACCGAATCTATACGCCAAGTATTTATTAAGCTCAGGCAGTTTGCTCTCGAAAGAAGCCTCCGGTGCTAGCGATATAAACAAATTTTATGGGTTATCGGCTCCGAACTTCTTACTACTTACCAGTGAAGAAGCACAACACGCTTACTTAGAATCCATCAAACAGAGCGTGAACTAATCCACCATGACCAAACTCATTTATTGTGTGCTGTTCTGCCACTTCATAGCGGCATTCGCAGCCTTAGGCATGCCTCTGTTTTTACCTATGGTATTACCGACACTTGGCGCACATATCGATTCAGATTGGGCAGGCATTTTATTTATTTTGCCAACCTTTTGTACTGCGTTAGCTGCACGATTTTGGGGGCATTTTGCTGATAAATTTGGCAGACGTCGCTCTCTGTTACGAGCGCAACTAGGGCTTGCTGCAGGGTTTGCTCTGTGTGGTTTGGCAGACAGTCTGACAATGTTTGTGTTTGGTCTTATTGTTCAAGGAACCTTTGGCGGCACCATGGCCGCCTCTAATAGCTACCTATCAAGTCAAATTAAAGACGCAAAGACCCTCGGTACCTCACTGAATAAGACCCAGCTTTCTGCTCGTTTGGCATTGATTGTCGCGCCCATCGGCCTAGGTTGGACATTGTCAGACACGAGTCCGCTCAATGCGTATCTGTGGTTGTCTACCTTGCCCTTGTTAGCATTGGCAATCACGCTAACGCTCCCTGCTGATAACTTAGTGAAATCAGATGTAGAGAAAGAAGCAAAAGACCAAACAACGAGTCAAAGAGAACAAACAACACACAAGCCGTTACACAAGCTCTACTGGGTGTTCGGTGCACAGTTCTGCTTTGCTTTTTCGATGGTCGTCACCTTCCCCTATTTCTCACCTTTTGTGCAGCAATACGGTGTGACAAACCAAGCGTGGATAGGCTTTTTATACGCCCTTCCACACGGTGTCTACTTACTCTTTGCCGGAAAAGTTCATCTGTTTTCAGAGAGGCTCAACCGCCGTCATCCACTTGCTACTTTGTACCTTGGTTTTGGCTTGCTCTCAGTCAGTACAGCGATGCACCTAATACCCGATCAAACAACGCTAATCATCGCGCGAGTTGTTTTTGGACTTGGGATGGTCTGTTGCTACCAAGGGCTGCATCAAGCCTTAGCCAACCAAATCGACCGACAACAAAGTGGCAAGATATTTTCACGATTTGATGCCATGTCTAAATGGGGTGGTGTTGCAGCAGGGTTAAGCGCGTCTGTTATATCAAGCTTAGGGTGGCTTGAGGTTCCTTTCTTACTTTCTACTTTGATCAGCTTTAGTACTGCTATCGCAATGATCATTCTTTCAAAATTTGGACATCGACATGTTAAACACTCATTCATCTCCAACTGAGCACCGAGCTGAAAACAAGACGCAAATAAATCACAGCCAGGTTCAGCTCAATCAAGAAAAAGCCCAATTAAATACCATCATGGGCGTAGTGAATTGCTATCTGCGTGAATACGCAATACCGAACAAGCAAGTAGATTGGTGCTTCAGCTCAGCATCACTTCCGCAGACATTAAAAAGAAACTTTACGGCCAAACAACGTGTGGCAATACATCTACCTCAGCAAAATCAGACGCAAGAGAGTGGCTTGTTAGTCTTGCCTGTTGAATACGTCAGTAAGCTAGGAAAAGTAAAACTTTCAGCTACACCTTGGTCGAAAACGGCTGGTGCTGGCTGGTCTAAATTAGACGCAACTCAAACCCTAACACTGTTACTCAATTACCTTAAACAAGTGTTAATGATCCCGTTCAACCATGAGTTGATAAAACAAATGCAGAACAGCTTGCTGGTAACCGAGCAATTCCTAAACACCGACAGCCCACTCCAGCAGCATAATGCCTTTATCGCGTCAGAACAGTCACTGCTCTGGGGACACACTTTTCACCCAACACCAAAAAGTCGTTCTGGAGTAAGTATGGATGACTTACTGGCTTGCTCCCCGGAAGTTGGCGCAAAGGTGCCTCTATACTGGTTTGAGGTGGAAGCAGCTTTACTGGATGTATTGCACTCAGACACACGCACATCACCAAAAACGATGCTCGAGCAATTGGCACCGAGAGAAAGTGATTCAGAATCAAAATTACTTTATCCGTGCCACCCATGGGAAAGCTACACACTTCTACAAAACCCAGCAGTTCAACGCGCGATTGAACAAGGCAAAATTACACCATTAGGCTTAGGTGGAGACAAACTGTTACCCACTTCCTCCGTGCGCACTCTTTATCACCCAGATATGGAATGGTTTGCTAAGTTTTCCATCAATGTACGTTTGACCAACTGTGTTCGCAAAAACGCATGGTATGAACTCGACAGTGCCGTACAGTTAACCTCTATTCTACGTCCGATAAAAGAGAGCGAACAGCTGCGTAACCCTGTATTCAAGGTGATGAGTGAGCCGTACGCAACAACACTGAATCTAGGTTCAATTGCCGAGCAAGAGCCTGACGACATCATAAAAGCTCGTGAATCATTTGGCATTTTGTATCGTGAGAACTTCTCACTTAGTGAAACTGACATTCTACAACCGACGTTGGCAGGTTCGCTGTTTGCTTATGATCGTGAAGGAAACAGTTGTATAGCTACCCAGCTAAAACAAAAAGCGAAAGCGACACAAAGCCAGTATGAGAATGTCGCTACCTTGTGGTTTGAGCGCTACTTGCATTGCTTGATTCCAGGCGTGTTTAACTATTACTTCAAACACGGGGTCGCATTTGAACCTCATCTACAAAACACGCTGATTGGTTTCGAAAAAGGTATGCCATGCTGCGTGTGGATTCGAGATCTCGAAGGTACAAAATTGTTACCTGAATTTTGGCCTTCAGAGACATTACAACAGCTTCCAGAACGGGCCCAACAATCGGTTTACTACAGCCGAGAACAGGGCTGGAATCGCATTGGTTACTGCACCTTTATTAACAACATCAGTGAAGCCGTATTCTTTATTGCTGAGGGAGACGCCAAACTTGAAGAGACATTGTGGGAATTATTACAAGAAGCCATCGTTCGTTGGCAGTCAATCAATGGCAAGCAACCAGAGTTAGTGGCGTTACTTGATGGCGGCTTCTTCCCAAGTAAGAACAACTTCACCACTCGCTTGATGCAAAATGCCGACAAAGAGTCGGGGTACACACTAATTGCGACACCATGGGCGATTCAAAACACAGGAGAGTGTCATGACTAAGCCAACTCAGATTCCCCCGTACATCGAGCAAGAAGTAAAACAGCTCGCGAAGCAGCAAAGTCAGCCATTGTGTGCTTACCTGTATGACCTAAATGCGCTTGAACAGCACATCAAGCAGATGCGCCATGTATTACCCAAAAACGTGGAACTGTTTTATGCCGCAAAGGCTAACCCTTCTACGCCAATCTTGAGGACTTTAGCGCCTTACGTTGATGGGTTTGAAGCGGCATCTGGCGGCGAACTTAGCCACCTTCAACAGCAACTGCTTAATAAACCACTGATCTTTGGTGGCCCAGGGAAAATGCCAAGTGAATTAGAACAAGCGATACAACTTGATGTCGGTGCCATCCATGTCGAAAGTATTACAGAACTACAGCGTATCGGAGCTTTGACACAAAAGTTGAATCGACCTGCTTCCATCTTTCTGCGCATGAATATCGATATTGGTGACATCACGCTCAGCAAGCTAGCCATGGGCGGAAAACCGACTCCATTTGGTTTCGATGAAGCTGAATTGGATAACGCCATCATGTATCTACGTGATTTCCCGCTAATAAAGTTGAAAGGCTTCCACTTTCACCTGATGTCTCATCAACTCGATGTTGGTCGTCACTTAGCACTCGTTCAACGTTACTTCCAGGTGGTTAAACAGTGGAGAGAACTATACTCTCTTGAAGAACTCATTATTAACCTCGGTGGAGGCATGGGGATCAATTACCAAGATCCTAGCCAACATTTCCCGTGGATAGAATTTTGCGACAAATTAGAATTCTTGATCGCTGAAGAACATATGCAAGATTGGAAACTGCGCTTTGAGTGTGGACGCTATATCTCAGCTCCTTGCGGCTACTATGTGATGGAAGTGTTAGACATCAAACAGAATCTTGGCGAAAACTTTGTTATTGCTCGTGGCGGCACGCATCATTTCCGTACACCAGCAGCACAAAGCCATGATCACCCTTTTGCTGTCTTCCACAATCAGCAGCACTCAAACATTTCGAACCCAATACACCACACTACTGCCAATTTAGTTGGTCAGTTGTGTACACCAAAAGACGTACTCGCTCGAAACCAAAACATTGAGTACATCGACATCGGTGATTATCTTGTATTCACCTTGGCAGGTGCTTATGCGTGGAACATCTCTCACCAGAACTTTTTGATGCATGAGCCACCTATATTTCACTACTTTTAAGCTTCGAGGAAACCAAGATAAAGCTTTGGAACTTAATCTCATCCAAAAACGAGCTGTCATCTAGGTAATACCTCGTAAACAAAAAGGCGCTAGTAAACCATCGCTCACTAGCGCCTTTCATCAAGCATCACTATGACTGAGCTTGTGAAGCTCTATTGTCCCCATTCGTTCTGACTTTGTAATTGTGTAACCAGCAACAAAGTAAACCAATACAAAGCCCCCAGAACGCACTTCCGATACCCAATAAATTCGTACCAGAAGCTGTAAATAAGAACGTAAACAACGCTGGCTCTCTGTAGTGGTTGTCTGCCATGGCAACCGCTAAACAGTTCATCAATGTAGGCATCACCGCTAACCCCGCGACAGCGATGACTACCGCTGAAGGAACTGCGCTAAACAAAGACACAAATGACATCCCCATCACTCCAGCTAACAAATAAAACACGCCCATCGAGATTCCCGCCATATAACGCGTTTTGGGATCGTCATCGGCATTGGGGCCCATACAGATCGCTCCGGTGATTGCCGCAAGGTTATACGCAAAGCCCCCGAGCGGCGCTAATAGTAACCCTGTCACACCCGTGGTAGTGATGATCTTCGATGAATCCACTTGGTACCCGTTTGCTTTTAGCACCGCAAACCCCGGTAAGTTCTGCGAAGCCATCGTCACGATAAACAATGGGATACCAACACTAAGCAAAGAAAAGAATTCGAAATCAGGCATGATGAATACCGGTGTCGTTAAACCTAGCGTGACTTGACTGACATCGAGCTTTCCAAAACCAACGCACATCACCAAAGCAATGACGAAAATACTTGGGATCAACAAGTTTCCTAACCTCGACTTAGCCAAGATAAACACAGCAAGCATCACCGCCACTATCTGAACTTCTTCCATTAACGATGTAAACAAGCCCAAACCGAACTGCAATAAAATCCCCGCTAGCATAGCCGATGCAATCGACGTGGGTATCTGTTTCAGTACTTTCTCAAATATCCCAGCCATACCGACTAGCGTGATCAACAACGAACTAAACAGGAATACAGCAACTGCCTGATTCATCGTCAGACCTTCAAGCGAAGTAATCAACAGTGCTGCTCCCGGTGTCGACCAAGCCGTCACAACCGGTTTCTTGTAGTAGAAAGAGAGCAATATCGTGGTTGCCCCCATACCAATTCCCAACGCCCAGAACCATGACGCAACCTGCTCTTGAGTTGCTCCGGCACTCATCGCAGCCTGGTAAATAATCGCTGCAGCACTTGCATACCCAATAAATACAGCAATAAAGCCCGTACTAACGTGGGAAAATTTTAGCTTAGTCATGTTATTTTGTTCCTATGTGCGTTATAACGTCCATAAGCTAAACCTAGCACTTGTGCGCTATAACGCACAAGCTATTTATAGAAAAAATCTTGTAGAAAAAGTATGCAAACAGAAATTAAAGTCGGCACTAACTTAAAACGCCTACGCCAAGAAAAGGGCTGGAGCCTAGATAAAGCAGCAAAAGCGACAGGCGTAAGTAAAGCGATGTTAGGTCAAATTGAACGTGGGGAGTCCAGCCCAACCGTCGCTAAGCTCTGGCAGATCGCATCTGGGTTTGAAGTGTCATTTTCCAGTTTCATCACAGAAAGTTCGAACAATGAGCTGACGAGTTTATTCAGAGATGCAAACGAGTTAAGGCGTGAGGAATATAACGTTGGTTTCTTCGTCAGCTTATTATTTCCTTTTGAGGAAGCATTAGGGTTTGAGATCTTCGAGCTAACCCTCGCACCTGGCTATCAACATGAATCCGACCCGCATAACACTGGCGTTACCGAGCACATATTATGTATCTCAGGAGAGATGGCCGTGCTTTTTGATGGTGAATGGCAAACATTACAAGCAGGGCAAGCCGTTCGCTTTAATGCTAACCAAAAGCACGGATATAAGAACCTCGGTGAAGACAATGCGATGTTCCATAACGTAATTCACTACCCTGTAAAATAATGGTTAGCCTACACATCCGACCATTTATCTAGTATTAATAACAGTGAAAGGATATGCATCTATAAGAATTAGGGAGCCCATAATCAAATGACTCTAGAATCAAAACATGCCCTAGTTGTGGAAGGTGGCGCAATGCGTGGCATCTTTGCTGCTGGCGTGTTAGACGGCTTTATCGACCACCAATACAACCCGTTCGATTTCTGCATCGGCGTCTCTGCGGGCTCAACCAACTTAGCCTCTTGGTTGTCTAACCAACGCGGCCGAACCTATACCATTATTTCCGACTACTCATGCCAACCTGAGTTTATTAACTTCAAGAAGTTTGCCAAAGGTGGACACTTGCTTGACCTCGACTGGCTTTGGGAGCATATCGCACTGCACTATCCATACGATATGGAAGCCTTCGATACACAGCCGCTTCCCTTTCAAGTAGTGACCACGGATGTTGAAACTGGTGAACCACTCTACACGCAGGGTGAGAAGAGTAACCTAGAAGAACTCCTCAAAGCGTCCTGCTCTGTTCCTATGGCCTACCGCACACCTCTGAGAGTAAACGGTCGAAAGATGATAGACGGTGGTGTGGTCGATTCCATTCCCGTGATTGAGGCTTATAAACAAGGGGCGAAACAGATCACGGTGATCCTCTCGCAAAAGCAGGGTTACAAAAAGCGCCCACCGAAAGCACCTTGGCTCTTACGTCGCCTAATGAAAGAGACACCTCAACTGGCTGAGGCCATGATCACGCGTGCAGAACAATACAATCAAACCTTAGAGTTTATTGAGAACCCACCTCACGATTGCACCATTAAGGTCATCGTGCCGGACGATAGTTTTGCTGTCGGAAGATTAACCACAGATAAAGACAAACTTGAAGCCGGTTACCAAATGGGGCTGAAGGCAGCAGAGCGATTCGTTACACAAGATTAAACAGTCACTCATGCCACGCAGCCTACTTTAATCCCCGCACTCGAGCTGTAACACAAAAAAAGCGAGCCACATGAGCTCGCTTTTAAGTATTTGTTTTAAGCTAAATTACAGAAGTTCTACCGACTGATGAAGAATAATTTAGTAACTGGAGGTTTTGGAAAAAAGTGTATCAACGACCTTGCTAAATTAGTAAGGAATGAATAACCACTGGTATGGAAAAATAAAAGAGCCTCATGACATCATGAGGCCCTATTGTTGGTTACCTTAGCAAGATCAGTGGGCCTGAGTCTCCTCCGCCACACGTCTCTGCATTGCGGGAGTAGTATCGGTGCTTAATAATAAGCTCTATATCA
>NZ_VTXF01000044.1:0-34898 GCF_013114585.1 Vibrio sp. 99K-1
TTTGCTGCGCCTACGTATGTACAAGTTGAACGTACACCACCAAGGATGTCAGAAATTGTGTTGTGAACTGAACCACGGAACGGAAGTAAAACAGTTTTACCTTCTGCAGCACGGTACTTAGCAACACCACCTGAGTGCTTGTCCATAGCCGACTGTGAAGACATGCCGTAGAACTTAACAAAAACAAGCAATATTACATTTTAATCAATAACTTAACACGATTTTAGTGTATATAAAAACAGTAGTAAGTGGCGATTTATCCCCATGAATAACGCTGTTTTACAATGAATGCCGCCATTTTTGCCGCCACTAGAATTCAATAAGTCCCTTAGCTAGCTTATTCACAGCTCAAATAGTTTATGTCCCACCAAACAGCATGTGTTAAAATCTCGCTAATAATAATTGAAGGTCACACAATGCTAAATCACTACAAAAAGCCAAACGTCTATAAACTAACAATGAAGAGCCGTAATAGTGACACTTTAGATTACGACGTTGAGGCTGAAGATGGTACCAAAGGTTTTATAGCAGGTGACATAAAGAAAGGCGGAAAAATTTACCTTCTCGCATACCCTGAAAGCAACGGTACAGTCATTTATGTTGGCCAAACTAAACAGGCAATTCATAAACGTTTTTACCCTGGTATAGTTCAACAACAATATAAATGGGCTAGTAGCGGAAGTTCCTATATCCTCTTTGTATGGGACGTTGATACATACACTGGCAGTAACAGTCAACTAATGGATTGCATCGAGTCGGAACTCACATTCTCTGTGCGTGCAAGTCAAGGCGGTTGGCCTCTATACCAAACAGCTATCAAATTTAGAGTGTTTAACTCAAGCCCACTTCAACGCTCATCTCCCCATATAGCTAATGAAATGATGAATAGTATGTACGACTATTTTTCAACTCATAATAAAGATAAAGACTCGGTCGAAGGTGAAAGAAAGCGGACAAATCATATCTTATCGCTGACGAACGTGCCTTACTGATCAGGCGAAAATAAAGTGCGAAGAGTTTATGACATTCCAGTTATGTTAGACGCTCTTTCCCCCCCATGACTTTAATTACTTGCCCCTTCTCATATCATCAACAGCTTTCTAGTTGCTTCAAATTACACAAGCAAAATCAATCGAACTAAATAAGTATTTTAAATCAACAATTTAGCTTAAAAGGAAGTGAATTTTGGCGATGAAGTTGCAACACATTTTTGTGTCGCCACTTTTGTTTTTGCGTATGCAATACCACATCAGAAGAGTAATTCAAAAATTCAGCAAGAGTGATCGAATGATTTCTCTATTAAAGTACAGCTCTATGGATTGGTAGTCATGATTACAAAAACTATGAGGAAATTACTAATACTGCTTTAAAGGCGGCGAAAAGGTGTGAACGCGATATATATAAAAGTTCAAAGACAAATAACATTCCGCCAGCAATATGCTGGCGAGGTGCTAAAGATCGAGTAACTTCCATTGATTTTACATCTACGAATTTAAGGTATTATGCAGACATTGCCCGCTCTATGAGTGGGCATTTTGTTATATGTAGGGTCAGTTATGACGGAATTTTCCGGGAAACTGGATCTAAGCCGTTTTCAACTCTCTATCTTTGAAAGCCTTTGCTCTCATTCTACCAACCTCGATGCCTGGCTTCTCTATAAACCTGTACGTGATACTGGAGATGGCTATCACAATACACACGATTAATCCCAGTGCTGCATTATTGGCCAGTAAGCTTCCAAGATCAAGGAACTGAGTTCCGTCAATCTGGGTATTTACCCGTGTCTTCAATATTTTGTCAGCCACCTGGGCTGCTGAGATAGCAACAAACAGAACGGCGCTGTGGGTTAGATAAATCGAGTAAGAACAGGTGCCAAGGTATGTGAAAGCTGGCAAACGCAACAATCTTGAAACTACACCCTTCTCATGGGCGAAAACCCATACCGTTACAGCAAAAAGAGCTGTTGCAATTTCACCTGAATTTTCTACCCCAGAGGAAACAATACAGACGGAAGCAACAACTATTGAGACCTCTAATATACTGGCAAGAAGCGGTCGTTCTGGGAAGCGAATGCCTCGTAAATAGGCGACATAAGTCAGCGCACCAAGGAAAAAACAAGTTAGTCCCCGATACACTCCACTGGGAAGTATATCTCTGAACACCACTGCAAGAAGAGGAACGGCAACCCAAAAAATCTTCCTATTTTTTCCCGCCAGACACGTGAAAAAAATAACTAAATAAAGCAGCATCTCAACCGAAATGCTCCATGACGTGTAATTAAACGACCCAGACAAAGTAAGGTTGGTCCAAGAGTGTACAAGTAACGCATTAGGTATAAGCTCTGCAATGCCTCTCTCGGCGGTGAAGGGCACAGTATTGAAGTCAAACCCTGCGACTTTAACCGCTGCCAGTTTAGCGAATTCAAAGACAATGAAAACAAGGAGCATGAAAATGTGAAGTGGATAAAGCCTGTATGCCCGTGATGCCATAAACTCTTTAAAAAAAACCTTGTCTTTCTTCATCGTCACATGAGCCATAACGAAGCCACTAAGGACAAAGAAAAACTCAACAAGCACGCTAGAATTACGGAAGAATTCCCATTCAGTAATACTTCCTGCTATCCGGGTGTGAAAAACAACAATGGCGATAGCACAGATCCCCCGAAAACTATCTAACGCGGTAAACCTTTGATTCATTTAAACCTCCAATAATGTTACCGCAAAGTATACATTAAATAATTCACAAGATGTTGTAGTTTCCTGCTGAGCTGCCACCTGTTACTTTAACTTCTGCATTCTGGGTTATCTCATCCACCACTGCATTGGCGATGGCTTCGGCCATCATGCCAGCCATGGCAAATTCACCGTCAAGCACGAAGCCTCTGGCTTTCAGTTCTGTTTCTATCTTTTGCTTTAATGAGCCTTTGCTTATTGCCATTGCTACTTACCTGCGTAAACGGTTGTTGATACATCCACATGCGGTTTACCCATAAACGGGCAAATGCTTGCGCCAGTACAAACGCCTTTGCCACCATTGAACTTTATGGTGTCGGCATCTTCTGTGATGTTCTTGGCTTTGATGGTTCTATTACCTTTGACGGTTTCGCTATGGTTGCCACCAATCTCAGCTATTCGATTCTCTAGCACTTTGATTTGTTGAGTTAGGCATTCAAGTTTGTCGGCTTGGTCTGTCTTTCTTTCAAAGTTGCCGTCTTTGTCGGTTAGCTGATAAACACCTGGTCGTTGTTGGTATCGGCTTTCGCCCTCTTTAATGCCCGGTAGCTTGAAGCCAAGCGGAAGAACACAACGAATAAAGGGTTTGTCCGGTTGCCCAAACATAAACCCTATTTCAACGATGCTGCCAACTGCAGGTGGTTCAAGTCGTCCAGCACGGTCACCAAGACCGGGAACGGGAAGTGGTATCGCCTGCAGTGGCGGTTTGTCTTCGTATTCCATGCCCTTCTCATCGAGTAACTTCACATCGACAGCGTAATGAGGATAAAAGCGATCAGATAAATCGCCCTCTTCTGGTAGCTCGGGCAATGCCACAACTTTTCCCCACCTTGGCAAATGCCATTGGCCTGTAAACTCGGGGAACAATCTAAAGATGATTCGCTTAATAACGTTCACATCCATGTTAGCTTTGCCTCCGTTTTTTCAAACTCCACACCAACTAACCTATGGCCATTAACCATGACGCCCGGCTTGAGTTTTGGGATAGCCGGTATCTTTACCGATTTGTTGGCCGTGTGGTTAGTCATTAGTTCATTTGGGATAGGTACCGACTTATTCGCCCAAAATGAATCTTTCCAACTGCCAACGTATATTTGGCCATTACCTTGTTGCTGCCAAAACAAATCGTCAATGCTGAACGCTTGGCCTAGTTCGTCCATAACTCGGTATCCGTTGCCGTCACTGTAGAAACAAGGTATGGCCGATTTACTGTAAGCCTTTTCTGGTACCACAAATTGAAGCCCCGTTTTATTGGTGACTTCACTTAGTAATTGCATGAGTGTTGGGTGACGCATGAAAATGTTGAGTGGTTTATAAAGAATTGCCGAGAGCTCTCGGCAAAACACTTTAGACCAACCTTTTTCTGCAGGTTGAACACGCTCAATGTAACCAAGAAATACTCGGTCTATTGAATCGCCCCAACCAATATCGACAGCCACAATGGTGTTGGCGTCTGGATTCCCTTCTATCGTCAGCTCACATCGACCCGGCGTATTTTCACTAAATACTATGCGGTGGTCTTTTGCCTTGGCTTTGTCTTTGCCAAGGTAAGCACGACACAAAAATTTGTTGTTGGCTGTCATAGTCCACCATTAGCCCAAAGCGTTATCAGCCGCTTTAAGGACTTTTAAGAAACCCGTTAATTCGACTTCGGTTTCTGGCGGTACATCGTCACTCTGTCCGGCATCCACTGGTGTATTCACACCTTGCACTTTTTGCTGTGCTGCAGGTTTGTCCGGTTGGCGTTGTTCTACTCGCTCAGGAACAGAAAGGTGTTCAACCAATTCAAATGACACGCTCCACTGGCGGTGTGTGTCTTGCTCCTCGGCTCGGATTGAGCCTTGGAACTTAACTTGGCGCATCTTCAAAGCTTCTGCCGTTTTATTGCTAATACGGTAGATTGTTCTTGCTTGGTTTTCTTGCGCGTCTGCCATGCTGAACAGGTTGGTTAACAGTTGCTTTTTGGTAAATGGGATCACGCCTTTCACGCTCAGAATTTTACCTTTGCTGCCCGTTTCCGCTTGGTCGGTTGCAGAGGTCTGGCCGGACATGTCTTGTCCGGCCAATTGCTGACGAACGCTAATGCGTAGGTTCTTTAATGGTAGCTGAGTGCCGTTTAGGGTTAGGCTCATAAAACACCATCAACTGTGGTTTCTGGCGTTCCTCCAGTGAGAAACTCTTTATCCTTCATGATCTCTACAATGGTGTAATTGTCATCAGGGTTGTTGATAATTTTGGCGGCATGAGCAAATCCATGTAAGGCATTCCCGCCAATCTTCATAGCTAAGTTTACATTGGCAGTCTCCCCAAAGGCGACAAATTGATAAGGTCGCATTTGATTGCTTGGGTCTTCAGAAACAGCCGCGTTTCCATACATCACATTATCAGTAATGAATACATGCACAATATCATCAACGGCAGATTCTAATATTCTCGTGGAATAAATAGCACCGCCTCCGGGTAAAGTAAGATACGTTTTAGTTTTTGCGACACTAATTAGTGATGCTTTCCCAATCCATCGATATTTTGAATCGTCAACATGGCCCGTTAACCAAGTATTCGAACAGTCCTCAATGAACACTTCTAGAATTGCACTATTTGAACCTTTCGTTGTGCCGTCAATGTAAAGCTTGTTATATCCTTTGATAGTAAGATTGTTAGCTGATTTTGACGATATAACACTATCTCTATCAATCGTGAATGTATTTTTTAATGTACTTCCTATCCTAGAGTTATGGTTTTTAAGGCGCGCATCCCAGTCTGAACGAATAAAGTTATAAACTGTCGTGTCCTTAAATTTCACTTCTCCTGCTATAAGGTCGAAACGATCAATTGTTGAGTTCTGGAATGTAATATCGAGCGCCCAACCATCAACATCAGCAAAGTTACAATTCTCAACTAACAGCGAGTGCGCGAAATTACCAAAACTATAACCACTTGATGCAGGTCTAAATGACGCACCAGTACAATTTCTCCATGTAATATTGTGCTCATACAAACCGTGCGTAATAAACGGAATTTGTTTGGCTGCATCATCAAAACAATCTTCTGCCGAACAATATGCTGACTGCGTAAAATCGGTATTATGACGACACCCAAGAGTATTCATCCCCTTAACTTTACAACGCAAGCCAGCATTTATTTGTACACCATATCCTTCACCTGGACCAAACCATACAGGGTTATTTTGTTCGGCATTGTCAATTTCACAATCAGTCACCGTCCACCCGACAACCAGAGGGTATTTAGCTCCTTCACCTGTCAAGTTCTTGCATTTTACTTTTGCAGCTACGGCCAAACTAACTAAACTAACGGCCCTTTCTCGCTCAGCAGTTGGTGCGGGCGTTGTTGTATTTGGGGACGGAGTCGCTTCCATTTCGTCAATAAGATTAACACCTTCAACACCCCCACCCATAACCGGATATGCTCCATACAATTTTATTTCATTAGAATAAAACGTGTATCCAGATCGGTACCCTATTTTGATTGTGTTGTTACTGACCGACATGACTTTAGCCATGATCTTAACTTTAGGGTATAACCCAATTTCATTGTTTCCGCTCACTGTAGCGACGACAAGGACATATTCAAGATCATCAAAACGAGATGCATCATCAACTTCAATAGTGTCTGAGCCATATTCTAAATTGGAGGTCACTGCCGCTGCTTCAAACACATCAACCGAACCTTGATAATGAAAAATACCCTTACCACGATCATAATTATCAATATCAGCCCCCTTCCAATGTAGGTTTGCATCACCATTGGCTACGAACTTAGTGTGGTTATTCCGCAGAGTAAAATATTTAAGTGGATGGTAGTCTCCTGGAGGGAGTCTGATTTCGCCACCATGCAAAGCGGCCGCTTCAAATGCCACCGTATCTGCTTCAGCGTTACCCACTCCAACAAGACCAACATTGGGATCAGCGAAATCTTTAATTGACAATTTCTCAGCTAATCGGTCTTTAACACTTCGAACACCGTTGTATGTCATCTCACCACGTTCGACCGTCCCCAACGTCCACTTTCTTCCTTCCCCCTCCGGCCTCAAATCACTAACACTCCCATCACCCAACACCTGCGCAATCTTACAAACGAAGTGCGGCACATCCTTACCCGTTGAAGAGTCGATGTAATCGTCTTTCTCATCTGCAGACACAACGAAGTTGAACAACGTAACTTGCTCACCTGTTGGCGTTCCTTCGCGGTGAGCATCGATATAAATGAAAGATGGTTTGTTCGGTACTTGAATGCTGCGATCAAAATCTAAGGCGACACGGTTGCCTGACACATAACCGGCACCCGCTTTAATACTGAATGCAGAGGCTTGAGGCGTAACCAAGAAACCTTCTTCGATAAACCAATCTTTGCCGTTTTGGTCGATGTTCGCTTGGGCTACATCATCGTCCATTTTCTTCATGCGTGGTGTTGCGTTGTATTGCCATGTTGAAGCGTCCACCGTGATATTGGTGATTTCAGCAATATCCTTGTACTCAAGGACAACCGAACGCACCAACGTATTACCCGAAACACCCGGCTCATCGACCGTTTTTGGCGTCAGTGAATGGTGATCAATCGTGACTAAAACACCGTATTCAGAACAATAAGCGCCCGTCCAATTGAACTCAAACGGCCCTTCATTACTGGCAAGCGTAGTACTGTAAATTACCGAATCTTCCGAAAGTCGGCCACGTTGCTCAACGGCAGCTTGATGAACCACATTATCAGTCGGTACCACATCATCCGGTTGCGGGTATTCTGGGCGGTTTGGCACATTAGCAAAAATCATCTTATCGATGACCAATGCCTTTTCTTCCGCATTAAGCTGCGCCAATAGCGCTTTACCTGCTGCGGTTAAAATTGATTTATCAGATACATTTGCCATTAATTCTAAATCCTTAGCCTTTCGCAGTGGCTTGGTAATATTCACAGTCGACATTCAACATATTCGGTAACATGCCAACGTTTATACGGGTCTTTACATGTGACGTTGTGTATTGCGCTTCAATCGTTTTACTGCGCGCTGCCAACGGCATTTCTACATAACTGGTGTATTGATAACGGCGACACGTTCGGCCATATTGGCGAATCACCGTATCGAGTAACTTAGGAACGTGGGTTAAGTCACCATCTTGAATCTTTAGGCTGATCACATCCCAATCAACATTGGTTAATCGCTCATCTTGAGCAATGTGTGGATACCCCAACTTTTCAAACATGTCCTCCCAACCCGCCACCGAACCCGCATCACGCGAGAATCCATAAGCATGCGCCACACGGATTCGAAACAAACTTTCCGGCTCTTGGCCTAGCTTCTCAACGCCACGCTCCCAAGCCAGAACATACACAACCGCCATCGGTGCGATCAGTGGGTCATGTTGTTGCAACGGCATTTCGAACGCCGCTTTCACATGCCCCCAGTAATTACGCATTGCTCGGGCAAACTTGGCTATTTCGCCTCGGCCCATCCAGTAACGAAGGTTAATCTCAGGTATTTTCAATCGACACCCCCAACGTTTTAATGCGTGGTACCGACAAATCATTAATGATGTCGTCATTATCGAACTCGAGAGATTCTATTTGTTCAAACTGGTCGTGAAGCTCTTGCCCAAGCCTTGAGAAACTAAAACGTAAAAGCGGGTTAGTTACGGTTGGTGAGTAATCAGTATTCTCACGGAATGCCGCGCCAATGAATAGTTCAACTGAAGTTTGAAGCGCTTCCCGTTCTTCCATCGTCAAAGAACGTTGTGGCCAAATACGACACACCACATTCGCTTCTGTTTCTGGCAATGCCATCACCTGCAGATCATCACCGTGGCCGTGTTGCCCTTGGCTTCGAATATACTCATTCAGATCAACAAGCATCTCACTTGAAGGTTCACCCGTATCAAGCAAAATATACGCATTGGCGGTACCCGGCCCACGCGGTGCGTTATGTTGAAAATACACATTGTCGTCGTTGATACCCGCACGGCTTGTAAGCAAAGCACGATAAGCCGCATCAATATGCCACTTAGCCACCGCGCTCCACTGGTTACGAATACGAAGGCGAAACTCATCGTTGCTTTCCTTATCGGCTCCGGCTTCCGTTAACCATTCGGCAGGGTTCATCGCTGCCGCAATGCCAGAAATAGCCGTGGGTAAGATGTGGTAATAACCCTCACCCAAGTTATAAGCCGCCCCTTCATCTTCGGCTTCCGTCTCCACCATCACCATGGTTTCGTTCTCTGGCATGGTGGTATCTGCAAGCACACGAACGCGGTAAATTTTGCCGTTAATTGGCTCGGTTTGAATCCAAGCGCCCATCGGGATAACTAACGCAGGGCCTTTCACTGCCGCACGTTGAAAAGCAATAAACCCTTTAGCTTTGGTTGCGCCTTTTCGGTCAAGTTTGCACTGCCAACCAAGCAAATCTAGCCATTGGTCAACCGCCGTTGCTAAGAACATATTCGGCAGAACGTAACCCACCAATAACGTATTAATAAGCCACAAGGCCACTTGCACCACTGCAGATTCAATCAATCGCCAGAACGGGGAAAAAAGCGAATCATTAGAGATAATGCACTCTTCCTTGGCCATTTCATCTTTCAGCACTTTTTTCCAACTTGCCGAATCGGTAGGAATGCCCGACTGCTTAACCAGCTCTGAATAATCCGGTTTTGGAATCTCAGCCATTTGTTATCTCCGAAGTTGTAATATCAAAAGTCACATCACCAAAGTCTGCCGTAGTGGCAAAAATATAAATCGTGCCTTCGCTTGGCTCTTCAAGCCTCACCGTTCCTGGTACCAATCGCACATCTTCTTCAACCAACAGTTCCAACCGAGTGCGAATATCCGCTTTCTTTGATGGGCTGCGCTCTGCGATAAGTTCTACAGCCAAATTGCTTTCAATGATGGCGTGTTTAATGTCTTGGGCGATCACGGCACGGTCTTGAATCAACACAGGGTTTCGGCCTGCATCCAACACCACATCACCGTTTTCGATTAACAAATCTTGATAGATAAAATTCGCCATTAGCCTGCCGCCATTTCGAGTTCACTTGCCATGTCTTGAGGGCTAGACATATACGTTGGGTAAATCGCCACACCACCGTAATTGGTCGAACTGGTTTGATAGCTTGCAATGCTCTTGGCTGCGCCTCCGGGCTGAACTTGTGCGTAAGGCGTTGCGCTTTTCACTGACTTGGATTTCACAGTGGAAGATTCATCATCACTACCGAAACCCGGAATCCAATCCGCAACACCTTTCACCGTTTCAAGAACGCTGCCAAAGCTCTCACTAATCCAACCAAACAGATTGGCGAACACAGCACGAACCTCATCAACAATCGTGAATAGGCCATCAAAGCCACTGGTATCAGAGAAACCACTCATCACCCATTGCCAGCCGCCTTTCATCACTTCAAATAGCATTCGAACTTGAGCGGATAAAACCGTTAACACTTGGAACCAAGCCGTGTCACCAAACGAAGCTTTCAGATCATCCCAGTAGTAAATCAAGGCACCCACTGCAGCAATGGCGGCCACAACACCGGCAGCAATTAAGAAAATAGGGTTAGCCAGTAACGCCACCGACAGTTTCAAGAACGCCCACGTAGCGCCCATCACCCCTTTTGATAATCCCCACATCGCCACCGTGACGGTTTTGGTCACGCCTACACCTAAAGTCATCGTTGCCCAAGCCACTTTCAAAGCGCCAGATATCATGGTCAACAGGCCACCTGCAGCCACCAAGCCCAAAAGAGCTACGCCAGCAAAGCCAATGTATTTGGTGAGATTTGGGAACATCTGTGTCCATTCGATGATTTCCATCGCGCCATCGGACAAACTGGAAACCACAGGTAAAAGCGCAGGCAACAACGCAGCGCCAAAGGCCGTTCGCACAGCAAACACGCCCTGCTCTAGCCGTTCCCATTGGTCGGTCATGGCGCCAGCCATTTGTTCGGCGACATCCAAACCCTTAACTTGGCCAAGTTCAGAAATAGAGTTGGCAAGACCATCCGTATTTTGCATAAGTAGCTGGATCATGGCCGACGCTTCTTTGGTACCAAACGCTTTGCTCAGTTCAGCCGCTTCTGCCACCGAAATCGTGTCACCGTAACGGCCTTTAATTTGGTTAAGAATGTCGACAATCGGCAGCATCTGCCCTTGAGCATTAGTGAACTGCATGTTCAATGCTTCTTGGGCTTTTGCGGTACCAGCTAGGAACGAACGGTATTTTGTGCCCGCTTCGCTGCCACTCATCGTGGCTTGCAACGTACCGAGAATGGCCATTTGCTCGGTCATGCCGACACCAACAGAGGTCGCCGCGGCTCCAACCGAAGTAAACGCAGAAGACATACCAGCGCCGGTTGTTTTGAACATCTGCACAGCTCTGGCCGTTTGACCACCTAGCGTGTTCACCCAATCCGCTTTGCCCATTTCATTGGCCGAGTTTTGAAAAATGCCATACATGGTCCCAACGTAATTGGTGATGGTTCCAGTATCCGCTTTCGTTGCAGCCGCGAGCACACCTGACGCTCTCGTAAACTCAGACAGCTCGTTACCTCCTAATCCAGCAATCGCGGATTGGATATCATAAGAAGCGGCCACAAACTCCGTGGCTGACTTGCCATAATCCACAGAGAATTTCATTGCCGTTTGAGCAAGGGTTTTGAGTTGGTCATCAGCAACGCCGAGTGATTTGACTTCACCGAGCTTTCTATCCATTTCAATGGCTGGCGTTAACGCTTGTTGCAGGGCAAAACCTGCGCCTACCATGCCAGCCACGCCCGAAACCATCGTTTGAGTACCTTGTTTGTAGGTATTCGTGACATCGGATATTTGGCGCTGAATGTTGCCCAGAGGTTTTGATATCTGGTCAATCAATCCAACTTGAAATCTGAGCGCTTCAGGTAACATCAACCACTCTCTTTATGCTGATTAGAGTTAGGCGCCAAAGGCTTTGGCCACCCCACTTGCGGTAACAGCTTGCATGTTTTCCCAATGGTTCTTCTCTAACCAAATCGCATAGGCAAGATTTTGGTCAGTATCAGGGGCATCGGGTAGCCACTTACGCCGCCACGCATACATCTTTTGCCTGTCACTGCCATCAATGGCCGCGACAAGCGCATCTATTTTTTTACGGAGATAACAAGCTTCGGCGTGTACTCTTTAAGAACCGCACCATAAATCTGCATTGCTGCACCTGCGTTCTCATTAGTCATCTCACGCAGTGCGTCTTTTGAACCTTCACTCACACAGCTCATCAAAAAGTTGTGTGCTGCCGCGCTTGCATCACCCGAAAGGATGGTATTTTGCGCTTCGTCGTATTCCGCCGGTGTTGGGTTGAATTCAAGGTCGGTTGTACCAACGGTTAAAACAATGGATTTTGTCATGCTGCTTCTCGCTTCAATGATTCATAAATTCGAGTGAGTCCGGTTTCAAGTTGACGCTCAAGTCGCTCAAAACCATCCTTAACTTCTTCTTTGGTGGCGTAGCTCTCCGCCACATGGGTTTTATAATCAGCAAGCTCTTTCGAAAGAGAAAACAGCTTGCTAATCAATGCACCGATCAACATCACCAACAAAGTGGCAAGGGCGACCAGCGCAGATAACCAAGTCGGGTCCATCTAGCCCCCTTTTACCGCCTGCTTTAGTCCACCAATTAGGCTAAGCGGCTTTTGCCCCGCTGTGATTTGCTTATCTACGGAACGTTTGTGGATGTTCACACCAAGTACAGCCAGAGCAACAGAAATCAATGGTGTCAGCGCGACAATGGCATTGACGACATTGGCCGCTTCTTTTGGCTCAATAATCATCACAACAAACAGTCCAAAGAACATCAGCGCCCAACTCAAACACAAGGTGTAACCCCAAGTAGGACGCCAACGCCTGACAAATGGATCATGACTCGTCATTTCGACTTTCATTGTTGAGGCTTGTTGGGCTATGGCAAGCTTACGTTCTTCACTTTCCAGTTCAGCATGTTGAAAGGCAAATTCACGAAGCTTTACCCGTTCATCAGACTCTAGCTGTTTAATTTTCAATAACGCTTCTGGGTTATTGATAAGTGCCTGTTCAATGGCTTCTGGGCTGCTGTCCACTCCAAGTGCACTGGCGACCATTCCTGCAACCGCGCCCCCTGCAGGGCCACCGATAACAGTGCCAATCAGTGGTGCTGCGCTACCAAGTAGTGATTTAATTTTGTCCCACATGATTTAATCCTTAACGATGGTGAGTTTGGCTGGTTTGCCGTTCAGCTCTGCCATCAACACTTTGAAAGCGTGACTAGAATTGACAACGGCCCATTCATTTCCGACGAAACCAAAATCGACACCGGGTGCTAAACACCCCTGCAGATCACTCGGTTTATTGGCCTTATGGATCAGCACATGAGTTCGAAGGCTTGGCCCGCTGCGAGTGACGCCTAACATTGGCTCTTCTATTGCGTAACAGTGGCCAAAGCGTGGCGATTGATGCGGCAAAAGGTCGTAAGTGCCTTCAACAATGCAAGATTCACTTGGCTTGTTGTTGAGCATTGGTCGTTCAACCATGCAACAGACTTTTGAACCATCAGGGCGATAGAGATACGAATAGGTGCCATGCTCAAAGTAACGGCGTTTCATCAAATAGTGCTTCATCGTTTCATTCGCTCCAATTCGCTTTGGCATTGAGTGCAATATTGGCACCCTGGTATGTGTTGGCGGCGAGCTTCTGGTATTGGGTCGCCGCACTCACCGCATTTTTGTGCGCTTTCCCGTTGGTTAACGTGCTTAGCCCTTGCCAACTGGTTAGTAAGCGCCACTTCTGTGAATTGGGTTTCAAAGCCACTGGCTTGGTCAATAACATCAGACATTTCAATCCCTACTTACTGAGCAAACGTTACTGAACCAAATCTTCGGTTTCATCTGGGCGCAAATATGGAACGCCATTGATTTTCACAAAATCTGGACTGGTCACTTCGAACGGCAACTTATGGACTAATGCACTGCCACCATTGGAATCCGCATCGAGTAAGTCTGAGATTTTCAGACGACAACCAAAGGCTTCAATCTTCAATTCGTCTTTATCAATTTTGCCGTAGAACAAGGCATCAAAGTCCGGCATACCGCGCCAAGAGCCGGCGCTTTTAGCGGCTTTGCCTAATCGGTTAAATTGCTGCGTGGTCAGTTCCATTTCACCACTGGCGGCCACATCACCATCGACATAGCCGTCAGGCACACCATTGGTTTTGTTGACGGCAGAATTATCTTCAATCGACAGCGTGACCTTTTGCGCGGTGAGCTTGTAGTCACCCATTGAAAAGTGCATGTTCTTGCCAGAAATACGCATGCTCATGGTTACGCCTCCGTATCTGCAGGGTTAGAGAGATCAAGCCCAATGTTCACAACAATGTGTTTCGGGCAGTTGTGTGGCGTGACCATCAAACCAATCACGACTTTTGTTTTGCTTTGCCACGTGATGGTGACGTCTTGATCGCTTGGTGGCATGATTTCACCAGGGAACGGAATGCCACCAATCTCCGTGGTCTTCGACATATCGCGCATGTCTTTGCTGAAGTAAGTGCGGTTAAGTTCGATACTCGGTGGCGTTGAATTCAGAATGCGGTCAGCAATACGGCGGATCGCTTTGATGCGAACGCGGCGATTCAGTTTGTGAACCGGACGAACGTATTCTAGATATTGATAGTCCCCGCCCTTCGCTTCCAACGTAGTCGCGTCTGTCCAATACACCCCTTCCATGTCGGCATACCATTGCGGCAATGAATAACGCGCATCGGCTAACACTGCGATGGTGCTCATTTCCAGTGGTTTACCTGCGCTATCAATAGGCATTTCACCAAGCCCCAACACGCTGCCCGTTGCTACTCGCATTGGACTGTCGGCGACAGTCACCGCTCGATCGCACAAGCGCCCACCCAACACACCAATGTTATTGCCATTGAGCATCGGCACAGGCGTCACCATATTGGCCGACACATCTTTCACTAACGCCAATAGACTGGTTTCGTATTTCGCCCAAGTTTGCTTACTCTTATCGATGCCAGGACACGCAGCTAAGAAGAACACCCAACGGCCAAGCTTGCTGGTGAGCTCAGTCGCTTTACTTTGCATCGCTTGAAAATCTGCTTTGCTGGTCACAATGTCCACCACACAAACCCCTTCAAACGAGTCCGTGCGATTAGCAATATCAACCGCTTCCTGCCACGTTTTACCTTCAGCGAGACCAAACACGGCGCCTGTCCAGTTCTGTTTCCCATTGAGCTGCGCCGCTTTGAGGTTAGCGCCCAGAGCGTCATCGGCTACGACCTCATCAAGGTTGGTCATGTTATTCACACGCGTGACTTTGCCTTGCAGTTCAGCTTTATCGGTACGCCCGATATAAAGCAGGTGGCGTTCAATTTCTGGGATCCCGCCTTGCCCTAAATTGAGGTTGTTAACCTCTACTTTTCCGGTTGCCATTGGTTATTTCCTCGCTTATTTTCGCTTTCTGGCCTGCTCAAAAATGGTGATGAGTTGGCGGGTGACTTCGCGTTCCTTACTGCCTAATATCTGACGTTCTTTTAAGGGGATATCCCAAGTCGACACACTCGGTTGATTGCTCAACTCACGAATAATTTGTCCTGCTTGCCCGTGGGTTACGGTAGCCATCAACAACTTGAGTGTGGGTTTCTTCCTTCCCTTGCCACTCTTACGCGGGACCGTGTAACCCAGTTCCCTCAGTTTTCTCGCTTGCCCTTTAGAGCAAGGCGCAGAATAGTTTGGTTTTCCCCACCGCTTTTGCATTTGGCGCTTGGTCATTTTTTGTTTTTGACCAAGGTGATGCCTGGCTGCAATTTTTGCGGTGAGCGGATTGCTCCAAGTTAGGTCGAGCGTATTGGCGTTTCTTACATAGGGGGTCAACCCCTTGGCCATACGTCGCATGACTTTTCCGCGCTTATTCCGTTTCTTCGGTGCTAAGGCTTGGCCGTGAATGTCTTTTTGTTGCTGAATGCGCTTTCGAGTCTTGGCTTTTTCCCAGCGCCCTAGGGTTTTCAATATCCAAACACGCTTTCTGGGTGGAAGCGCTAACATGGCAAGCTTTTCTTGCAAGTTGAGCACATCCCTTTGATTGACATTAACTGTCGGCTTCATTCACCAACTCCGCTTCTTCGGCGGTATAAATCTCAACGGCTTGAACTCGGTATCGAGTCCCGCGCCAAGTGATCATTCCTGCTTCATCAGGTACCAGTTCTATCGGTTCCATCAGTTCTAGTTCAATACTCACATCGGCCGCTTCGCTGCTGATCACATCCACTGATAAAGTCGGGTCTGCAAGCTCTTGCTCGTTACGCTCTTCTTCATGGTCACTGAGCCAGCAAGCAATCAGAGCCAACAAACAGCGTGGGTCTAGTAATTGGTGAGGGAATTCCTCAACCGAGATCACCGCGTTGTATTTCCAAAAACAAGCGATATACCCACCGTTCCCACGGTCTTCACCACTTGGCACTATCGAGCCGTTTTCTTGCCACGCATCAATCTTGTTATCGAGCACATTGCTATTGAGGTGACTAACGATGTAATCCGTTAGATGCTCAAGCTTGGTTTTGTTGTAAACCGTGTCGCTCATATCGAATCAATGCCATTGGCACTGCGCCCGAGCAATTGAGAGACATCTTTATTACTCTGAGCTAGGAAACGTGCCGCCTGTTGTGGCTCATCTATCGCCGCGTTGTCCCCTTCTTTACGCCTGTCTTGCGTCGCAAACTCTGGTAACAATTCAGAGTGAGCTCGGCCATACACTGCACGTTTGTACAATGTGATTTTGGCGATGCTCATTGATGGCGGAATACCATCAACCAACAAGCGTTCTAACTTCTCTTGAATATTCAGCGCGGCAATCGTGATGGCCGCAGCAATAGAGTCGTTATCAAACGTATGCGGAATACGGCGTAATTGGCGAAACTCATCGGTCGATAAGCTTGGCCAACCTTCACCAGGTATGGCTTGGTCACTCGTTTTATCCATTTTCCCGCCAAAGCTCATGATTCAACCTTTTTTCTACTGCAGTTAATTAGGGCGCCTCTAGCCACTGAGTCGACGGAATAAGCAGGGTGATGAATCACTTGCTCTTCCTCGTCAGTCGAGGCGCGGTGGCATAGGAGCTGTTTTAAGCTAGAGGTTGTCGCCACTCTCTAAAGCTCGGATACGTTGGTCGATGTTATCGATCATGGTGCTAACACCAATCGCGCTGTATTGCTCATGCGCGTTTTGAAGATGAGTTCGCGCTCTCTGTAACGTCGGCACATCTCCGACAGAGGCCGCATGAGGCTTACCTTCATCGTTACGCAGTAGGTACAGGCCCGCGAACTTCAACCATTTGGCCGTGGGCTTTTCGTTGATGCTCCAGTCGTCGGTGACCTTCTCAAATACCTGGGAGAAGTAAGGCTCAATCGATTGGCCTTTGTCTGCCATACGCTCTGACCAAGCCAAGACTTCGTCTGCGCAGAAGGTGGCAAAATCACGCTTGAATCGTTCTGGTGTATCTAGCCCGCGTTCAATAGCGATATCACACCACTTGATGGCGGTTTCTAGATCTTCGATATCAAAGAGCCAAATTACCATTTGAGTGAATAGCGGGTTATCGAACTGCTCGTCACCAGCGAGGTAAGCTTCAATCGCTTCACGGTATTTAGGGACCAAAACTTCACGTTTGTGGTTCACCTTTTCATCCTTACGATTGAAGGTTTTTAGCACCTTCAAATCGCTTTCGAGTTCAGCTAAAAGCAGGTGAAGGCTGTTAGGATTAGCAACAAACTGTGTCTCAGGTGTCGATTGCTTTTGCTGTTTTGCCAAGGCTTCTTGGCGCAACTTCGCTAATGGACTGGCCATGTCTTCCCCTTAACCTGCGGCTGGCACAATGACAGTGACTTCTTCAATCGCTGCAAACTTGTGGTAATTGCCCACCGCGTAACCTTCCATACGTAGGTATGACGTTTCGAAGCGCTTACGGTCTTCTTCATTACGAGACTTACGCCACTGCGTTCCTTTTTGAGTCAGGATTTGCAGGTTGCTTAAGTTCGTTACCCAAATCATGTCCGGCGGGAAAAATGGCGGTGTATACACCGTTTTACCAGCAACGGTCTTAGCCAAGCTCTGCGCGGCTTTGTGCTCGGTGGGTACTTCTGCCGA
This sequence comes from Vibrio sp. 99K-1, assembly GCF_013114585.1. Classification (NCBI taxonomy): domain Bacteria; kingdom Pseudomonadati; phylum Pseudomonadota; class Gammaproteobacteria; order Vibrionales; family Vibrionaceae; genus Vibrio; species Vibrio sp. 99K-1. Next base: position 17,884 of record NZ_VTXF01000044.1, read on the forward strand.
TTCCAATAAGCGATGCTGCTCTGCGGCTACTAAGTTGCGGCCAATCAAAACCACTAAATCAGGGTCGCCTTGATGCACTTCATGGATAGTAGTGTTAATCAGATCGTTAACCAGTGAATCGAGGTTTCTATATGAACCCTCGGTTGCCCCTGTCGAATCCAATTTCACCGCAGGTAAGACTTGAGCCGGTGCCTTCTCTTTTGCGAGTTGAAGCCAGCCTTTGTTAACGTCTTCACCCATTGGGTTTGCTTTAGGATCCGTACTCTCACCCGCAATGGAGGTGCCATGGAAACCAATACGCAGCTTATCTAAGGCAAAATTACGTGTGATGGCGTTGTTCATCAGCTTCATCCACTGCCCCTTACCACCCGAGTTCGCCCAGATTGTCATCGTGATCCAGTTGATATGAGCGCCTGAGTCCGTTTCGGTTAGCTCGTAGGTATTGCCGCTTTGGTCAAGAGAGCCCATGAAACGACCGTCTTTAACTCGACCTGTCAGCAAACCACTGTCACCCACATCGATCACTTGACCTTTAATTTGGTCAACCGAGATATTCGAAACACGGTTTAAGAAAGAGTCGGATTCAACAATGGCTTGGCGAAGCTTCGTTTCCATCACAGGCGTGATATTGAATTGCTTAGACGCATCTACAACGCCGCCCGCTTTTGCTACGGCTTGGCAATATTCATCTAAAAATTGAGTCGATACTGCATTAAGCATTTACACGACCTCCACAGTTGATTCGCCGCCGTTGCCTTCTTCACCTGGCTTTTGACCAGGGACTTCTTGCTTAAGCTTCGCGAACTGGGTTTCAAGGTTTTGTACTTGCTCGGCTACAGGAACAAGCTGCTTCTCTAATTCACTAGAGAACTGCTCCAAAGAGAACGTTTGAACTTCACCTTCGGGTTTGGCTTCGGGTTCGTTAGGTGTTTGCGCTTGTAGGTTAAACTCTTGTTTGAGTTCCTCCTTCAGCTCACCTTTCATAATGCCGAACTGCTCTTTCATCGCAGCTTTGAATTGTTCTTCGGTCACTTCTTCTTCCTCTGGTTCAGGATCAGGTTGTGGCTCTGGTTGTTCATCACCAGAATTGAAAAAGGCATTACACAAGGCAAAGAATCGGTCTGTTTTTGAGTAACACTCATCAAGGCTGATTTCTTCCAGTTGGCTGCAACTCAGCTCTGTGGTTTGACCTTCTTGTCGCGAAAACTGAAGTAATGAAACACCAGACGACGCCGGGGAATCGGTCACGGCTAATCCCATCAGGTAGCACTTTCCTTGCCCTTTATAGTCTGGATTGGGTTCTATGGAGGTAAACAGCTTCTGCCCAAGCTTATTGGCTTCAAGTAGATATTGATTAGGTTCAAGTTTGGCAAACAAGCGCATTTTCCCATCCACTTCTTCAGCTTTTACGGCAAGCACTTTGCCCCAGTTACTTCCGTAACCTGCAAAGCGTTTGTGTTCAGGCCAAATCAAAGCTGTGTATTCACTCAAGGCATAATTTTCTGCAATCTGCATGAGCCATTCTCGGGTGATCTTACGACCATCAACCGTCGGCCCTTCTGTTGCTACAATTTTCCAATCACTGGTTTTTGCCATTTGAGTTTTTTACCTAGTATTAATTTGTCAGTTAGGTGTTTCTGGCATTCACAATACGCCTTTGATTTACCCGTTTCAGCCACTTCAATTCCGACTAATTCGGATACAGGGCGTATCCGAACCCATCCGAATTTTGCTATGCAATTTAGGTTGTTACCTCGGCGTATGATTGGCCCATGGCATATTCTCCTGAAACACGACACGCGGCCCGTTCCCTTTATTTAAAGGCTTGGACGCCCAATGAAATCGCTTCCGAATTAGGTTTGAACAGCACCAGAATTATTTATCACTGGGCTGACAAATTTGGATGGCGTGATATGTTGCGCGAGCAAACGATTGATGAATCGATAGCGCGTAGAATTGAAACCCTGCTTGAGCTAGAAAACCCAACCAAAGGCCAGCTCGATATGCTTGATAGGCTCATCAAGCACCACGTACAACTTAAGAAATTCCATGCACAAGCTCAGCCAGTTGGAGAGAAACACTCATCTAACGAAACTGAACCTGTAGCTAAAACTAACGGTAAAAGCTCGCGTTCTAATAAGTCTGACGACAAGCAGAAAAAGAAGAAAAGTAAAAAGAAGAACAACATTGTTGAGCTGACCAAAGAGAACTTCGCGACTTGGCATGAATCACTCTTTGAATATCAGCACACGATGCGTAACAACCTGCACCAACGTACGCGTAATATTCTTAAATCTCGTCAGATTGGCGCCACCTATTACTTCAGTGGCGAAGCGTTAGAAGATGCGATTTTGACTGGCGATAACCAGATATTCTTATCCGCTTCTCGCGCCCAGGCCGAAGTATTCAGAAGCTACATTATTGCGATTGGTGAAGAATTTTTAGGTGTTGAATTGACGGGTAACCCGATCATTCTCTCTAACGGGGCTGAGCTCAGATTCTTATCCACCAACTCAAAAACCGCGCAAAGTTATCATGGCCATGTTTATGTGGATGAGTATTTCTGGATCCCGAAATTCGATGAGCTGAACAAACTCGCGTCAGCTATGGCCACTCATAAGAACTGGCGTAAAACCTACTTCTCGACCCCTTCCGCTAAAACACACCAGGCTTACACATTTTGGACCGGTGACCAATGGCGCAGAGGCCGTGATACCCGCACCAATATTGAATTTCCTACCTTTGACGAATACCGAGATGGCGGTCGACTCTGCCCAGATAAGCAATGGCGTTACATAGTCACAATTGAAGATGCGGCTGCAGGCGGCTGTCAGCTTTTTGATATTGATGAACTGCGCGACGAATACAGCAAAGACGATTTTGATAATCTGTTTATGTGTATTTTCGTTGATGGCGCCAGCTCCGTCTTCAAGTTCTCAGCCCTCGAAAAAGCCATGGTGGACATTAGCCGGTGGCAAGACTTCAAGCCAAATGACAAAGACCCCTTCGAACGCCGTGAAGTTTGGTTAGGTTACGACCCAAGCCGAACTCGAGACAATGCTTGTTTAGTTGTGGTAGCACCGCCCATTGTTGCCGTTGAAAAATTCAGAGTACTTGAAAAACACTACTGGCGAGGTTTGAACTTTCAGTACCAGGCGCAGCAAGTATCAAAAGTGTTTGAGCGTTATAACGTAAGCTATTTGGGCATTGATACAACAGGCATTGGCGCGGGTGTCTATGACTTGATCAACAAGAAACACCCACGTGAAACCGTGGCTATTCAATACAGCAATGAAAGTAAGAACCGGTTGGTGATGAAGATGATTGATGTGGTCGAAGCCAACCGCATTCAATTTGATGCTGAGCACAAAGATATCGCTATGGCATTCATGGCTATCAAGCGAGCGACCACAAATAGTGGCAACAACATGACCTTCAAAGCAGAGCGCAGCGAGTTAACCGGGCATGCCGATGCCTTTTGGGCGATTTCCCATGCCTGCATTAATGAGCCGCTCGATCACTCTGAAAAACGTAAATCAACTTGGCAGATGTAAATCAATGACTGAACAGACAACAGAAATAATCACGAAAGAATCCGCTAATGATGAAAGCTTGATGTTTAGCTTTGGTGAGCCAGAAATCATGGACCGTGATTTCACCAACTACGAATACAACGAGCTTTACTACAACGAAGACGGGAACTACTGGGAACCACCACTCGATAGGGCGGGCTTGAATAAACTGACTCGGGCTAACGCTTATCACGGTTCTATCTTAATGGCTCGCCGTAACATGATTGCGGGCCGTTACACCCAAGGTGGAATGCAGAAGCAACAAATGCAATCAGCCGTACATGACTTCTTAGAATTTGGTGACACTGCCCTGCTTAAGCTTCGTAACTACTTTGGTAAAGTCATTGGGCTATGGCCTATCCCTACGATGTATTTACGTAAACGTAAGAACGGTGACTTCGCATTCTTAGAGCGAGACGACAAACAGAAGAGTTACAAGAAAGAAGACATCATTTTCATCAAACAATATGACCCAGTGCAGCAAGTCTACGGTGGACCGGATTACCTTGGTTGTGTTCAATCTGCTTTGCTTAGCCAGGACTCCACCACGTTCCGTCGCCGTTACTATAAAAACGGTTTGCACATGGGCTTTATCTTCTATGCGACTGACCCGAACTTGAGTAAAGACGATGAGGAAGACCTAAAGCAGAAGATGGCTTCAAGCCGTGGCGTGGGGAACTTCCGCTCGATGTTCATCAACATTCCAAACGGCAACGAGAAAGGGATTCAATTGATACCCGTTGGCGACATTGCGACAAAAGATGAGTACGAGAAAATTAAAAACGTCACCGCGCAAGAGGTGATCACCGGTCACCGCTTCCCTGTTGAACTGGCCGCTATCATTCCCAATGGTGGCACTCGTGGTGACCCGATTAAATTCGATTACGTTTACTGTAAAAATGAAGTGATACCCGCTTGCGAAATGTTCATGGATGCAGTGAACAGCGACCCAGAAGTACCCAAACACCTGCATTTAACCTTCAATTTGGACAATGTCGCGGCCTAAGTAGCATGATGTTTTTTGCAATTACGTTTTTGACTGCAATTTACGCTCAGCCCTTTCTTCATAAGGGCTGAGAAACAACTCAAACGATCGTCACAAAACACAAACGATCATTAAAAAATCGACCTAAAACACAGAAATACATATATTTCAGATAGTTAGAAAAACCAACCAGATCAACACTGATCGTCAGAATTTCAATTCCTTTCAATTTTTTGCACTCTTCGCAATTTTATTAGGCACTCTTTAAGCCATTCTGAGCACTACTAACTTAATGCAAGCCCCGTTATTCCTAAAGGGCTAGCGGCTTGTTAGCCTTCCATAGCGGCGGCTGAATTTCACTGAAATAGAATTGCGAAAAAATGAGATCGAAAACGCTTCAGGTGGGGAGGAGGAGTGCGTTTTCCGTAGGTTAGTTGTGTTTTTGGTGGGCTGTGTCAATATACAAAAAAGCCACCGTAAGCGGTGGCCAAGGGCTCACTCTTGTCACCACTCCAAAGCTCTCTCCCTACTGATATAGCCTTTATCGTCACAAGTACTACAATCTAGTGAGATATTATTACAAACAGGACACTTAATATTTTCGTATTCTGAAATGTCTAGCTTCGCAGCAATATGTTCTTTTATTGTGCAAGTGTCATGACAAACTGGGCATTCGTCCCCAGCTAAGCGCCCTCTACCGTTGCACACAGGACATGTCGTATCACGTTCTAGTCCATCGTGTCTTGATTGGACAGAGCGATTAAGCTGAACAGCGTTAATCGTACTTTGTTGTAAAGAATCAGCTATTTTAATTAGGTGCTCGAAGTACTTCTTTATTGCTTTCTTTATATCTTCTGCGCCATTGCCATTGTCCCAGTGCCCGGGAGAGATCCTTATCGACTGAATGCCAGTTTGTTCAGCTATTGTTATATCTCGCCTATAAGTGCTCTTAACCTTAGTTTCTAAATAATGAGTTGCGAATCCATCATACTCGACACCAAGCGCTCCTATGTAAACCAGGTCCACGCCAACAGGTTTGTAAAGTTCAATAACAAGATCAATTGCCCAAGGTTGCGCTTTAGGATTGCTATTATCTACTTTATATTGTGGCTCAATACTTACAAGATGCCCCTTTGATGTTTTTCCACTAATAACCATGCTTCTCGGAGAGCAATTGAAACTAGAGATTTCTAAAGGGCTAAACTGGGAGATTATGTTTGCAATTACTTCTATCTCAGTTTTCGAGACTCTTTCTACATGTTGTAAAGCAACCAACCCTTCAGCTACTTGTTGATTAACAAGTAGTTCAATTTTCTGTACTAGCTTTCTTTGTTTTCCACTAAATTTCTTTTCAAGCTCTTTTAATTCTTCATTAAATCCCATCCAACCCTCTCCCTTTTGCAGTAATTTGGCTTACATCCGTTTAACGCTAACTACAGTAAAGTGAAACGTCAATCATACTTTAATAGCCGCGCTCAATAACAAACAAGTACGCGAGACGAGTATCACCCTCAAATTGATTATTAATTACTTCGTATGCACAATTTTGCAAAATTTATGCGCACCCTCTCATACGGTGAAACATGTCAAACAAAGAGACACAATACAAAGCCTCACTCCCCCTGATGTAACTAGCCTCCAGCACTAACTGGATAGAATGAAAAGAGAATGTAATTCCTTCTAATCAATTATTTAAGGCAATTTTAAGATCAAGTATAACAATTGGAAACACCAAACATAGCAATCTCTAAGCTGTGAGCGGAAATAGTATCTCAGTTGTATAGCTGTATAAATCATCACCATAATTTAGTACCATGGACCTTTCATTTCGATAGGTTCATGGTGTTATATGAGAGTAGTTTGCACGGAGTGTGGCGAGAAAGCCCGCATACAGAAATCAAACCGTATTTCAGCGGGTTATAGCGACTTATATTGTAGTTGTAGCGACCCCGAATGTGGCCACTCTTTCGTGATGAACCTAACCTTCAGTCATACTCTTAGCCCTTCGGCTAAAACGACTTCTCAGTTAGCTTTTGAAATGGTTAAAGCCCTGGCACCCGATCAGCGCCAAGAACTAAAACAACAGTTATCAATCCTCTAAAGTTTAAATTCAGGGCTATCTCCACCATCAGCCATTTCAATTAGCTGCTTTATTGCGGCTAACTTTTCAGGCTTCAACTCTTCTCTTTGGTCTGCAACCAATAAACCCATCAAATAAATACCTACATCAGCTCTGCTTTCACCTTCAGTGCTGAGTGCTACAGCATCTATAATGAACTCCATCGCTTGTAAAAATATGTCCTGTTGTTTTAATGACATAGCTCTACTCCAAACCAAAAGACTGGATGAATATACAGTACTTTTATAAATATTCATACAGTGTTTTTATGAAGCGAGATTCACCCCTCATTCTGATAACGAATTTGAGCTTCACATCAACGGCCATTCGGCAGTTTCTGGAAAGAATGACAAATTAGGCTGTTCATATTCATAGTCGTCATCTTCTCCGGTTAGTGGTCCAGGCGGTTTTACCTCGAATTCATCTAACCAGCTTAAATCTGGCTTGGGTTGGTACTCTTCAACCAACTGGGCTGGGCGAACCGTGCCGCATGGTAGATGCTCCGCAGGGCGAACTCTTATACTCGTTTCATCATCTATTCGAATTGAGCTACCTTTTTGCAGCGCGATTAGAACAGAACCATCAATGTTTGGCGGTAACCCACCACCTACTGAGTAAGGTTCCAATAATCGCTTAAGCTGATCGCTGACCTGTACTTTCTGCGGTAGCGTACAGTTATTGACAGAACTCCGAGAGGAGCCAAAGGCTCCAGAAAGAGCAAGAGCCCCCGATTCACGTTGGGCGTCTAACGTAGACGTTGGTATTATCTGCCAGTTCTTAGTGCGAGTTTTGACGAGCATGCCTGCGGCATCAAAGCCTTCAATCTTGCTAACGATTTCACCGTGGGGCGACGCAAACGGTAATTCTTGATAGGTATTTCTGATCAGCAAGTCGTCACGTTTAACAAATGGACCACCTTGGCCCATGATGTAACCTTGCCAATTGCCATTATCGGCGGCGATTAACGTATCAACGATGCTTGAATCATCACTCTTGATTCGTGCTTGGTAACTATCACCAATTACTTTTAGAAGTTCTTCATTAGTGATTAGCTTGCTTGGCTTAATAGGGCCAACGAGTTCACGTTGTAACATTGAATAAATAGTAAGTAGGTCGGCACGCTCTTGCATGAAGAGGTATTCCATAAAGGCTTTTTTGTTCTGGCTGGCAAAGCGGCGCAGTTCTCGGTAAGTCGTAACCGGAGCACCACCAAAGAACTGGAATTGGCGAATGTTCCAACGGCTTTTCCATGCACTCACGTTTTTCGCCATGTCTTTAGCAGATTTGCCTTCTTCTTTACCTGTCTTTGGATTGATGCTGACTGTCTCATCAGCCAGATCATCATCCATAGCATAACCATCAATGTTTTTAGATATGTATTTGGCGATGTAACCCGTAGCCGTGCCCAGTTCTGGGTCAATGGCTTGAATGTCACAACGAGCAGATGGGTCCAGCAGTCCCTCTTTGTTAATCAGTTCGTGTTTGTCTTCTTGGATTGCGTAATCTGTAAAAATTTCTTCAATCGCGTCTATCTGTTCAGGCTTTGCCCAAATAAGCAAATGCCAGTGTGGTGTGCCATCGTGATGTGGTTCAGCCACACGAACACCAAACCAACGAATTTCTTTGCGACCTAATTTGGCACGAATCTTTGCCCATACATTGTTTAAGTAAGCCTGGGCATCACGTGGGCTTGCGCCATTCCAGTGACCAATGAAACCGCCTTTCTTATAACTGTTGTGGTATTTGGCTGGTGTGGTCAGGGTTAAAAACAAGCCTTGTAGACCTAACTCGTTGCCAATGTCTTCACAACCACGGCAACGCACCATTAACTCATGGCGGCGAATAGCAGGGTTCGAGACGCTTTTTAATACCATGTCTTTTAAGCTGGCTTCTTCGCCTGTTTCTTCATCGAACAAAGATGAGTTTTCGATAAATTCCCAGTTCTTTTGGCGTTGTTCTTTGTATTCTCGGATACAGTCCCATGAAGCATAAGGCGAAGCGTGTTTCGAGACTTGCCCCATAGCAATGGCTAGGTGCTCACGCATAATTTTTCGGCATCGAATCAAACGGTTATACCACCACTTTTCGCTTATCATGCGCGAAATATCTTGCAGGGCAGAAAGCTCCGATTGTTCTTTATATTTGCGAGGTGGCTTAATACCAAAGGTATTACAGACGAATACAGCGGCTTGTTCATAAGAGAACACGACCGCCATTTCTGTTCCTAATGCAGTTTCAGCGTGGTATTTGTCACTCTCAATACGAATAAACCCGTCAACTATCATGGCAACTTTAAACGCCATATCTTTGATTTCTTCAATTTCCAACTCGGCCAAAGTGCGATTTCTTACTGGTTTTCGGTTTTGTTCTATTCGTTCAAAATCAAAGTACTGTTGCTGTTGAGTTTGGTTCTTGTAGTTGCTTTGCTTAGTGTCATCATTCGCTTCACTCAGCAAAGCAACCTTAGAAGTAGTAGGAAGTTTTTTGTATTGCTTAAGTACCAATAGAACACGCCTATGCGCGGGTACCATTTTTTCACGAATGAAAGTATTCGCGGCTGGGCGGCCTTGTTTCTCAAACATCGAAATATAACGATTTGCGAAATATTTAGTTAGGTAATGGGGGAGATCTGCAAAGTGTTCAGATAGCCATTCTCTATCTGCTGGGTTTACTTCATATAACTTACGCTCAACAACTGAAAGATTTTCAGGTTCTATATTAGCGGGTTCGTAACCTGCAGGAACACAAATAAGCCCTTCATCTATGGCAGGTAAAGGGCATAACCAAAAGCGATTTAATGGTTTAACTGGTTGATAGTATGTCACTAACACTCATCCAAAAAATCTGTGGGGTTGCGTGTGATTTTCAATTGAACCTGGATAGACTCATCACCAGATAACAAAGTACCTAACAGCACTTCATTATCTGGGTGATCACCTCCTAGCATTTCTACTAATAGGGTTTCAATATAATCAGGTGCTTCAGCCGCAACTTTCTGTGCTTCGCTCATAACTGAACACCTAATGCTGTAGCCCAACTGCTAGACAAAACATCAGGTTTTTTAATACCGATTTGATTGGCTTTACGCTGCTCTTCGCTCATACCTGTTTTCTGTTTAGGCATTTCAATGGCTTCTTTTAAAGTCATCCCTTCAGACAAACGGCCATATAGAGTGGCCTCAGAAATTTCCACCAATTTAGAGATAGCTCGCATCCCCTGTTGCCCTTTGTGCTCATATTTGACTTGAGCAACCTGAGCGCAACGAGGCATTGTGACTGCTTGTTCAATATCAAAGCCTCGCTGCAAACGCTTCAATAAGGTGGAGTAGTTAATATCGAACTTTTCAGCAATGGCTTTCACACCCTTACAACCTTGGTATCCATATTGATGAGTCATAACGCAGCTAGCTCCTGTGTATCCATAACCATATGGCCACCGGTGTGGTTACCTTTGATAATCACACCGTTCAAAACGTGCTGGCAGTTGAACCGCTCGCAAGCCGTATCAATCGCAGGCTCTGGTGAGTCAAACTCACCCAACAACACGTTCTTTACTTCATTGGTTTCATCATGGCGAACAACGCCACCACCGCTATTCAGGGCAACTGCTACATAGCTCAGCATCAGCAAGCCTCCACAGTTGGGTGGCCATGCTCATCGGCCATATCACGCCACCACATTTGCATTTGAGTAGTTTGAGAAGTGGATTTATTACAAGCCGACACAAAGAACAGCGCACGAACGGCACCTAAAGCTTGATTTGCGATATCTCGGTCAGAAGCCGTGTTGTAAACCACAATCCAAAAAGCCCACCAAGCGGTAATGAAATCTTCCAAGCAGAGTCCTTGTTCAGTACCGTTAACATTCACAAGTAATGCTCGAGTAGAGTCCAAGCTCAGCACATCGCCCTGGCTAGTTTCTGTGATATTGAAAACACGCATGAACTGTTCAATCTTGCGAGTAGTAAACCCTTCTGAACGCAACGCGTGGTTCAAGTCTTTCTGATAAACAGAGATAGTGCTCATGCAGTCTCCTCCCCTAACTTTTTAAGTAGAGTCGTTGCCTCTGTAGCAAAATAGCGTGAGTCTTGAATCTGTCTTTCTAGATCAGCGGTTGTGAGTCCTGCCTCTCGAACCACATCAATGCCGGTTTCCATGCAGTCGGCAGCTTCCACTAAACGATCTCGTAGATGCCTCATCAAAATCACACTGTTTAAATGAGATGAATTTGAAAGAGAAAGAACGCACACCTCTTTGCTTAAACCAAACTTACCGCCTTGCAGTACGTGCGTAATTTCATGAACCAGGGAAGCCCCCGTTTTATGGCCTTCGCTGTCTACTTCATGCTGTATCAGCACATCGTTGGCTTGATAGTTACGATCATTAACTCGAATTTCAGCCGTTTTACGACCTAAACGAACTTCGTTAAAAAACTCTGATTGGGTTTTTACTTCATGTAATTTCATGCTCACGCCCCCACTGCCGATAAACAGAACTGCTCGAATTGATATAAAGCTTCATCATCAAAGTGGCCTAAGTCACGGAGGCCAAGCATTTCAAGAAACAGGTGGCGGTTACTCATATCTAAGTTCGCCCAATGGTGAAGCTGTGAAACTTGTTCAATCGAACCGTTGCGGTACCAGCTTGGAAATGAATAGCCAAAGAACACCCGAGCTCGATCACTTTCCATTGCTTCTTTGATATCGGCCAACACGTCTTCTTGTGGGCGGTGGGTAGCGACAGACTCTTGCTTCTTCGCGATAGCATCGAGCTGGATAAGAACTTGGTGTTGCTGCTCTTGATTGCTTGAATTAAAACGCTCTGCGATTTGGTTAAAAGACTGACTAAATAAGTGTTCTTCAATGTTACTCATCATCAATTCCTCAAATTTTGGATATAAAAAACCCTCCCTCTTTAAATCAAAGAGGGATAAAGGGTGTAGGCATACGCCTAGTGGCTAGGTTTGTTTGGGTGTAACTGGCTTATGACCAGCGCGAAAGTACATCCTGTGCGTTGGCATCAATTCGGTTAATTTCCCGTGAAAGGCGCATTTGTTCAGCGCGGCAATCACTCTTGGAAAACTGAGCTTGTAACTCTTCACGCTTTGAGCGAAGTGGCTTTAGTTGGCGCTCGCCAAGTTCTCTTCGCGTACGTTGTAATGCAGAAAGGCCACGTTCTTTTTGCTCACGGTTCAAAGACCAACAAGGCAAATCAGGGCAAGGATTTTCTAGCGGTGGGACATCTAGGTTTGAATGTTCGACTGTTGCAACTGACATACTATTTTCCTCTAACTTAAGCCGGGAATAGCCGAACCATTGGCGACCAAATCCACACTCATAGCTAAGAATGGGGAAACGCCTTTTGTGCGGCTTTCTATATCGTTGATAAGAAGCACAAGGTTGCTAATACCCGCTTGTGCCTTTTGGATAATGACGTGTTTGTTAGTGCGACTAAGGCGATCATTTCCCGCATGCTCTAAAGCCATGCGAGACAAGTCACCAGAGTGCATTGCGTTTTCTAATGCGCGTTTGATGAAGGTTTCTTCACTCGCATCATTGGGAATTTGTGCGGTCACCACACCGAGGCCAAGCAAAAGGCTATTAAGAATGGTGAAGTTGCCACTCGCCTTGGTGATCATCACAAGTTCTACACTGGTAAGGATGTGCGGCTGCTCTGGGTTAAGTTTGTTACGCAACATAGTGGCATTCATATCCACGGCCTTTGCTAACTTGGTCATGTTCTCCGAGTTCGCAAATGCACAACACGCTTCGTTAAATGCCTTTTGTTTAGAGCCACGGAATTCGCACATTGAGTCAATTTCGTTCATAACCAATACTCAATTGAAGACAAACGGGACGAAAACGAAGCCCCAACCAAGAACATTGAGCCATAACGGGCAATATTCTTTAGTTGGAATTAGGAAAGATAAACGCATGACGGCCTACCCCAACTTTTCCATGGCTTCACGAGTCGCCATTTCTACTAAGGCGATCATATTGATGAGAGGGGTTTCTTTACCTTTTGCTTTAGTTTTAATAGGTAAGCGGCCATCGGCTACCCAATCCATGATGGTGCGTTTAGGCATTCCAGAAAACTGAGAGTATTGGTCATAGGTCATGAAAGGCGTATTTAGGACTACTTGATATGAGAGCATAGTGATATCCTGTTATGTTATTGAATGTGTTGTACCGGACTAGCGAGTTGCACCTCGCGGTTGACCGTTGAGTGAAAATGTAGACTTTTTATGAGTGAATATCAAGAACAAATACCCTCTTTTGAGTACATTGGCGGTAGAGATGTAACAGAAAGGATGAAATTCGTCACAAAAACAAGTGACTTCAAGTCGCTTGGTGAGTGCTTAGGTGTGTCAAAAGGCACGATATCGACTTGGCACCAGAGAGGATTGACCCCTTACGAAGTGATTGTGAGACTTCATTTGAGGACTGGAGCTTCTATCAAATATCTAGCCTTGGGAGAAGGTGAACCGTTTGATGACAAGAAAACCCATACATCCAAGAAAAACGAAGTAAAAAGACTCTTCGATGTTGATCTCTTTTCACTTTCAAACGGCAAGCTTGTTGGCAATGAAACGCTAGCTTTTGATAAAAGCTACTTAGACAAACTTGGGGTTCTGAATGTAATGGGCATCGAGCACGATGGGACTGCATTCATTATCGATAAAGAAATTCACCAAGCAGTAAGCGGCACATACTTAGTAGATATGGACGGCCTACTGTCGCTAAACGACATTCAGCGTTTGCCAGGCAAGAAGCTGGCGATCAGCTTTAACGGCTCGACTCTAACAGTCGAAGAAGATGAAGTTAGGGTTGTGGGTAGAGTTGCGTTGGTTATGGAGAAGGTGTGATGAAAATAACTCACCCGCACAAATAATTTTACATTTCGATGTATGAAGAACGCCAAATAAACGATGAAAAGAAAATTTCAATGCTGCACAGATGAGAAACTGGCAATCAACCTTAACGACTCGGCTCTAGCCGTCAAAGAAGATGAAGTGAGAATTGTGGGTAGATCGGTGTTAGCTCTGACTTAAAAATTGGGATTAAGAAAAACAATGACTGAATTACATGTAATACAAGAAAATATAATTTCTGAGATCAACGAAGCCAAACAATCAATTAAGACAGATGGATATCCTATGTCTATAGGAGAGCTAATAAATCTTTATCGAGATGGCGACATCATCCTTGATCCTGCTTTTCAGCGTCTCTTTAGATGGGAAGATGAACAAAAAACTAAACTGATTGAGTCGATACTAATCGGAATACCTATCCCTGAAATTTTTGTTGCTCAAAAAGCTGATGGGACTTGGCACGTTGTTGATGGAGTTCAAAGGCTTTCCACAATACTACAAACGGCTGGTGTGCTAGATGGTTATGAACCATTAACGTTTGAAACATGTAAGTATATTCCCTCGTTAGAAGGTCAAACTTGGAAAACTATGCCTTCTGATGTACAACGACTCCTCAAACGTTCAAAGTTAAAACTAAGCATTATTCTTACTCAAGATAGTGATGAAGCCCAGTATGAGTTATTCCAAAGATTAAATACTGGTGGCACACCACTATCAGAGCAAGAAGTTAGAAACTGTTTGATGCTAATGGTTGACCCTGATTTTTTTGATCTAATCAATGAGTTGAAAGATTACCCGAACTTCAAAGACTGTTTAAACCTCAAAGCTGAGGAATATGAAAAAGAAGTTCATATGGAGTATATTTTAAGAATGTTCATTGGTTACCATAACTCCATTGTATATGCAGAACATAATGCTATAAACAAAATAATAATTACAGACTTTCTTGATAAAGAGACTGTTAGATTAATTAAAGAAGCTGATCGCGAAAAATTTAAGGTAGACTTTAAAAAAACGTTCGACAAACTCAAAAACACACTTGGAAGTTCAGCTTTCAAAAAATTCAACATTGATGAAGATAAGTTTAAAGGTGGCTTTAACATTTCTGCTTTTGAAATGCTAACTGTTGGGCTATCTTCCAATATAGATACTATTGAGCAGTTAGGTAAAGATGCATTGGAAGAACGAATAAAAGAACTATATCATGATGAAAAAATCCAAAAAGTACTAGGTCGTGGTACTCGAGCAATAAAACGTTTTCAAGAGTCAACAGATATAGCAAGAGAATTTTTCGTATAGATGATGAACTTAACTTTAGACCAGTTAATCGACCATTTAAATGAAGATTTAGGCTGGAGAAAAACAGAATTAACAAAACTTAGCTTTATGGAAAATGTCAATGACGAACTAAAGTCTAAATCAATGATTTTATTAATTTATTCCCATTGGGAAGGTTATATAAAAAATGCTTGTAAGCAGTATTTGATCCATATTTCAGATAGAAATTTGAAGTTGAGTTTACTCACAGAAAGCTTTAAAGCTATATCACTAAAAGGCATGGTTAGTGAGGTACTAGAGCATGGTTCAAGCTTAACATTGAGTAATGAGCTAGCTTTAATTAATAAATTTGACAACCCAGGCTCTAAGAAGTTTAAAGTACCGGCTAGGATAAAAGAGGATAAAAACAAAGATTTCATAAATACTCATGACAATCTCAATTTGAAGACTCTAAACAACTTTTGTACAATCATTGGAATCAATCAAATAGCAATGATTGATGGCAAAGGTAAGTATATTGATGAAACATTACTAAACCAAAGAAATACCATTAGTCATGGAAGTAAGATTGACGCAGACTCTAATGAGTTCACTTTAGATATTAATGACATTAACCAATTAAGAGATTTTTCTTTACTAATAATGGAGCATATAAAAGAAGAAATAATTCATTTCGCAGAAAATGAATACTACCTTCTATCTAAGAGTGAAGAAGTTGAGTGTAGAAAGCAAAGCACTTCTGAAAACTTAAGAAATCAAATGGAAGAAATATTTAGTTAAATATAAATGATTAGCAGAGTTGCAAATGTGTAAGATCGCAACTCTGCTATATTGGTATGGATTTTATAACACCAACGGTTAGGTGTCTCATTCTTGCTCTGTTGTTTAAAAAGATATTAGTGTTCTCGGATTTCAAAATTTTAAGCAAGGCCTTACAATTTTTAAGCTTCCCATCTTTAGGCTGTATAACAATCATATGATTTTCAATTGCAACATCTTCATTAAGATTAATAATGGTCGCGGATGCTCTATATCTATCCGAAGGGCTAGAAGTTCTCTTAACAACTATAAAAGGTGGAGTTAATACTCGACCAAGAAACCTACGATACTCAGTTGCTTCAGTTACAACCTCCCATGCAGGGGAATTTCTAGGATGGAAATATGGTAAAAGAGGTCCTTCTTCAGAATCACGATAAGCGACTAAAGGACCAGTTCTAACATCGAACTTCTCAGATAGTCTCATATACTCACCTAATTCTTTGAACCAAGCTATTGGGGAGTTACTACTATGCTCAACAACCCCCGATAACACAAAGACATCGACATCAGTCTTTCTATTAAAGCGTCCCCAAATTGAACATTCAGCATCAAACAAGCTAGAACAAAAACTTCTAAAATCTTCATAGCGACTTCCAGAACGAAGTACATCAGGAAGAATCGCACTCACATTACATCCTTCAGAAAGCATTCTTAAGTATTTATCAAATATAATACCTGCAGCGTTTATTTTGCCTTCTTTCCAATAATATTCTTTTGGAGATGGCCATATAGTAAAAGGAGGGTTCATTATGGCATGAGTCACATCAGCAAGAGATTCAGGACACACAGACAAAGCATTTTGACACTTTATGTTGATAAGAAAGTCTAGAGCATCATCAATACTGCAGTCTTTTTTTACACCTCGATTTAAAGCTTCAATTACGATTCTTAATCGAGTAGCTTCAACAAAAGATTCATGGATATCGAAACCCCAAAGAACCTTCCCCCACTTCTTCAATGTGTCTGACAGAGTAGATTCCACACCTAATCTCCGAGAACATTCGATCAGCAAGTTACCAGCACCACACGTTGGGTCCAATACCACAGAATCGAATGTTATAGGTGACTGAAAAGACTTTACGGCAGATACAGCTAATTCAAAACCCGTGAAGAAACTTCCAGCTTCTCTCATTTCGTCAATAGTTAAGTATTCTCTTAAGACTATATCGATAGAGTCTAGATCGACTAGAGAGCTTAGGATATTGGAGTCTAATTGATTTTCTTCTAGTTCAAGTAAGTCACGAAGAGAAGTATTGTGTTTATTTAACTGGTTCATACAAAAAACTGCAGGGAATTGTGGTTCTATGGTATCACAATATATGTATGTATCCCACACTTAAAAAATCTATAAGCCTGTCTCTTATACACATCTC
>NZ_VTXF01000045.1:0-34639 GCF_013114585.1 Vibrio sp. 99K-1
CACATGCGCACCCACGTTGAATCCAGCACGCTCAACAAGCTTGCTATCCCTGAAAACCAGCAGCGTATCTTGACTGACCTGTACCACTCCACCAAACAGTTCCATGTGGTCAATGTACACGGCTCATCACAAGATATTGCGCAGCAGCTACTCAATGTAGGCAATCACAGCGGTAAGCGTGTCCAATTGGTCTCCCAAAGCGTGAAAGCCAAGACTGAGGGCATGGAGAGCGTACAGCGCAAGAGTCAAACACTCAGCGCCTGGATCGGTCAGCTCTTTTCACCAGAGCAGCGCCACACCACCCACAGCTTATTGCAAAGCGATATGCCGCTGACCAATAAAGACGTCTTGCTCATCGATGACGCCAATAAGATGAGCGCCAATGAATTGTTGGCCCTCACAGATAAAGCCAAACAATCGAGCAGTAAAGTAGTGATGCTTAATCGTGTATCAAGCCGTCAGGGATTTAAAGCCAATAACGCTATCTCGCTGTATCAAAAAGGCAATGTGGAGAGTCATTCTTGGGTTGGCAAGCGAGCCAGCCATACCAACGTAAAACTGCATGACAATGATACCGATAGGATAGCGCGGGTGTACTCAGACCTCCCCGATAAAGCCAACACGCAAGTGATTGCCACCTCCAGCGTCGAGCAGCGGCGGTTAACCGAAGCGATACGGGGCCAACTGAAAAATACTGGCGCCCTCGCCAGACACGAAACCACCCTATTCACTCAAACCCCTCACCACCTCTCTAAAGCGCAGCAACCCCTCGTTCAACACTACAAACCTGGCATGACACTCACCCATTGGGAGAAAAACAAACCTCAGAGTTTTGTCATCGCCAGTATCGATAAAGAGAGCAACACCATGACCGCACTCAGCAAACACGATGGACAGTCACACACCTTTGACCCGTCCAGTCGCGCCTTTAAGCACATGAAGATGCAAATCAATAAACCGCAAAGTCTCAACATCGCCCAAGGCGAACGCCTTCGAACATTAGGCAAACACTTCCCTGCTGGCTTGGACGCGAACCAAAGCTACCTTGTCACTCACCTTGACAAAGAAAGCCTCACGCTTGAGAGCAAAGGGGAAACGCAGCGCGTCAACTTAGAAAGCTTAAAAGACGCGTCGCTGCAATACGACTACGTTCACGGCGCCCACCATATTGAGCCAAAAGCCCATACTTTACTGTCTGGCAAAGCGTTTACCCTATCTAAGCCCCTGATAAACGACCTGACTGAAAAAACAGAGCGCCTTGATATCTTCACCGACAAACCAGACAAAGCCCAAAGCGCACTTGAAAAAGAGCAGGTCTCCCCGTCAGCCATTGAGCGCGTATTACAGACGCAAAACGTCAACGACCGCTACCTAAACGACGTCACCCAAGATTTACTAAAGCAGGATGTCAGTCAGGCACTGTCAACACTAGCCAAAGCGCAAAACGCCCCACTCATCGAAAAAGCGGTCAGCTTTGCCCTGAACCACCTCTCAGAGCGAGAAGCGGCGTTTAGCCAAAAAGCCTTAGTCGTGGAAGCGGTGCGTTACGCCTTTGAAGAAGCCGGAGGCTCTATGACCAAAGAGCAGGTTGAAACAGAGCTGACTAAGCGAAGCGACACCCTCTCTGCAGAGTACAGTGACGGCACACGCTGGACGACGCAAGCCGCGCTAGAAACTGAAAAGCGCATCTTGCAAAACATCGATGATGGTAAAGACCAACATCAACCTTTTGCAACGCCTAAGCAGGTGCAAGACTTTCTCGACACCAAGCCTCGCTTAACCCAAGGGCAAAAGGACGCCATCACCCTCATCTCAACCACCAAGGACAGCTTTGTGGCCATCCAAGGGTTAGCCGGTACAGGTAAGTCCACCATGCTTGAATCCAACATTGAACTTATCCAGTTAGTCAAAGAAGCCAGCCAGCAACCAGAGCAAAGCGTCATCGGTCTTGCGCCCACACACGCCGCCGTTTCAGAGCTCGAAAGCAAAGGCGTGAAAGCGCAAACCCTGGAGAGCTTACTCTCTGACATCCGACAAGGAAACCGCGATGCCAGCGACTACCAACACACCTTGTTCTTTCTCGATGAAAGCTCCATGGTCAGCAACAAGCAAGCCGATGAGTTCACAAAGCTGGTCAATGACAGTCAGTCCAAAACAGCCAAGTTGGGCGATAAAGAGCAGCTTTTATCACTCAGTGCCGGTAAACCCTTTGAGCTGGCCATAAGCCAAGGCCGCATCGATACCGCTTACATGACCGATATGGTACGTCCACAAAATGACACCTTGCACAATGCACAGCAAAACACCATTGATAAACAGCCGCTCAGCGCCCTAGACAAACTCCAGCAGCAAGCCCCTGATACTCAAGGTAACAGTCAACATGTCATTTCTACGCTGGATGAAAACGACAAAGACCGACGCAGAGCGCAGCTCACCGCCACAGAGAAGCTGCCTTATGTGGTCGCCAAAGACTATTTAGAGCGCACCCCCGAAACGCGAGACAACACACTGATTATCGCGTACACCAACCAGGAGCGAGACACCATCACCGAACACATCCGTGTCGGTTTGATGAAAAAGAGTGAGTTAGGCAAAGAGAACGTCATCGCAACGAGGCTACGCTCAATCGGCGCGACCGGGGAAGAGCTCACCACCATGATGCCGTATCAAAAAGGCTTGATACTGAGCACCAAGCCCGGTGAGTACGCCACCATTACTCACGTAGATTCAGAGCATGGCGTAGTGACACTTCAAGACGCGAGTACAGGTAAGGCAAGGCCGTTCTTACCGCGTAACCGTGACCACCGCTTCACCACCCTGTTCTCTACGTCAGAAAAGCCACTTTCAACCGGCGATAAAATCATCACCCGTTTTACCGATAAAGAGCGCGGCATTAAAGCCAACGTGGAGTACCGCATCACGCAAGCGACTACAGACCGTGTTATCGCTCAATCTAAAACAGGACAAACACTCAACCTTAACCCTAATGCGCTTAAAGACGGGCACTGGGACTACGCTTACAGTCGAACCGCAGACATGGCGCAAGGCTCCACCTATCAACACGTCATTAGCGCGATACAAAGCAAAGGCGCACTGACCAACTTAAGACGCGCTGGTATCGATGTGACTCGTGCCAGTCAGCACATTCGGCTCTATACCGACAACACCAAACAATTGGTCAAAAGCTGGCTTTCTAAAGAGAGCCACAAAGCCAGTGCGATAGAAACCCTTAACCAAATCCCACCCAAAGACACCACTTACTTTAACCGAAATGCTCTGCCTCATGAGGACGTCCGATTCCAAAATAAAAGCGGTGACTTTGACTACAACACATTTAGGGAGCACATTAATACGCAACTACCCAAATACACCGAAAGCCTCGCCATTCAGTTATTAGGCCAGCCGAATCAATCCAAATCAGACCGGGATTATTTAACCTTTGGCATTGGAAAATCCGCGCTTAAAGTCACCTTAACCGGAGAGCATCGTGGGTATTTCAAAGACTACACCACAGGCGAAAAAGGCGCATTGATTAACCTTATTATGAGTCATAAGGAAATGAATTATAAAGCCGCAATGAATGAAGCGCACAAGATGCTCAATGAGCCGGATAAATATCAATTAGAGGAAAACAGTAAACACGACAAATTACTGAGCACCACCCCAAGGCATATTGCGCAATTTGAAGAACGGGCTAAAGATTATATCAATCAAAGCTTACCGATGGATAACACGCTGGCCCAAACGTACTTAAACAAGCTCGGTGTCAATAACATTGAAAACAACCATGTAAAATTCCACCCGGCGGTCTATTCATCCGAAGATAGGTCTCTTCATCCTGCGATGTTAACCAACATCCACAATAAAGAAGGTGAAACCAAAGCCATTGAAGTGACCTATTTAGACACTCAAGGCAATAAAGATACCTCCCTAGACATTAATCCAATAACCCTAGGCACAAAGTCCAAACAATTAACCCAATTCCATCAAGGAGAGAATTTAAACACCACCATCATCAGTACCTCGATTGAAAACTCTTTCTTAATTCGAGACCAAACCCAAGGACAGATTGATATTATCAATGTCAATCATAAGAACGACATTCAAAACATCTCCACCGATGAACTGAGACAGAACATCATTATTGTATTAAATCACGGCAATCACGATTTAAACCCGAACAACATTGAGAAAATCGTCGAGAACTTTAACGGTCGAGACATTCAATTCATGTCAGACGATCATCTTAAAGAGGACATTAAATCGTGCATTGATAAACTAGAGCGAGATAACAGCGCACATAACATTGAATTAAATGAGTCACATATTTCTCATCAAGAGAACGAATTAGACACCCTCAACTACAATGAGAAAAAAGAAACCGACAGCCAATCACTCGATCACTTTGAGGCAAAAGAATATTCCCCTCAACAAGAGATAGAATTTAATCACTCAGAGAAAGAGAGTCATTGGGAAGACAGAGAAATCGACAGAGAGTTAGAGCGATAATATAAGGGTAGCCACTGGCTACCCTTTTTTTTCGCCTTCAAGATACTCGTCGACGCTTTTATCAACCAAAGCGGTGTTGGATTTTCTTTGCTCAATCGAATCCGCTTTATTCTTATAATATCCCTCCCCATCAAAGCTATGCGCCAAATTTAAATTTAACACGCCTTGTACCTGCCTAACTCTACGATACGTTTCTTCCATCAACTCACGGTTCGACGGCCGCTCATCGTCACTGTCATTCAGCTTGATGCGCAACGCCAAGGTAAAAAGCTGACGAGTTGCCTCGGCATCACTTAACTTTTCTCTGTCTTTGAACTTCTTAAAATCTTGCTCTAGCTTCCCTCGAAGGGAGCTTTGTAAAGGGTAAGAACGTGACATAATTTAGCCTTTTCTCCTCAATGAATGTCAATGAATGTCAATGAAGCCCACCTTTAAGCCCCAATGAAATCCAATAAATTCTCAATGTAAACCCATTGTACTTTGTTTTAAAAAAACAGCCACAACCTTATTGCAAAAGGGATAAATAACAAGTCAATTAAATCCCATTGAGTTTAGATTGAAATCACCACAATCCCTTACATAGAAAGGCGTCAATGATAATTCAATGTGATTACATATTTTTACACTGGGATTTCAGCGGCTAATTAGTTGAGATTTTGAAAATTTTTTCACGCTCTATTTCGCCTCCAATAATAAGCATAAGTCATTGTTTTTATAGATTTTAAATTCATCACAGACAACCATTTAAATCGTTTACGATTTAGCGTGGTGTGTGGTCACCAACTCAACTAACCAACAACTCAGAACGAATGATCTGAGTTCCTTAATCAAAGCGACGGGAAAAACTGACAGCGAAAGACAAAAGCCGACCAGGTGGCGAATGAATCTGACGAACGAGGGATGCGGGGGGATCTGGAAATTGAAGGAAGAAAGAGAGAGGAAAAGCTAAAGATCTTGCACCGTTATGGTGCAAGATCTTTTATTGAACGTTCATCTTAAAATAAACCGATTGGACTTTTTGGATGTATATTTTTCTGGCGCTCTCGGTGCGTTTGGAAAAACCCGCATTATACGCGCCGACACTGTTCCAGTTATAACCATGACTAGAAAAATTAGAACTTAATACCCACGCGCCAAGATGAACATTAAAGCAAGGATTATAGATATTTGTTTCATTCACATTAAATTCGGATAGTCGATCAAACCAATGGGAATTAATTTGCATCAATCCAAAGTCACGACTAACCACCTCACCGACTCTATTTTTATTTTCATTGTACGCGTTCGGTTTTAAGCTACTCTCTACCGTGGCAATGGATTTTAAAAGCTGTGGATCGACATTATAAAATCGCCCTGCCTCATCAAAGCAAAAAGCCCAACTGAAACACGGCGATAACAACGAAAGATAAAGTAATGGTTTCATCATAAAAAAGAGCCCTAATAATAGGACTCTCATTTTATGCCATCCCATTGAGATATCAATATTCACAAGGTAATAAAATTGTGGTCACGCTGCGGTCACGTTCAGTTATTATCCAAACCGATTGATCACAAATCGTATAATTCGATATCACTCTCTCGCCTGTTTTGGTTGCTTCGTCATTGGTGATTTTATCTTCAATGCAAGTCTCTCCCCAATCTCCACTTTGGTGACGCTGCAAATAAATCGACAAGTTAGCACCGACATTATTATCTAATAACTGCTCAATACCTTGCGTATAGACCACTTTACCCAAAGAAAACGGCACGGCCGTACAAAAGTAACATTTTGCTTTCGTTTCTTCTCTATCTTGTGTAGCATTCAGAATGTTCATTAAATCTAACTCCGATGTAATTGAACATGCCTTGATATTTGAGACAGCAAATATCAAGGCGCTTTAATTTTCACGCTTAATAAACGTCTTCCGTTTTACGAATATGATTAAACACTTCATGAATTTCATCGTAAGTGATGCCATACCCTTCGAGCTTTTCCACACAATCACAAATATCATTGGTGTAGAAACACTCATGATTAAATAACTCACGACGAATGATCGCCTTTTTCCCGTTCTCTTTGATATCTTCGGCGATCCCTTCTTGAGCGATTGAATCCAAACGAGTCATTAATTGCTTCGCGTTATCGGTGGGACATATTAAACCCATACCTAGCGACGCGTATTTCACGCCCTCTTTTTTTTCATCATCGAACTGTTGATTAGAAAAAGCAAAGAACGCCCCGGTCTCATTAAAAGCCTGAGTTTGTTTGTCTTGAATATAGTGTGAGAGATATTTCATTATTTAAGTCTCCATTTTATAATTAGGGGGTATCAACTCTTTATACTTCGATATATTGATGGCTATCTGTCACCCACCCCATGACGACAGCACGACTATTCAGCCCTACTTTATTCGTCTCAGTAATCACATGACCTCTCGCGATGCCTTGCCCCCAGTACGGCTTATTGAGTTCTGTTTCTGGGAACAAAACCGTCAGTTCTTGCCAAACACTTGAATGTCTTGCTCTTGCTTTTACATGAGCGGCAATCACGACTATATCTTCCACAGACTTTAATTCTGATAGGGCAATATCACGACTTAGCCCTACTGGGTGCACGCTCTTAGGGATATCATTTTTTGGTGAGCTTTCGTGCTCCAGCGGCGAAACGCTGGTCACTGAATTTGAATTAGAGAGAGTTAGGTTTGAATTTTGTTGCGCCATTAAGATTTTCCTTTTGTTTGAGTATCACTTTTCGGAGCCGCTTGGCTGTCCGCTCTCTCAACATCGTTCTGCTTTGCAAGGGCGCGCAGCGTTCATTTACCCTTGCAAATCAGGTTGTGGGGAGAGACGGTTAACAGCCTGCGAGCCCGTAAATGATGCGAGTGAAAGGAAATCGGCGCATAAGAAAACAAGCCTTACTCGAACTTATTCAAAGGCAGGGAGAGCAACGAGGAGGCACGACGAGGCGCAACGAACGCAGTGAGAGAAGTGCGTTCAGGATTGCAGCGATATCCTTTTAGATAGGGACTGTAGAGAGGCACATTCTGGAGCGGCACGCAGTGACTCACCAGGGTGATGCCACTCTTAGGCCATAGATGAAAGATACAAGCGAAAAGCCTTGCCCCGTAGGGGTAACGCCCAATCCAAGCCCTTATTACGACGCTGTGCTTCAAATCCGCTTTAAACGAACATCATAAAAAACTCGTCAATTGAGCCCTATCAGCCACGCAACCACAAATTGACATCAATACACTGTAATACAATCAAGCACCGAGCCAATGGGCCTACAGCCCTACTGAGAGCCAGCTTGACGACCGCTTGCGGTCGAGCCTTTGGCTCAACGTCTTTTAGCGCGAGCGTTGAAGCGATCGAAGGACATAACGAGGACAAAAAAAATGCCTCTAGGATAAGAGGCATTTCAGAAAACATATTTGAACATTAAACGTTGATATGACTACCAACCCAAAACGCGGCACCGGCTACCGTCGCAATCATCGCGAAGGCTGTTGCAATAATGAGGTTTTTAAGGGAACTCACTTCATTACGAACCGTATCGATTTTATCTGAAAGCTCATTGCGAACCGTGTCGATTTTATCTGAAAGCTCATGACGAACCGCTTCGATCTTCTGATCGAGTTCTTTACGCGTATCATTTAACTGCTCTTGAGTGGCAGCATGAGCGGTTAGGTTGATCAGCTCTTCAACGCTTAATGTGACTTTGCTTGATTCAGACATAATAGAAACCTTATTTAGTTGTCTTTAGTTTACTGCATTACGTTACCGAAGTCATTCACGCCAGAATAGGCGTGAATGAGAAACATTTTTCACCAACTAATGGCTATATCCAACCACGCTCCGCAAACGACACCACATCTTCAAAAGACACAACGAAGTGATCGAGTACTCGAATATCAACCAAGGTTAACGCGTCGGTCAGTCGTCGAGTAATACGTCGATCGGCTTGGCTGGGTGTGGCATCACCGCTGGGATGATTATGATAAAAAATGACTGCACTTGCATTTGTGGCCAGTGACTCCTTGACCACTTCACGCGGGTAAACGGAGGCGGCGTCAATGGTGCCGTTAAACATCTCTTTTGTGCGTAAAACTCGATGCTGACTATCAAGAAAGATCACCCCAAACACTTCGCTTTCATTGGAAGCGAGTGAAGTCTGACAAAATGACTTCACCAATTCAGGGGAATTGAGTGGCGTCTGCTCTGACACAAACAACTTAGATTTTAAAATGCTCGCGGCATGGTTCAAGATATCTTTTTCTTCTACAGAGAAAAGGCTGTGATTAGAGTAGTTAGCAAGTACAGACATAATAGGTCCCTTTTAATATTTAAAGTCGTAATGGGCGGCGCTCAGTCCGTGTTATTGGCCATACAAGCTAGTCAGAAGGTCTTTCGCTATTTCTTGATGCTTAGCGGTCGTTTCAACGTTTCTCTCTTCTTTTTTCGCGTAGGCATAATCTTCTCGCATCTGTTTCACAGTCGTCACTCGGTCACATACGCTAATGCTCACCCCTTTTCCTTTCTGGCTTTCCTCCAAGATCAAAGAATCGGTATAACCAAACTCCTTAAGTAAAATCTCATGCACTTTGACCGCTCGAACAGTCGAATTAAAGTCAGTGGAATTTACCCAGATAAGTCCTTTTGAAACCGTAGCTGAAACGGTCGAACGAACTGCACGTTCAACGACCCGACAGGAGATATCATTTTTTGGTGAGCTTTCGTGTCCAGCGGCGAAACGCTGGTCGCTGAACATCAATTTAGGGAGAGTTGGGCTTGAATGTCGTTGTGCCATGAGGAGTTTCCTTTCTGTTTGAGTATCACTTTTATGGAGCCGCTTGGCTGTCCCTACCTCAAACAGGGTTCTTCTCTGCAGGGGCGCGAAGCGTTCATTTACCCTTGCAGAGAAGGTTCTGATTGAGGAGGGTCAACAGCCTGCGAGCCCCATCAAATGATATGAGTCGAAAGGAAAATCGGCACATAAGACAACAAGCCCTTACTCGAACTTAATGGATGTCAGTGAAAGGAGTGAGGAGGCACGACAAGCGGCAACGAGGAAGAATGACGAGGCGCAGGCGTTCAGGATTGCAGCGATATCCTTTTAGATAGGGACTGTAGAGAGGCACATTTTGGGGCGGCACGCAGTGACTCACCAGGGTGATGCCACTCTTAGGCCATAGATGAAAGATACAAGCGAAAAGCCTTGCCCGAAGGGTAACGCCCAAGGCAGAGCTTAATTGTTCTAGGGAGGTAGAGACTAACTCTCCTACCCCCCAAGATCATTAATATCCTTTAAACTAGCTCTTTATTTTCATCCTAGGACGATGAACCATCAACTAATTCAATGATTTTCTACAACTCATCGCTCTTAATCGAACCGTTATAATTGGCCTATGCCATAGCGAGTACCATTTGATAAAGCACATCCGTTCTTAATGTGCCGGCACGGCTACCAGACTATTCATATCGTTTACACATTGCCATATCACTGCTTTTACTGGCATTGAATCGAACTTGGATAGGAAAATC
This sequence comes from Vibrio sp. 99K-1, assembly GCF_013114585.1. NCBI lineage: Bacteria > Pseudomonadati > Pseudomonadota > Gammaproteobacteria > Vibrionales > Vibrionaceae > Vibrio > Vibrio sp. 99K-1. The sequence goes on from NZ_VTXF01000045.1 coordinate 10,031, forward strand.
ATTCATGATTAGCATCAACATTGATGTATTCAGCTAAACATTTAGCAATTTCGCCGTAAACACTCGTCCGGTGAGAAATCACCAAAATACGTTGTAGTCATATATCGATACTAACCCTGAAGAATAGACACATAATCCTTCCATACCCGCGTAAGGTTTGTGCTTGTCCAATTTTGCATGCAAAAGTCACAATGCGAAATTGAAAGTCACTCGCCACGCGTCCAATGAGCTTTGAGTTAGGCCTAACAGAAGTATTCTCATACTCTCTAAATTAATCATGAGCAATTTTGCATGCAAAATCGAGTGTCGCTTTAACGCTCTTTGAGTTTGATAGAAAAGAACGTTAAAAGAAGTAAAGAAGGGATATCGCTCAAATCAATCCTGAACAATCTTAAACTCAGATCGTTTAACTTTTGCATCAATGGCTCGATTATATTTTTCAAGACGCTCTATTTGCCCCTTGTATCTTTCATCGACTGTACCTACAAAAGCCGCATCGAGCTTTGAAGTAAGATCAGCTAGTCTCGCTTTAGGTTCATTTATTGGCTCTCCAGAATACGTCCAGGCACCGAGAATCCAAGTAATCACACGCTCTTCTAGCTCTCGTTTAAGAGTATCAACATTGTAATGTTTCATTCGTCGGCAATGCTCTTCATCAGGAGTTACCACACCACTGTAATCCTCAATATCAAAATCGTTGATACTAAGCGTAAAACCGATTCGTAGGTCATTCAACATACATAATAGGTAGAAGTGATTTCTAGAAAAAGTCGTGAGCGGATACGAGCCTGAACCTTTAATGTATGCAATAGCAAGTTTCTTAGCTAAAGCCTGTCTAGCGTCTTTAGCCCGTTTTTTTTCTTGCTCATCTCTAAGTCGTTTTTCTTTAAGGTGAGTGAATTTATATTTAACACTGTCCAGAGCTTCTCTAGCTTTCACGATCGCTTCAATTTCTTCTTCACTAAACAGTGATTTAGTATTTCGATCTCCTAAAAGCTCCTTAGCTAAACCATTACTTAAACGAGTGATCGCGGTTTGCTTTTTCTTGGCCTTATCTGAATCCCAATACTTGAATAGTTCTTCGTTCATAACTTAACTCCTAGAATATTTAATCAACCGAAAACACTTAACCCTTTGTCGGATATACGCCAATAGATTTTGGCCGTGTTTCTTTGATAGCAATCACCAATAACGACTTGGCCATCTTTATCTAACACTCGTCGCTCAATAAAACCCGCATCGAGTAGGAGATAGAGCACCTTATGAGAGTTACTAAGACTCGGCACATCGAGTAGCTGCTCTTTAAGTGAATTCGCCTCATAGAAAAAGGTTTCATCATCTAATTTCAATCGTTCGACCTTGTCATTATCCAAGTTGTGATGACAAAGGTTCATGATCGTTAAAAGCTGAAAACAAAGTGATTGTCTAGGTAATTGAGAAAGCTCATGTAAGTGCTTAATTCTTTGTTCATATGAAAAAATCATGACGGATTCTCTTGTTTGTTTTTTTTGTGTCATTGACTGCATTGACGCGACCAATCTTCGCTCATTGATTCTTGGTTTGTGAGAAGTTTGGATTTAGTCTTCTCAAATAGCATACGCGCGCCAAGTTCTCAGTCTTCACGTTGTTCTTCTACATTATTTAAAAACGCCGCAACTAACGTTCAGTTATTCGTATTCGCCGGAGTTCTCATTTTGTGCTTGCTTTGCAAGTTCTAGCCACTCGCCTAATAACACTTTCCAACTTTCATTGATTGGGTAGTCATTCAAGAGCAGAAAGCGAGCTGTAATAGCTTTTTCAATATCAGTATTTGGCAACCAATCAAGCTCAATCAACAAGTCAAAGGAAGCTCTACAAGCCCATTGAGGAGCGCGACTTTCAATAACCCAAGATTTTATTACTTCACCTGGAGGGGGGGACCTATGAGCAACATATGACCGATCGACAGCTCTAGTCGTTATTTGTTCAATGGCTTGAGTAGCACTGCCTTCAAAATGTAATGAGTACAACTTAATTAGGTTGGCTCGATGAGCATTCACTAATTGAGCCAACTTTTTTTTATTAGTGGACATGTTCTATCGAGTGATACCCAATCACTGCAATATCTCTGGCTGGTACTGTCAATCTCCCTGGGCTAGAATCGAGTACAATAACTATTTGGCCACTTTCGGCTTGGCCATTGAGATCAATGAAGCCTTGCTCACCCTCAAACGATATTCTTATTCCATTACTTTGTGGGGTAGGGGTAGCTCCTAGTACTTTAGTTTGAGAGACTTCATTTAAAGGCTCTTCATTCGTTACTTTTTGATGCTCAGGGGAGGGTTGTTCTTCATCTGCTTGTTTTGATTTAGCCTCTTTCTTAGAAGCCTTTAGATTTTTTACAAGCTCTTTAGCTTCTTTACGTGAGACAGGAGATTTAAGAAGTTTCTTGGTTTCTTCCTCGTTGAGTTCTCCTGCAATACGTAGAGAGTTGACCGTATCAACATCACGGATAATGCCATTGTGATAAGCAAGTTCAATATAAGGAGGGCATTGAGCTGCCTTTCGAAAAGCGCTAATACGAGACTCAGATAAGCTCACAACATTAGCTAGATCTTTGTTCTCAACAATCCCTTGCTCTTCCATTAGCAGCTCTAAAGCGCGGCCTGTCTCAAAAGGAGTAAGATCGTTTCTATGAAGGTTTTCTGATAGTTGCGCTAACACTGTTCCCGCGTCACGCACCAAACATTCTACGTGAGTGATTTTATCACTCAGGTTGGCCGCTCTCCAACGACACTCACCCACTTGTATTTTGTAGCCACGAATATCTTTATGAGTCACTACGATGGGTTGAAGCTGTCCAATATCGTCCATATTTTTAGACAGATCGGCAATGTACTCTTCATCAAAGAATTTACGTACTTGTTCAGATGAATAGATATCCTCTTTAGGGATCAGAACAACGCTCTCGCCAGGTTTTACCTCGTTGATTTCTTCATTGAGCAACGATTTTGACTTGTTTTTCATCAAAGATTTAAAGTCTTTTTTACTACTCATGATAACGCCTCCGCTTTCAACTCAAACTCTTGCATCAAAGCATTGATATTGATGTATTCAGCTTTTTTAGCGTCGTACTCTATAATGCTTTGCTTAAACGCTGAGGCTTCTGAAACTCTAGTTGTATGGATCACCTGAGTCTTGAATACCAGGTCGCCATAATCCTCAGACAACTTGGTAGCGAAGTAATCTTGCAGTTGAGTAGGGACTTTTTTCACCATATTTAGGTACATACCTAATACAGATACATCCAAACCATAAGTGCTTTTGATACGCGCTACAGATTTAAGAATTTTCGATACACCTTGAAAACTGTCTTCTTCTGCTGTGGTAGGAATCAACAGACCATCACACGCGATAAGGGCCGAGTATTGCAGGTTTCCAACAGAAGGGGCGGTGTCGATAAATACGTAGTCGTATTGTTCAGCCAGTTTATTTATGTTTTGAGCAAAGAAACCAATTTCATCATTTGTACAGTTGTTAAGACTGCTGATATTGAAAGTAGCACCAAAGATATGAAGATTTGAATTGAGTTCGACAGGCTCACCATAGAACTCTTCATCGAAGAATGAAATGACATTCGCCTCACCGACTTTTCGAGTGATAGAGGCGGGTTTCGCTTTGCTCTCGTCATTTTGGTCAAAATACTTATCCGTCAAATTACATTGCGGATCCATATCTACAACCAACACTTTTTTACTGCGCACATGAGAAAAGTAGTAAGCCAAGTTAACAACAGTAGTCGTCTTACCAACTCCTCCTTTTTCATTACCGATCGCGACGATTTTACCCATTAGTATTACTCCTTTGAGACTGGCGTTAACGCCTGATTACAAGGTTAATACTACGGACAAGGCATTAAAAAGTCAATAAGAAAAAACAAGATTTTGCATGCAAAATTGATCGGTCATAATTTATACACAATTTCAGGGGATAACTACCGAATAACTTATGAGATCTTTTATCAAATTCCAACTATCGTGATACGCCTCTCTAAGATGTTGACGCGACTTTTCTGATAAACTAAGGCTTCAGTTATCTAGATAGAATAAACTCATGAGTCGGAACCTTAAACACTATCAAGCCCTTGATGAACTTGTAACAAATTCACTTCTCGGACTGTATTGCACGATGAGTCAGCAAGGCGGATTTTGGACAACTAAAAGAAGAAACGAGCTGTTAGTAAAGTTCATCAAACCAAAAGTAAAGTGCCCTCAGTTTTCGACATGTAAAAATGAACTAAAAACAATGCTCAGTATTGGCCGCAGTGGAACAGGTAACCTTGAAGCAAAACTATGGGATATCAATCGACTGAATCTCGAGTATCAAGCCAAATTCTCACAGGCTGACGAACTCTATATCATGTTAACGGAATTATTTGAGCAGTATCAATTCCCATCGATGCTGGAAGATATAGAAAAAGAGATTGAACGAGACACTCTCTACATGAAAGAAAAAAGCGTTGAGCAAGGATTTGATGAAGACAGCAATCAAATAAAGCCATTGGCCATGACAGTGAAAACCCATCGATTGAAATTGTTAATTAAAGCACTGCAAGCCAAAGGGATTTATCGCGTTGAAATTATTAGTGAAGATAAAGATGAAGTCATTCACCTTTTACTGCATCGTGAGAAGTAAGGGGACACTACTAAGGAGAGTGATAACTTCTATAAACATTTTTCTATTAGTTAATATGCTCACGAAAACAAGCACATCTAGTAAGAGCAGGGGGCTCTAGTCTATTTTTTTAACAATAAGAATAGAGACAGTAGGATGGTGCTCTACTACTTTTATAACACCTCCACAGCTCCCATTTTCATGATCCCAATAGACTGTATCACCTTTGCCTACTGGATTAGCAAAATACGCAATAGTCCCTTCTGAACGCTCTACCTCTTCACTATCCTGGCTAACTATTATGAAATACTTAAATTTGTCAGTCATTTTTTTTCACCCTCGTTAAATGTTCCAAAAACAGTGATTAAAGCATCAACAAACTCACCGGCTTTAACTTCACCAAGAAAACACGGCTTGAAGGAATCTGTAACCATATATTTTCCTTAGCAGGAACGTAGATCATCGAATCTGGATTAGCCGCTAAATAGTCTTGAATAAATGTGGTCGAACCAATTTTCCAATCTCTTATTTTTCGCATACTTTATCTATTAACAGCGTCTTAATGCTTTATCGTGATACTTCATTGTTGCCGCTCCCATAGACAATGTGCTAACAGCAAAGAAAGCAAACCAACGATAATTTAGATATTTAGTTACGGCTGACAATGCATCCGTTGGTACTGGTGATGTCCACGCAATAATGAAACTAATAACGCTACCTAACATAAGAGCAACGGTAATAATTATTCCAGTCTTAACTTTCCAATCAAAAAATTCAAAAAGCATGTTCTCCATTCCCTACGATATGAGATCAATTTAACGTCATGACAAATACTATACATACTGATGTATAGAAAGCAAACGACTTGACTTAAATAACGTCATGACAGAAAATAAAAATCATGAAAATTCAAAACGGCAAAAGAGGGCGACCTAAACAGGACGTAACTCTTGATAAAAAACAAGAAATTCGATGTACAGAGAATGATAAAGCGCTGTGGAAACTTGCAGCCCAAGATCATGAATCGGTTAGTGAATGGGCTAGAGAAATCCTTACGCGAAGCGCTAAGAGGAAGGTTAAGGACAGTTAATGACTTGGAAAGGTTTCACTATTGAAGGCGACTTTTATGACTTAACCCATCTACAAAGTACCTCTCATGACATCGAGGTTGATGGTAACTCAGTAAAACTACATGTTAGTTACGCCAATCACTGCTTTACTGATGAGAAAGAAAATGGGCCAATACTTTTTAGGCAGGAAGGGCGATACTGGTGTCATGAGAGATACCAACGCAGCATAGAACTTCCGGATCTCATCAAAAATAAGCTTATCGATAACTATGCTGTGCCTTACATGACCAAGAAAGGCGAATCCTATCATTACATGGAAGCATTTGATTACGCTATCTTCTTTAGTATTTCTAAACCAAATGGCACTACCAATAAATTGAAACTTAGAGTCAATTCAGCTTATGAGGTGGACGACTGGGGTAAAGGAACTCTACCGAAGGGTAAAGCCAAGCGTGTTAGCTGGATACTTTCACAACGACTCCAAGGAAAGTCGGTGCTTAAAAGAAAGTAGTAGATATGAAAAAAGCACCCTAAAGGTGCTTTTAACAAATAAAAAATCTGGTCTGGTCTTTATCTTGGATTATCCTGTTCACTGACTAGGGGAATCTCTTCCGACACCAACACCCTCAAAGAGAGTTCCAGTATGTGTTGACACGTCTAATATTACGCAATAGCGTATCAATTACCAATAGATTTTACCTATCAAAAAATCAAATACCTCCCAAAATTCCTATCTGAAAAGCCATATCAGCAATTGTTAGTATACTCACAGTATTTGTATCTGGGGTTTTGTGCCCATTTCAGAGAAAAGTCCAATGTGAGTCGCCAGCTCTTTATTTATAAGGGCTGAATGCTGAGGTATGTTTCTTGGGCCACCTCTTATAGCGTCAATGCTGTTTGGTAATTAAGGTACGACAGAATCGCTTGGTGATCACACTTGAAACCAATCAGATTAAACGATGCTTCTGAAACTCACTTTTGCCCCATTCCTTTTCAGCGTGAAAGTTCACTCACAATCTGTGATTGTACGTTTTCCTTACCTGTAGTTATCCGAAGGAGTGTCGAAGTAAGCTTTTTAAAAATTATGCGTCATTTTGCAATCTAATACCCAACACCTCTCATTAACCTATTGATTATCAATTGAACTGTGATTGGGAAGGCTGCATGATAGGAGTATTAAAAAGCGACTAAAAGCCGTATAAAAAGCGTTATACCCACCGGAGGAAAAATGGACTTTAATGAATCAAATAATCCTAGCGTAGATAGGTTGGTTACTATGTACGATACATTAAAAAGTCTAGGGGTATTACCTACAGAGCTTGAACGAGATGCGTCTGTATTGTCTGTGATCAAAAGTTTTAATTCATTATTTAAAGATCAGGCTTGGGTGCTAAATAATTACTTACCGCTAGCGTGTTGCGAAGAGGCTGTGATGTTAGCTCTGAGCGAAAAGTTTTCTCAAGCTGAGGATGTATTGATTAAAGGGGTTGATGAGGGACTTTCCCTTTTTATGCAACACTTATCAACGGCTAAAGAATTTGAAAAACGTTCAGATATTCTGAGCAATGCAAAAGAACTACAGTTGCAGAAAAATTATGGTGCAGTTGTCCCTCTCTTGTTAATCGCTATTGATGGTATCTCCAATGATATTAGCAATCTTGGGCTATTCGCCCAAGAATCGAACATAGGCGTGTGGGATTCTATATGTCAATATGATGATGCTTTTACGTATTTACAAAAAAACTTTCTGACCAAAAGTCGAACAAAAACAAATTTCGATGAAATATTCGTTCCTTTCAGGAATGGAATCTTACATGGCAGAGATGTGAATTATGCCAATGCGAGTGTGTCAGCTAAATGTTGGAATATATTGTTTGTATTACGTACTTGGTACCGTGATAAAAAAGATGAGTCTTACAAAAGGCGTAAGCTCGATGCTGAGCAACATGTTTCGAAAGAAAATGAAGAGTTGACGAACTACTTACAGAAGTTTGATAAGCGTGAGAATGATCTTTTATTTATTGAAAGAACAGGCGCATCAGAAGTCGCCAATACTTTTTTTGAAAGCTGGCAGCAAAAACAATGGGGTAAGATAGTTCCCCATATGTACCATCTAGTGGGGAAGCAGCGAGGTAAATCAGCGAAAGAAGTCAAAGAAACATTCGATAATTTTGAGTTGCTTGAATTTAAGTGTTTAGGGGGACGCTGTGATACACCTAGTAGTGTGGTTTTCGATGTATATGTGGCTATTTCTGTGGGAGCGGAAAGAGAGGAGCATCAGATTAAACTTTGGTTAAACTATTCATCTGACGATCTTCTACCTTTACCTATAAATCATCCTGATGGTAGTTGGGGTATCCTACAAAATTCACTGTCAAAAATACTGTTTGGACGGGTATAACAAGCATTTAAGGTTTCAAGATACTTTTTCTAATCTTGTATAAACGATTTAGCGCTATAGGTCTAAATCGTTTTTGTCCAGAACCTTGCTGATGGAGGCTCTGGCACGTTTTTGCCCCTTTCCTTGTCAGCGACGGTCAACCTCACAAATCATAGTGAAGTGATTTGACCTACTTTTTCTCATCCAAGATGGTGCTCAAACTAACTAGGTGTGAACTTGTTCAATTTTTACGACAGTACTAAAAGATATCATCATTTGAATGATACCGAGTTGGCAAGATAGCTCAAAGGTGTGAATGAAAAAGAACTATGTATACATACTCGCTTGCGCTGGAGTCTCCAACAACGAGTTCTTTTATAAGGTGGGAGTTTCCAACCAGCCTTATAAGCGTTGCTACAATATCTCTGTGAGTAGCACCGGAAAGTACGTAGCAGTGCCGATAGCTCGCAAGTACCTAGAAGGCGATCAGTATGGCCTCACTCGAAAAGAGTCTATTGCGTACCAATTAGAAGGAACCGTAATCAACCATCTCAGAGGTAAAGGAAAATCATATACACCCCAGTTTAAATTTTCTGGTAGTAGTGAGTGTTTTACATTGACCGAAAACGAAGTAAAAGAGGTGGTTCAACTATTTAGCTTTGTAACGTACAACACGGCCTTTCCTGAAGTAATCACTGTAGATTCCCACCTAATAGTCATGACTCCTTTGGGAGTATGGAAGACCAATAAAAGCTATCTGAAGGCCAGCGACGGAATCCTTGGGGTACTTGGCAAAGAAATGGCAAAAAAAAGTCCTGAGCTAAAGCCTTTCTATATTGCTACGAAAGAGCAACTCATACAAAGCTTCAGTGGTTTTAATTTGTCTAAGCCAATAGCTAACTATAAATCGCACTTAAAGACTGTCAGGTGTGTTTTCAATGACTATCAACGGTAACTGATAATAGTTCTTCTCAGCAACTTTAGGCCAGACAACTCATGCAATACTGGCGTGCTTTTTCACATGAGCCTCCCTAACTGGTGGAGCAATAAAGGTGATGGCATAGTGTCCAGAACAGTTTTAACTAGGCACGTAACATGAGTTTGCCCCAAAACGTGCTAGCAACCTACAGAACCTAACTTCGGTAAACCTTAATGTGACCAAACTTGGCTCATGCATTTGGCGTATTTACAGGAATGAGAAAATTCCTTACTTCAAAGCCACCAACATTTCGGTTAGTGGCTTTCTAAAGATAGGTATGGGTACTAACTAAACGTAATATGCTTCGTAGTGTGGTTTATCATTCGTACGAATTGCTTCATCAATAATGTGCCAAACCCCCTGTAATTGTGCTTGTAAGGCATCAGGCAGCTCAACGCCAAAGGATATAGATTGTGCATGACTTCTTTCATTGATGAATTCATAAAGCGTTGTCGCTTTAATGGAAGCATTCTCTATATCTTTCAATAAGTGCTGCTCTAAGAAACTGTTGTTATTAGCTCGGAATGGTTTATTGAACCTGAACGTAAAATAGACTTCTAATATCTTTCGTACGTATGCTTGAACTGATATCGCATCAAATTGCTCAGGATTTCGGACTGCTTCTTTGATTTTCGCTATCAAGTAAGCGTATTCAGATTTGTGGTCTTTTAGATTTTTAGGTAACTGTTCCACTGTTGATGCATTCTGCTTACGATTGACCAAGTAGAACTCAGCACGTTTAGGCTTAACGTCATCGCCACGCTTCACCAGTTTGTAGTAATCAAACCATGTCTTCACCAAATTGAAAAACTCGAAATTATGTGTTGATATGAACAACTGCTCTACTTTGTCATGATTCAATTTATCTTTGATAATACCAAGAACATTGTAGATATGGTTCGAATCTAAACTACAGATCGGATCATCCAAGTACACAATCGGTTTCGTGTCCTTCAAGGATTCATCGTCTAGTTCAGTGATGAAATATGCAAAGGCGATAGCAGTGCGCTCTCCATCAGATAGATGTTTTGCTGGCCTTCCTTCACGCATGAACTGGTAGGTTTTACCAACAGGTTGAATTTCAATATCTGTCTTACCAAAATAAAGTCGAAGGTTATCATTTAGGTTGTCAGCACCTTGTTTAACGTTTCGAAGGGCTGCTTTGATTTCCATCACACGATCATTTAAGCGACATAATTCACCTTCTAATTCTCCTTGTTGTTTTTGTAATGCAACAACCTCTTCGCTGGCTTTAGCATGGTTATATTCCATAGTTTCTACATAAACAAAATGCCGTTTAATTGCATCTCGGGCTGCTGTTTGTTCTTTACTATGTTCTCTTGACCGTCTGTTGTGTTCACCTATTGGAATTTTGAGTTGCTCAAGCAGATCTGAGGTGATTGGCATTAGGTAATCTGATTGCGAAAACGGTACAACTTCTTCCATACGGTTACGTTTATCTTCTAACATCTCTAGTAGACGTTTTTTTACCTGCTCAACCTGTTCTTCAAGCTGAGGGATCTTCTCCATTAACTGTTCGAAGTTGATAATTAAATCAGAGTATAGGCTCGTTGTTTTAGGGACAGAATACGTTAGTTTGATGGTTGCTACTTGTTTGATAGCAGCGTTGATTTTTGCTGAAAGTGCTTTGTAAGAGTCTGAAAAATAGGCATTTAGCTCATTTAGCCTAACTTGTTCCAATGGACTCTTACAGAATTGGCAAGTTGTTGCTTCACCATGATGCTTGATACCATCTTCGACCCACTTACGCAGCCCTACGTTGGCTTCTAACTCTTCAATAGTCGTGCGGGTAACCGATTCGGCTAAAATTGTCTGAACTTGGTCTAGTAAGGCTGATGTGTTCTGTACACTAATAGTAGGATTACTGATGAGATCTGATTTTTGTAAGCGGGCTGTTTCTTCAAGTTGCAACCGTTCTTTGTCAGTCTTGAGGTCTTCTGATGAAACCTGTGATAACAATGTTCTTACACCGCGGATGTCAAATTTAGAGTTACCAAGAACACTTAAAGTGTTTACCAACTTAGCAACATCTTGAAGGCGTTGATTTTTTTCTTTATCTTTGTTTTCAGCCAAGCCTTTTAGTTGCTCCCACCCATCTTGTTCTGCGGGGATTAAAACTTCTTCAAGCTGTTTAAGCTCATCCTCTAATTCAATATTACGTTCACCGACTATGAGTACTGGGTTCACGCTTGAATCTACAAAATTAACGTTGTCTTTGATGTAATCAGAATTGAAGACACGGAGGTTTGTTATAGGAATTAACGCAGCACTTGATACAGGCGCCTGTTCATAGCGATCAACCGTAAAATTTGCAGTAGCAAAGTCTTCATGAACGTATCCTTGCTGCATAGCTCTGAAGATACGTGAGAGCGTCGTCTTTCCCGAATAGTTAAATCCATATATCAGATTAAACTGCAGAAATGGTTGACCACCATTCATTTTGGTGTTTTTGAAGATACCGAAGTTCTTTATTGATTTTATGCTCTTAAACATCAAGTTATCCCGACTAATATAATAGGGATATTGTACCAGTTTCATTATGTGACATTTTAGATCTTTAGACAGTTTTCGATACATCAAGTTATGCGTTTTTGTCTAATTGTTGATGGCCACTAAAACGTTTATGTCCAAATCCGTGCTGAAGGGGTAGATCACCGTAACGCAGATCTGCCCCATTTCGTTTTATCTCTTAAGTTAAAGACAATGCTAGCTACAAAATTTGACCCTATTTCTCTTATAGATGTAACCTGCTAACAGTTGAGGTATCTCCTATTAGCTATTTTTGTACAGGGAACATTAGAGTGAATCGAAAACAAGCACATGCGATCTATCACCAACTTTACACTAAGAAATATCCTGTAATGGAAGCTGAAGTCTGCCAGTACTGTGGTACGGATGTGGATTTATCCATTGACCACGTTCCTGCACTTACAACTGCTCAACTGTATGTAACAAGAAGAGATATTGACTTGATCCTCGTTGTGTCATGCATGGAGTGTAATCAGCTACTGACAAATGACTTACTCCCATTATTCAACGATCGCTTTTTTACTTTAAAAGAACGATTGTTGGTACGACACAAGAAAGACCTGTTAAATGAATTTCGTAATGGTTTAAATTGGGATGCAGTATATCTTGAAGAAGCAGACCGAAAGTTCACACATATGCTAGATAGAATAGGATTTGGTCTAGTTCGGTTCGAAGACCTCAACGAAGAAGCGCAGGGAATATTAGCACTTAAAGTTGATTGTTATGAAGAAACACTAGGTCAACTAATTGCTAGCAGGTCAGGTGGGGGGCTACTAGCATATGACAACATCAAGTCAGTTGAAAATGAGGGAGAGGCACTCGAAGAAAGGTGCAGTTACGCAAAATTTCTACAAATCATAAAGTTCCGAAATATACAATCGCAAATTAAATATGAAGCGTGGTCTGATGAAAATTTCGAAAGCCTAAAAGATTACCTCTTACCAGAAGTTCCAAGCGCATTTTACAATAAAGATTGGATCGATATTTGGAAAGAGGCCGATGAACTGATTGTTCATCACATGCCCGAACCAATGGATGAAAGGGATTACTGTTCTCTGGATGAGTTCATAGAAGTCTTAGCCCAACGTTCAATTAATTCTCAAAGAGACTACATGGAGTGGTTTGACGAAAATTTATGGGGGGCGGTGATGTCACTTGATATGCCTGAAGCACCAGAACACATCTACGGTCTCACTTGGAAAGAAATACTTAAGCTATCCAAAAAAATTGAAAGCGAACAAGTTGAAAGCTTTGAAGATGAGTATCCAGAAGACATTGTTGCCAAGCTGGATATTTTTGAGTCTCTGCTTATACCTACAGAGCTAGACTTAAACCAAGTAATACACAGAGGAAGGTTTCTAAAGTTTCTAAAAAAAGCCGAGTTCTCAACGTATGAGTCCTACTGTGATTTCCTAGATATAATCAAAGGTGATGGACTTGCCGTTCATCTCCCGACCAATCCAATCAAAGACTATGATGATTGGAATGGATGGCCTTCTTGTGATGTGTAATGGGGCCTCTCGATTAGAGGTTTTGCAATACTTCTGATAATTCGCCATAAACTAAATTAGCGAGAACTGTAACTCGGAAATGTCCACCGACGTTTCAGAGCTTCCTAAACCCTACTAAATGTGACTGCCAAACTTCATGTTGACCAAAAACACAGAGAGGAGGTCATCATGAGAAAGTTATCTTCTGGAAAATGCAGTGGCATCAAAAGGCCATTTAAGCTTGAAGAGATCTGGCGGATCAGAACTAGGCTGGAGATTGAAAATGATCTGATGCAGCTCGCACTACTGAACCTAGCTATAGATAGCAAGTTAAGAGCAAGTGATTTACTAAAGCTACACGTTTACGATGTTTCTTCGCAAGGAGTTATCTATGAAAGGGTTCAGTGCATCCAGCAAAAAACTGGCACTGATGTCCACTATGAGATTACTCCAAGAACACAGCAAAGTATTAGCCGATGGATTTTTTCAGCATCGCTAGAGGCAAGCAGTTTTCTATTCCCGAGTAGCCGACGCTTTGGGCAACCTATCAGCTACTCATTCTATCGTTCAATTATCAGGAACTGGGCTGCAAAACTGGGACTGAATGCTGACTATTACGGCACTCATTCCATGCGCCGCACCAAAGCCACGTTAATATATGCCAGAACGAAAAACATCAGGGCCGTACAGATTTTACTTGGACATTCGAAGCTAGATAACACAATTCGATACCTTGGCGTTGAGCTAGAAGACGCTCTGAGGTTGTCTGAGAAAACAGACTGCTGACAGGATCTGAAGCAGGCTTTTCAATGAAGCAGGCTTTTCTTCTGAAAAGCCTGTGCCCCAATATAAGCTTAATTAATAACACTGTGGCTTTCATTATCACAATTTTGGCCGACTTTTTCTAATACGAGCCTTATGAATTACGGTGTAAGCTCAAACCAGCCCATAACCCAGAAATAAGAGGCGATTGCTAACCTCTTATTCGGTAAAACGGGTGATTTTAATTAAAGTAACTTGGTTACACTCGATTGATTAGTACTATCGTTAACTTGATATCCCAAAGCTCGAATTTGCTCTCGGATTGTGTCTGCTTCATCATATCGCCCCTGTTCTTTCAAACATTGACGTTGTTCAGCGAGCTGTTGAACTTGTTTGGGGATTGTTAACTGTTCAACCTTATCAAGGTTAAGGCCAAATACTTGATCAAAATAAAGTAGTGTCGCTTTTTTATTGGCAGGCTCTATGGAACTATCAGTGACCTCCCATAATAAGGCGAGTGCTTGCGGCATATTTAAATCGCGGTTGATACGTGCAAGAAATTCAGCTTTGAACTGGTTGTCAACGTTACCACCGTCAGGCATATCAGTGATTTTCTTTCTTAATCTACGCAGTGCCTTTTGTGCGCCATTCAACCCTTCCCAAGTAAAACTGAGCTGGCTACGATAGTGACTGGTTAAGGTTAAATAACGATAAGCTAAAGGATCATAACCTTTGTCGATTAGGCTTTCTAAACGCAGTGTAGAACCCGACTTAGATATTTTCTCATTGTTAATATTTAAGAAGTAACCATGCAACCAAAAGTTTGCTTGTACATGTCCGTTTTTAGCTTGGCATTGTGCAATTTCATTGGTGTGGTGTATAGGAATGTGATCTTCACCACCGATATGTATATCGAAGGTTTCTCCCAAGTACTTCTCTGCCATCGCTGAACATTCAATATGCCACCCTGGGAAGCCATTTCCCCATGGACTTGTCCACTCCATTTGCCGTTTCTGTTCGCCAGTGAATTTCCATAGTGCAAAATCTGTAGGATGCTTTTTCTCCGCCATATCAACGCGAATGCCAGCTTCCAAACCTTCCATATCTAATCGCGCAAGCTTTCCGTAGTCGGGTAACTTCTCTGTATCAAAATAAATACCATCACTGGTTTGATAGGTATAGCCTTTAGCTTCGAGTGACTGAATAAACGAAATCTGCTCTTGAATATGATCAGTTGCTCGGCAAGTGATAGAAGGTTTGAGAATGTTAAGCCTTTCAAGATCAGTAAAAAATGCGTCTTCAAAAAAAGTAGCAATATCCCAAGCTGATTTTTCTTGTTTGCGTGCACCTTTCTCCATCTTGTCTTCTCCAGTGTCACCATCTGATACTAGATGTCCGACATCGGTTATGTTCATGACATGATTAACTTGATACCCATTGATCTGTAGTACGCGTTTTAGGACGTCAACGAACAAATAGGTACGTAGATTACCGACATGTGCATAGTCATAAACGGTTGGGCCACATGCATAAAGGCCAACCTTACGGGGTTGAATCGTATAAAACGGACTCAGTGTTCTATTAAGGGTATTAAAGAGCTGGAGTGTCGGTTGGGTCATAAATCATATCCTTATAAATACAAAAAGGCCGTGGATGAAAACATCAACGGCCTAGGTAATAGTGCGATAGGTTTGCTACGTAATAGCTACACGAAAACGGCCGTAAATAAGGTATTTACAGCAACAACATAGAGTTTGAGTGGAAGTAGTTATTAGCGTCATTTTTTTAAATTAAAATAGATGATTAACAAAAGCAATACATTTATTCGATGATTATGTTGAGCATCATCGTTGGTAGTAATGGACGTCACCTGCGCTATCAAAACAGGGGCATTAAACTTAGCTACTTCCCATACTATTAGTTATCCATGAATTGCTAATTTAGCTGAAGCTATAGCTCATTTCTGTCCAAAAACGTGTTTCAGATGATTGGTTTCAAGCATCGTTTAATCAAGCCAAGTGAGCGCCTTATCAAACCCTTTTGACGTTATATTGATGTACCAATCTAGCTCCACTTTTTTGCGCATGACCAGTCCGCACTCTTCAAGAGCTTTACATGAAACTCGGAAGTTGTTTGGGTGAATATCTCTCCCAAGCACTTGATTGACGGCCAGGTTGATGACGGTTGACTTACCTTCTTTTATTCCTTTGATGAACGCCTTGGCCAAACATCTTAAGACCTCTTTCTGAACCTGGCTCATTCTTGCTTTTTTCATTCTCTCTGCCTCTTAATCATTGCAACAATAATTAAATTAAAATTCTGAAAATTTATTTCATCAAGGGATAGGTTCGTGCTGGCTGCTATATGCTTGCATGTAGAGTCAGTATGAAGCCGACAGAGCGAAGCAACGTCAGTCAGCTCTTTACTCATTTAAAGAACAACTTTATTCGCGATTCTAAAGAGAGATATTTTTTCCTAAAACCTTATAGACAGTGGTCCTACTGCACTCTAACTCTTTACTGATCGCGTGCTTGTTCATTCCTTGGTTTGCAAGCTCTTTAATACGCGTATGAAGCGTCTTATTAGGAAATCGGCCAAGATGCCTCCCTTCAGAGCGAGCACGCTCTCGGCCTTCATTACAACGCTGTAATATTCGTTTTCTTTCCATTTCAGCAAACGCCGATATGGTCGTGTAAATGACTCTACCTACATCGCTATTGATATCTAAATCGCCCAAATCATGAAACACCAAACCCGCTTTCTTTTGCGCTAGCTGATCGGCAATTTGCAAAGCATCAATGGTATTTCGAGCAATGCGGTCGACTTTGGTAACATGAATAACATCTCCCTCCCTGGCAAAATCAAGCAACAGATTAAGCTGTTCTCTATTAGAGGATTTACCGCTCGCTTGCTCTTGGTAAATTTTGTCACAACCAATACGTTTAAGCTGTTCAAGTTGAACATCGAGCGTTTGGTCTTGGGTGCTAACACGAGCATAACCAATTTTCATAAAATGGCCTAAAAGTGAACTAAAAGATATTGATACACAAGTGTACATGTTCACTTTAAATTATAAAGACTAACTGAACAGTTATTAGATGATTGTGAGCAATGTCCATAAAGTTACACCTTTATGGACACTACATTAGATTACCTCCAATCACAGAATCATACAAATTGGTTAAATCGTTCGATTCGTTTATAATGAGCGAAAAGGGGAATATTATGCAATCACTTACTGCGAATACAGCTAAAACCAAATTTGGCGACTTACTGATGAAAGTTCAACGTGAACCTATACAAATTAATAAGAATGGTTCACCCGTTGCGGTGATGATGTCTTGTGAAGAATATGAACAACTTGAAGCACTGAAATTGATGGTGGTGAAATCACGCTTCGAACAAGCAGAAGCCGATGCTCTATCAGATAAACTAGTCGACGGTGACGATTTCATGAATGCACTTAACCAAGGAAAGTTTGATTAATGACGCACTATAAGCTCTCTTCTTCAGCGCAATCTGATCTGATTGAGATTCGTCGCTATACATTAGAGCGATGGGGGCAAGCACAATGGACTACTTACTTTTCAGAACTAAAGCAATCAATGGAATTACTGGCGAACAACAAGTTGCTCGGCATAGAGGTTTCTGAGGTGGGCCAAAACTACTTCCGTTTTCCTTTAAAGCGCCATGTGATTTATTACATCCAGAAACAAGATCACATAATTATTGCAGCCGTTCTTGGTAAGCACATGTCTCCGGCCAAGCACTTTTCACAACGGTGTTAATATAATTAACACCCTAACCGCTAATGGTCATTCATCAAATAAAGACCCTTAATCATTGCTACAATGATTAACCGGCAAGGCCGACTGAGTAAGAACTAGGTTAAATGATATTTGGACATTTCAGTGTCAGTGTCAGTGTCAGTGTCAGTGTCAGTGTCAGTGTCAGTGTCAGTAAGCATGCTAATTTAGAGCTATACGGCTTACTTTAGTGCAAATTAACATTATGTGAATGAGTATTTAATCTAAGTGATTTCGAGGCAATTATCATTTCGGAAAATCGAAGAAAATTTTGTGATCATATATGCTAGGCTCACATCCACCTCCGCCAAGTGAACTGACAAACTATATTGTTATCTGACATCTGCGATGGTTGGGAAAACTTCGTGATGAGACATGATAGCTTGGAGCTTCGAACTGGCCAGCTGGTTACTGCTCAACAAGTGTTGATAGGCGTTGCATTATTTGAGTTAGGCGCTTCAAATGTAGCTCACCAGATTCTGAAGTATGCGAGAGTATTAAAGAGAATTGTGTAGGAAAAAAGGCTCCGAATGGAGCCTTCTTATTAATAAGTAGCTAGAAGATCACAGTGATTTTTTAATTTCTGCAAAAATGTCTCGATACTTGTCTGAGATGTGTAGTCGCGATAATCTCCTTTGTTCTCCATATCTAAGAGAACTAAACCTGTAGCCGTATATAGGCTCTTCAATACTAAGCGCTTACACAACATGTCATAACGCTTCAGGTACGAAACGCCTGCAATTGGCGAGTAGACACCCTTTTTATTTCGTTGATGTGCAGTGCGCTCGGTTTCATCGTTCAAGAATCCCGGCATCACTTGAAAGTGGCTCATGTTAACTTTTGCCGATTTCCTAGTTTGTTCTGAATCCTCGACAAGAATCAAATAGCCACGGAATACTTCAGCATCACCACCAAAAGCCTCTTCTTGAACAGCAGTAAACAAATCAATGCCACTCCCTAAAACTTCTTCTGCCCGGTTGTTGAAGTTATTACCAATAGAACCGACTTGAGATTTAAGCTCAATCGCTGCTACCAGTTTATTATCTGACAATATAACAACGTCCCAAGACTTGTGAGGGCGGAAATAGCCGGGTAGTTGTGAGTCATTTTTACCTACGCAAATTGAAACATTTTCTAAACCGGAACTTTCAACAACGCTTTGTATAACATCGCGAAAGCCATCGAGTGTTTTTCCACTTCTTACACCTTTAGCTTTGCGTACATCCCAAAATAGTTTGGTGGCTTTTTGAATATCTTGTTTCATTTATATTCCAAGTATTTGTTTTTCTTTTTCGTTCATAGAGTAAATTCGTGCGACTAAAACCTTAGCTTCTTCAGTGTCTTCACTTCTACCAATCCTTGTTAACTCAGTTTGGATACAAGAATCAATATCATCCCAGGTAGGTAAGCGTATCTTCCTCAAGTGTTGAGCTTGAAATCGGAGATTACCACCAGATATTTTTGTGGAATATACCTGAACGAACATCTGCCCAATGCCAGATAAAAGGACAGCCCTTAGAGCATATAAGTTCCAAGTATCGGCGCATACATAATAAATTGAGTTATTAGGATGGTAAGAGCCGTCATCAAAAATAACTGAAAGATCTGACTTAATATCAGGTATTAACAACTTTTGTGCAGCCGCGCGTTCTGGATACACACGATCAATCGTTTTGAACCAGTGCAATGGTGCCATCTTAGCTATGTGGCGACCTTTCAATGTTTCTTCAAACTGTAAGAAATAATCTCTTAAGAGAGGATATTGCTCTAGTTCAATTACACCATTGTCGTCATAAGTATTGATAATACAATTAGTGTTGCTCTCGATAACACCAGATTTCAGCTCTTTAGCGGTGATAACTGGTATCTTTCTACTTGCTTCAATATTAAAGTCTTTATCAACAATATATACTTTGTTACTACCAGTAGCCGCACCGATATAAACTGAGCAACCAGTTTCCTCTAAAGTAGGAAACTCCCTCTCAAGGCGTGAAAGCATTTCGAGTTCATCAGACGAACCAAACAGCCATGGCTTATCGTCCTTTACAAGGTCATTACGAACAATAAGCTCAGCACCGTCCACAGTGTTTACTTTAGCATTGGTTAAACACTGTCGAACGTTATTGGAAAAATCAAAAGTTACATTGGGGTTATGTAGTACACAAGTTCGTTTTTGTTTATTTTTTGAAAGCTGTGTGATTGCTGGATAAGTCATGACGTCAGACGTGAACGCATTTTGGCCGTAGAGATCTATAAACAAATCTAGCTGAAAGCTCTTGGCGATCTTACTACGCAAACCTGCACCATATCGGTTCTTAGTCCATCTATCAGTACAAATAAATGATAAAACTCCATTATTTGACAGAAGATCTAAGCACTTCTCATAAAACGCTATGTAGATATCAGCGCGCTCAATCATAGTAATAAAACGGTTTCGATACTCCGCTAATAAGGCCGTCGGAATAGTTTCGATTCTGATGTAAGGTGGATTACCAACTATATGAGTAAACTTTTCGTCGAAACCCGTTAATAGGAAATCTGCGTGAATAAACCAAGTTTTTAAAACTACATCAAGCTCTTGAGAGGTATAAATACTACTCAAAACAGCTCTAACATTGCTCTTTGCAATGTCTATGTTGCTAGAAGATATGTCATATGCCTTTATTAGATTAACTAATTGAACTAAGGGCAGTTTTACGTTTACTCTCTCGTAGTTGAGTTTGATACGCTTCGCGATGGCAATTATAAATTCCCCTTGACCACATGAAGGCTCGAGAATTCGTGTACCTACTGAAGTCAGATCATCCACGACACCAGATGCGATAAGCATTAAATCTACTATCTCTGGTTTTGTAAATACTTCGCCTTTTTCTGCTGACGACTCACCCCAAAGTAGGGATTGGTTTTGCAATTCTGATGTAGCTAATTCCACTTGAATCTTCACTCTCTGTATTTGTTACGATATTACCACAAAAGTCTCAAACTGAAGTCGTGAAACAAAAGAGTTCTGTGGAATTTACCCGTAATACAACACGGGGTTTACGACGAACTGCATTAGAAAATGGATAACTTTTGGTAGGTAGGGGAAATGCACACCCTGAAAATGTGTAGAGTAGAGCAGGCTTTCGCCAGTTCTTTCATGCACTTGACCATGTGGTCATAGAGGATAAGGCCGTTGGCTTTCGCGGTTTCGACGATACTGATCTGCTCCAGTTAGACTGGACACCGCATTAAACGACATATTGTTTTTCAAAGTTAACTGGGCTTAGATGCCCAAGAGCATTGGGCCTTCTTGTTCGATTATAATCAACTTCGATATATTCAAAAAGCGCTTGGCGCATCTCTTCTCGCGTCATTATCGGCTCGTATTGGATGGCTTCTACTTTCATTGAGTGGAAAAAGCTTTCAACACAGGCGTTATTCCAGCAATGTCCCTTCCTACTCATACTTTGTTTTAGGTTATGGGTTGAGATTAAGTATCTGTAGCCTTTTTGAACAATATTGACTGCCTCTATCACTATGGATAATCACCCCTTCGGGCATGCCTCTACGGAACAATGCCCTTGATAGCGCATCACAGACCAAAGTCGCGGTCATTCTGGTGCTCATTGACCAGCCAACTACTTGCCGTGAGTACAAGTCGATAACAACCGCTAAATACATCCAACCTTCGCTTGTCTCTAGATAGGTAATATCTCCAGCCCATTTTTGGTTCGGTGCTGTCGCATTAAAGTCTTGCTCAAGCAAATCCGGGGCAACTGGAAGTCTATGCTTACTGTCTGTCGTACATTTGAACTTACGGGCGGCTTTCGCGACTAAACTCTGGCGCTTCATGCTCGCGGCAATGGTTTTAACATCATGTTTATTTCCATTTTCTTCAAGTTTTTTTGAATACGCCTTGCACCATCGCGTTCCTTGTTATCATCAAAAGCTTCTCTAACTTTGCTGTCAAGCTGCTTGCGGTACTCGTTGCGTTGAGTGACTTTATGGCGATTATCAATCCAATAATAAAACCCACCTCGAGAAACCCCAAACACCTTAGCCATGCGGACAATACTATATTGCATCAGGTGTTCGAGCATAAACTCATAGCAATCTACTTTAGATTCTTCGTGAAGTAGGTGGCGGCCTTTTTTACGATATCTAGCTCTTCAGCTTGCTCAGCCAATAATCGTTTGAGTTTGGCATTCTCAGTGGCTAGTTCTCTTTCTCTATCGCTGATTTTCGCGTCTTTTTTGACGGCTTTACGCCATCCATAGGTTTGAGATTCATATAACGATAGCTGTCGTGCAGCAGCAGCGACACCGACTTTGTCTGCTAACTTAAGCGCTTCAGCTTTGAATTCAGGAGCATGTTTGATTTGTGTTTTCTTAGTTGTCATTGTTCACCTCGTTAGTGATTGTACTCACTTAACTCAGTGTCCAAAACTTCTGGTGCGGATCACTACCATAAAGGATCAGATTACAGGACTTGGAAAAGGTTCAACTGATTTAAGCAACACGCCTTGTTCAAGCATAAAAAATCCCCATCAACGTTGTTGATGGGGATTATCTGCTAACTGCAAGATCGTTCGATAGTGATCGTTATATGAATAGAGATCTCGAGTGAAATATGGTTATTGAGATTGCGAAACAGAAAAAGACACACCTGAGAAACTGCGGAACGCGTTAATCATAATGTAAAGGTCTTCATCAGCCTTAAGTGCATCGCAAGACTCGAAGTTGCCGGAACGATACGGACGACAGTCGTAGTCACTTTTCGTTGGCTGCTGTCCTGAACGAATGTATAGGTCCGCATCCCCAACACCAGACTTAATCGTAACGCTAACACTAGCTGTACGATTCGCCGCCTTAAGTACAAACAGTTTTTTATCGCCTGAAGTCAATGCGATATCGGATACTAAACTGTCTAAAGTCACTTCTGGGATCTCATTCTTCGGCTCACCAACCGAGCCGTTAGGTAGCGCGTCATTGAAATGCGAAGCCACTAATGGCCAAATTTTACTGATTTTCACGCCTTGATTTTCGCAGCCTCCGAAATGATGCAAAGCAATGGCTTTGTTGTTATCGGTTCGCAGAACCGGTGAACCAGACGAGCCTCCAATCGTGTCACAGAAATAACCAGTATCCGTATTTGACCCTCGTCCATTCGCTGAAGCCACATCGATCTGACACAATCCTGAGCCATTTTGATCGCTCTCAATGGCCAACTCTTTCGGATTACCCGATCCGTGTTGAGGAATATAAATTCCATCACCGAACATCGGCTCTTCGGCATCCAAACCTAGGTAACCAAACGACGCTATTTTGGAGAAATCATCAACAGTGAAAAGCGTGTAATCCAAATTATAATCCGTGCTGAGTATTTTATTTCCCATCACTTTAACCATTGTCGCCATAGAACCATCACACGTGCGACGCTGATAGTTAAACCATACCTCGGTATTTCTCAACTCAGACTCTGATGCGACACAGTGGTTATTAGTGAACATATGGTTGTCTGGCCCCACACGCCAAGCGGTACACAAGCTGCGACCATTAATGAGCAGCCTTGCAACAGGCGTTGCCCAAGCTACTTTGTCTGCGTGAGAGTCTTCCCAGCAAGCAACATCTTTGCGTTCATTCACGCCACAAGTCGATAGCGTCGATAAGGCCTCTTTGTCTGCAATTTTACCTGCCATGTAGTAATCAATTTCAAACTGAACATGCTGTCCGTTTGAATTGGAGATTGATTCAATGACGACAGAATCATTGGAAATCGATTGAGCGAACCAATCTATTTGGCTGTCACGATACTCCACACCCTCACTACTGGTGTTTGACTTAAGACGTAACACGCTGCCTTTCGGTACAGTAAGAGACTTGAAGTGAAGCTTGATGAATGACGAATCAGCGTGTTCAAGTTGCAGTGTGCGTATACCAGCCGATGTATCAACCAGCTCTTGGTTCGACAACTGATGTTTCACTTCATCGGCAATAAC
This sequence comes from Vibrio sp. 99K-1, assembly GCF_013114585.1. Lineage (NCBI taxonomy): Bacteria > Pseudomonadati > Pseudomonadota > Gammaproteobacteria > Vibrionales > Vibrionaceae > Vibrio > Vibrio sp. 99K-1. The sequence goes on from NZ_VTXF01000045.1 coordinate 33,701, forward strand.
CGGAAGATCTGGTTGAACGAAAAGGTGCGGTTGTGCATTAACGAGCGAAGAAAAGAACCATATTATCGCAAGCCCAAGGTTAGATAAGATTACTTTCATTGAATTTCCTTTATTGTTTTGTGGTGTTCCCTTCATAAACATATATGCAAAGAACAGATATGACATAAAATGCATATAAGTTTTAGTGTAAAGAAAAGTCCACATTCGCGACAGTTTTAGGAATTTAATTGGATTGTAGATACCATATCTCTGAAGCAACCACAAACTTAAGTTAAAGTTAATTCAGACTGATATCTTGTCTGATTTTTTATAACGCCAAAACATATTTGAATTAGCTTTCTCATAGCAGCACCTAACGCTTGCTTTTTTGCTTTACCAGCGACTAACGAGTTGCTTTTTTGTGCTTTGATATAGGGATTGTATTTACCAACGCTAACCGCGGCCAAAAAGATTTTTGACCGAATTCAAGATGGGCCAATTTCGCTCAATGTGGTTCTACCTTTAAATGAGCCAGACTCATTTGCTTGGCGTAAGACCTACAAATGCTGCCGCTTGCTTGGCTGTTGAGAAGATCTTAGCTGAAAATAAGTACACCAGCTTTCTCGGCATCACCTTTCTTATACCTACAACACTCATTAGTAAATCATGGTTTTTATTCATAACGGGACAAGCCGAAATGATGATGTCAATTTCACATTCAATGTCTTTTATTTCATCATCTAAATGTGGATCATTCGTTTAATTGACTGCAGAACTCGCTCATGAGAGCCACTAATTGTGCAAGCTTCAAGTCGGTTGCTTTCTCTCAAGCGATCTTTTTCCAACGCTGACAGTCGGCTTTGTTGACGCGCTCATTAAATCATCAATTTTGATTTGAGCGTGCCTTACTTTATCATAGCCATCTATCTTCGTTTCCAGTTAAAAAATCATGCCTTACAA